>JAEWPB010000020.1 GCA_023399465.1 Pseudomonadota bacterium
GGTGATGGTCACCAGCGAGGTTTCACCTGCCGCCAGCGCGGTATCCGCAACGACGACGCTGGCCGTCGGGCGCACGGTGTCGATGCCGAAATTGTTGGAATCGGTCGTGCCGCTCCCGGCATTGCCGGCCGCGTCCGTCACTCCGGAATTGTCGAGGGTAATGACGTTTGTGGTGTCCGTAATCCCGGCGGTCGGCGTGAACGTGGCGGTCCACGTGATGCCGCCATCGGTGGAGCTCACGGGGCTCAACGTGCCGTTGGTGACGGTGAGATCGGTGTTGTCGAAGCCGGTGACCGCTTCGCTGAAGGTGATGGTCACCAGCGAGGTTTCACCCGCTTTCAGATCCTCATCCGCAACGACGATGCTGGCCGTCGGGGCCACGCCGTCGACGACAATGTCCTTGTTGCCACTAAGCGAAGTGCCGGAACCTGCCCCCGGCAAGGTCAATACGGCATTGGAGCCGTCTGCATTCTTAATCGTGCCGCTGTTGAGCGAAAGCGCGCTGCTGGATACGTAGCTCAGATCGGCCGATATGTCTCCTGCCTGAACCGTGTACGCGAATGTAAGCGTGTTGGTCCCGCTGCCGGACGTATAGTTCACTACCCGATCCGTCGCCCCCGTCTCCAGCGTCAATTGCGGCGACCCCGTAACGGTCACATCCTGATTGAAGGTGACCGTTACGGAGATGGTGTCGCCGACCTTGTAGGTTCCATTCGCGCTTGAGGAAGAGACGTTCGTAACCTTCGGGGCGGCTGCCACATAGTCGATCGTGATGTTGTCCAGCCATAGCGTCATGCTTCCCGACGTCGTCGATCCCGGGAAATCCGAATCAAAAATATTGAGCGACGAGGAGTAGACGAGCGCCGGGATATCCCCAGGGTTCAGGAACATCGACCGGTAATAGTACGGACCGACGCCATCTCCGTGCACATTGTTGTCTGGCCAATTCGTATTGCCCACGTTGACGCTAGCGCTCCAACCATTTTGGATTTGGGGACTGCCGTCGACACTGATCTGGTAGTTGTAGAAACCGAACGAGGCACCGCTGGCGCTGGTCACGGAGATCGTGAAATTCTCGCCACCGACCGATGCGTCTTCCTGGAAATTGAAGCGGCCGCCACTGAAATTCGCCGTCCAGCTACCCTGCGCGTTGATCGTGAAGACATAATCACCGTATTGAAGCGAATTGTCCCCGGATCCGGCGGTCCCATCAACGATCTTGCTTGTATCGTCGAATGTCAGCGTCACCTGTGGCATAATTTCTGGCTCCCCCCGTTTTCTCAAAGCGACGGCCCACATTGGCTATTCGTGCTTTGACCCGAATTCCCGCTTCGACCTGATAAAAGATGAAAGTTCTAAATAGGCTTGCCGCATAACACTTATTCACAAGACATAAAATATGCCGGCGCCCTGAAAAGGTGGAAATCGCGAACTTGACACCAAAATTCAACCAAGTCCCGAAGGGAGGAATATGCCCTTACAAACAAATCGAAAAGTAAGAATACATCAACAAAACGGGGCGCGACGATAAAAATGAGCCAAGAATAACGAGACTTTAATTTGGAATCTTTTCTCGACAAATTTCGTCTCATTATGAGACAACCATGACAACGACATTGTCAGATGTCGTGTTCGGCAAAGATACACTGTGGAAGACCTCTCGCCAGCCAAGACCAAGATCCCCGGCGACACCATATTCGCAAGGACAGAAAGACGGTTCCCGCCGCCATGCGAATCGGTGATAGGCTCGCAGGCAACGCATCGCATGCCGGAGGAAGTTCATGCCGCTCTACGCCCTTGGAAAGCTCACCCCGAAAACCCCTGCCCCCGATCGCCACTGGATCGCCCCCGATGCCAATGTCATCGGCCAGGTGGAGCTTGGCGACGACGTCGGCGTCTGGTTCGGCGTGACGCTGCGCGGCGACAGTGAACCGATCTGCGTCGGCGCCGGCAGCAACATCCAGGAAGGGGTGATGGTCCATGTCGACCCGGGCTTTCCGGTGACGATCGGCGAAGGCTGCACCATCGGCCATCACGCCATCGTGCATGGCTGCACCATCGGCGACAATTCGCTGATCGGCATGGGCGCGACCGTTCTCAACGGCGCGAGGATCGGCAGGAACTGCCTGGTCGGCGCCAATGCGCTCGTCACCGAAGGCAAGGAATTTCCCGACAACTCGCTGATCGTCGGTTCACCGGCCCGCGCCATCCGCACCCTCGACGACAAGGCCATCGAAGGCCTGCGCCGCTCGGCAGAGCACTATGTCGCCAACTGGAAACGTTTTGCCGCCGAACTGACGCCGCTCTGACCGGAGTTGATCAGGCGCAGGCCCCACAAAGCCCGCGGATCTCGATCGTGGTCTTTTCCGGCTTGAAATGCTGGCGTTCGCCCCAGTTCGCCAGACGGTTGTCGAGTTCGTGATCGTGAAACTCGGTGACGCGCCCGCAACTGTTGCAGATCGCAAAGGCGACGATGCCGTGGCCGCCATGACCGCAGCAGTTTTGCTGCGGGTGAGCGCAGGCGACGAAGGAATTGATGCTCTCGAGGCGGTGCACCATTCCCGCCTCCAGCAGCTTGTCGAGCGCCCTGTAGACCTGCAACGGGGCTCGGAAGCCATGGTCGCGCAGCTTGTCGAGGATCGTGTAGGCGCTCATCGGCGCTTCGGACTTGCTCAGCAGATCGAACACCAGTGACTGGTTCCTGGTCAGTTGCGGTCTGTTCATGGGCATTATCCTTCAGCTTGTGAGCGGGCATCAGCCTGCTTGCGCCCGAAGGGCAGCAAACAGGCCAGGAAGAGAACCAGCGCCGCAACGACAATCGACGGGCCCGACGGAGTATCGTAGTGCAGCGAGCCGAACAGGCCGCCGACCACTGCAAGCGCACCGATTACCGAGGCTAGCACCGCCATCATTTCCGGGGTCGAGGAGAACCGTCGCGCGGTCGCAGCCGGAATGATCAGCAGCGCCGTGATCAGCAGGATGCCGACGATCTTCATGGCGATCGCGATCACCACCGCCATCAGCAGCATGAAGCAGAGGCGCGCCCGCTCGGGCTTCAGGCCCTCGGCCTCGGCCAGCTCGGGATTGACCGTCGATGCCAGCAGCGGCCGCCAGAGATAGACGATAGCGAAGAGCACCAGCACGCCGCCACCCCAGATGAGATCGATGTCGGACCGGGTCACGGCGAGAATGTCACCGAACAGGAAGGCCACCAGGTCGATGCGGACCCAGGTCATGAAGGCGACCATCACCAGCCCGATGGCAAGCGTGGCATGGGAGAGAATGCCGAGCAGGGCATCGGCCGATAGCCCCTGACGGCGCTGCAGCAGAAGGAGCAGCAGCGACACCCCCGCCGCGACGATGAACACCGCCAGCATCAGGTTGAGATCGAGAAGCAGCGACAGCGCCACGCCGAGCAGAGCCGAATGGGCCATGGTATCGCCGAAATAGGCCATCCGCCGCCAGATGATGAAGCAGCCGAGCGGGCCGGTGGTCAGCGCCAGGCCGACGCCGGCGGCAAGGGCGCGAATGAAGAAATCGTCAAGCACGGCCATTGTCTCCGCGTGGCAGATCGGTGGTCTCCTCGGCCGCGCCCACGCCGTGGCCATGTCCGTGGCCATGTCCGTGTCCGTGCCCATGGTCATGCGCGTGATCGTGGCCGCAGCCGCAGTCCGGCCCATGCCCGTCATGGGAGAGCAACGCTACCGCGCCGCCGCTACCGGAGGCGTCTTCGCCGCCGTGATGATGTCCGTCCTCGGGGTGGCAATGGTCGGTGATGCTGCCGTCGGCATGCAGGACGCGGCCGTCCGGCAGATGGGTGTGGTCGTGGTGATGGCTGTAGACGGCAATGGTCTGGGCAGCGCGGGCGCCGAAGAGACGCATGTATTCCGGGCTCTGGCTGACCGCCTGCGGCGTGCCGCGGCAGCAGACGTGGCCATTGAGGCAGATGACGGTATCGGTGTCGGCCATGACCACGTGCAGGTCGTGGGAGATCAGCAGGATGCCGCAGCCGGTGGAGTTGCGGATCTGCTTGATCAGGTCATAGAGCGCCAGTTCGCCGGAAAAATCGACGCCCTGCACCGGCTCGTCGAGAACCAGCAAATCGGGCTTGCGGGCGATGGCGCGGGCAAGCAGCGCACGCTGGAATTCACCGCCGGAGAGGTGTTGCACCTCGGCGCCGGCAAGCGCCGACATGCCGACGGCGGCAAGCGCGGCGTCGATCTCGCGCTCGGGCAACGGACCGGTCAGTGTCATCAGCCGCCGGACGCTCAGCGGCATCGTCCAGTCGACGGAAAGCTTTTGCGGGACATAGCCGACCTTGAGGCCGGGGATGCGCTCTACCCTGCCCTCGTCCGGCTTCAGCACGCCGATCGCGGCCTTGGCGCTCGTCGACTTGCCCGAGCCGTTCGGGCCGATCAGGGTGACGATCTCGCCGCGGCGGACGGAAAAATCGATGCCGCGCACCAGCCAGCGGCCATTGCGGCGGACGCCGACATTTTCAAGGGAAACCAGCGGCGGCGCCGTCTGGACGGGAGCGTTGAGCATTTTTTCGGTTCCGGTGTTGCGCCCTGCTATGGCACACGTTATAGCATAACGCAATTGATGTAATAACATAACAACCCCATTCAAGTGGAGACATGCGATGAATGCGATACGGAACCTGATGCTGACCACGTCCATGCTGGCACTGGCGGGAGCCGCCCAGGCGGCAGAAGCCCCCGATGTCGTGGTCTCGATCAAGCCGCTGCATTCGCTGGTCGCGTCGGTGATGGAAGGGGTCGGCGAGCCGGCGCTGATCGTGGAAGGCGGTGCTTCCGCCCACACCTACTCGCTGAAGCCGTCTAACGCCCGCAAGCTGCAGAGCGCCGACCTGGTCTTCTGGACCGGGCCCGGGCTCGAGGCTTTCCTCGCAAAACCGCTGCAATCACTCCCATCAGGCGCTGAAGTCGTCGAACTCGACAAGGCGCCGGGCCTCAGACTGCTTCCCTTCCGCGAAGGCGGCGCCTTCGAGACGCACGATCATGGCGACGACGGCGACCACCATGCCGATGCCCATGACAATCACGGGGATGACGACCACAGGGATGACGGCCATGCGCATGACGAGCACGTGCATGGAAGCGACGAGCACGCCGATCACGACCATGCCGGCTTCGACATGCATCTCTGGCTCGACCCGACGAACGCCAAGGCGCTGACGGCCGAAATCGCCCGTGCTCTCGCCGCCGCCGACCCGGCCAATGCCGCCCGCTATCAGGAGAACGCCACCAAGCTCGAGGCACGGCTCGATGCGCTCGACCAGGAGATCAGGACCGCCATCGCCCCGGTAAAGGACAAGCCCTTCGTCGTCTTTCACGATGCCTACCAGTATTTCGAGAAGCACTACGGGATGAAGGTGGCCGGCTCGATCACCGTCAGCCCGGAAACCGTTCCCGGCGCCGACCGGATCTCGGAGATCCACAAGAAGGTCGGCGACCTCGGCGCCACCTGCGTCTTTGCCGAGCCGCAGTTCGAGCCGAAGCTGGTGAAGGTCGTCACCGAGGGCACGTCGGCGAAGGCGGGCACGCTCGATCCCGAAGGTGCGACGCTTGCCGAAGGTCCGGAACTCTACTTCGACCTGATGCGGGCCATGACCGGATCATTGCAGGACTGCCTGGGCAGGCAGCAGTAGACCAGAATCCGGAGCATCAGGCGCAGCCGTGCAAGGGAATGCGGGGGAGCCGCGGGCGGGAACACAAGTATTTCCCGCCGCCGGCCTCGAATTACGGCGAAAACGTGACGGAAGAACCAGGAAAACCCCGATTTAAGGGTAGTTGACGGGTGGAAGCCGACAAGACTAGCTGTTGCTGCAGCTTGCGAATCACGAAAGGTTACTCCGCATGAAGCTCTCCGCATTTTCTCCGCGCACCCTCGTCGCCGTCTCGCTGGCCGTCGGCCTTGCCACCGGCGTCGGTGTCACGGCTGCGGTTGCCGCCCGGCAGCCCAACATGGAAGAGGCGCTGCGCCGCCTGCAGGATGCCGACTATTTCCTCTCGCGCGCCACTGCCGACAAGGGCGGCCACCGCGTCAAGGCCCGCAGGCTGATCGCCTCGGCGATCTACGAGGTCAAGCAGGGCATCCGCTACGCCAACTACTACTGATTTTGCCGCAGCAGGTCGGGACAATGCCACGGCCTGCTTCCGCCACCCCGTGAAATAGCCGGCAGTTGGAACGTTTTTCTCACAATCTGGATGAGTTTTGGCAGTCGCCGAAGAAGTGTGGCTGCAACGGCTGGTCGAGCCGCTGCAGCCACCCGTAAGATGCGGTCGCCTCCAGTCCGTCAACCACCGCCACTACGGTCGATCCCCGGGAATGTGCAGACAGAAGTCTGCGTATCCACGAAAATCCGGCGTATGTCCCCACCGGAAAGAGATCGGTCGGACGATGCATGCTCCCGCTGCCATCGTCAAGCCAAACCAGCCCCGGGGCCTCGGAAATTTGCCGTGGCTCACGGGGGCTGGCCGCACTCGTCAATTGCGCTCGGCCGAGCTTGCCCAGAGATTGATGTCCGCTTCGCGGGCATAAGTGTCGATCTCGGCCAGTTCCGCCGAGCTGAAATCGGGATTGTCCAGTGCGGTGACGCAATCGACGACCTGCTCCGGCCGGCTTGCGCCGATGAGCGCCGAGGTAACCCGCCCGCCTCGCAACACCCAGGCGATCGCCATCTGCGCCAGCGTCTGGCCGCGCCGGGCGGCGATGTCGTTCAGCGCCTTGATGTTGGCGAGCGTCTTGTCGCTGAGGAAACGGCGCTTGAGGAAATGGTTCTGGGCCGCGCGACTGTCGGCCGGCACGCCTTCGAGATACTTCGAGGTCAGCATGCCCTGAGCCAGCGGCGAGAAGACGATCGAGCCGACGCCGAGTTCGTCGAGCGTATCGAGCAGCTTGTCGTCCTCGACCCAACGGTTGATCAGCGAGTAGCTCGGCTGGTGGATGATGAGCGGCGTCCCCAGCGCCTGCAGGGTTTCCGCCGCTTCGCGGGTGCGCTGCGAATTGTAAGAGGAAATGCCGATATAGAGCGCACGCCCGGAACGTACGATGTGGTCGAGCGCACCGCATGTCTCCTCGAGCGGCGTATCCGGGTCGAAGCGATGGGAATAGAAGATATCGACATAGTCGAGCCCCATGCGCCCGAGGCTCTGGTCGCAGGAGGCGATCAGGTACTTGCGGCTGCCCCACTCGCCATAGGGCCCGGGCCACATGTCATAGCCGGCCTTCGAGGAAATGATCATCTCGTCGCGAAGCCCGGCGAAGTCGGTCCGCAGAATTTCGCCGAAAGCGACCTCCGCGCTGCCGGGCGGCGGGCCGTAGTTGTTGGCGAGGTCGAAATGGGTGATGCCGAGATCGAAGGCGGTGCGGCAGATCTGCTGCTTGCGCTCATGCGGCGTGTCGTCGCCGAAATTGTGCCACAGGCCAAGCGAGACCGCCGGCAGCTTCAGCCCCGAGCGTCCGCAGCGATTGTACTTCATCTTTTCATAGCGATTTTCCGCCGGTTGCCACGCCATATTGTTTCTCCCTCAACAGGCTTGAGCGACTTCGATACTCCTCGTCCCGCCCTTGGGCAAGGTCGCAACATGCGCGTCAGGTCCCCTTGCCCGTGGCGGCAATGCTTGCGCGGTACCGGATGAGCTTATATGCCGTAGACAGGAAGCCAACAGCGAGGCGGGGATGGATAGCGCAGACGGGACCCCGGAGACAGGCAACTGGGCAAAACCGCGGCAACGGCCGACCCTGAAGACGATCGCCGCCATGACCGGCCTCGGCGTCACTACCGTCTCGCGGGCATTGAAGGATGCGCCCGACATCGGCGCCGAGACCAAGGAGCGGGTGCGCACCATCGCCCGCCAGATCGGCTACCAGCCGGACCGCGCCGGCGTCAGGTTGCGCACCGGCAAGACCAACGTCATCGCGCTGGTGCTCGGCATCAACGAAGAGATCATGGGCTTCACCAGCCAGATGCTGCACGGCATCTCGCAGGGGCTCGCCGGCACGCCCTATCACCTGGTGGTGACACCGCATTCCCATGGCGACGATCCGTTGCAGCCGATCCGCTACATCCTCGACACCGGATCGGCCGACGGCGTCATCATTTCGCGGACCGAACCGGAAGACGAGCGGGTCCGGCTGCTGACCGGGAGCGGCCTGCCATTCGTCACCCACGGCCGCACGGCGATGGGGATCATCCATCCCTTCCATGATTTCGATAACGAGGCCTATGCCTATGGTGCTGTCGAGAGACTGGCGGCACGCGGCCGGCGGCGGATCGCCCTGCTGCAGCCGCCGCCGACGCTCACCTTTCACGCCCACACCCGGTCGGGCTTCGAAAAGGCGCTTGGCGACTTCGGCGCAAGGGAAATTCCCCTGCCCGTCACCATCGATACGCCGCTTGCAGAAATCCGCGACAGCCTGGCCACGCTCATGCGTGGGCCGCAAGCGCCCGATGGCATCATCTCGCTGGCCGCCAGCGCCGCCATCGCCGCCCGCGCCGGCATCGAAGACGCCGGTCGCCGGCTCGGGCGCGACGTCGACATGGTCGCCAAGCAGTCCGCCGACATCCTGAACTGGGTGGTCCCTGACGTGATTGCCGCCCGCGAGGACGTGCCGCAGGCCGGCCGGGCGCTGGCGCGCGCGCTCGTTGCCCGGATCGACGGCGCTGCCGCGGAAGAACTGCAGAGCCTCAGCCAACCCGAATGGGAAGATCCTTCGCCATGAAAAACCCGCCGGAAAGCCGGCGGGTCAAAACTCTCAGGCTGAAAGCCGGACCAGGCAGGCGGGCAATTCAGGCCGCGCCCTCGCCGCTCCCCCAGGGGCCATGGTGGACATCGACGCCATCGATGCGGTCGAAGCCGTGCGCACCGAAGAAATCGCGCTGAGCCTGGATCAGGTTGGCGGTGCCGCGGCCCTGGCGATAGGCATCGAAATAGGTCAGCGCCGATGCGAGTGCCGGGACCGGAAGCCCGGCCGACACCGCAGCCGCCACGATCCGGCGCAGCGCCGGGATCGATTCCTTGACCATTGCCGAAAATGCCGGCGTGACGATCAGGTTGGCTGCATCGGGAGCGGCGGTAAAGGCCGAGGCGATCTCGTCGAGGAACTGCGAGCGGATGATGCAGCCCGCCCGCCAGATCTTTGCGATGGTCGGCATCGGCAGCGACCAGTTGTATTCGCGGGAGGCTTCCGCCATCACCGCAAAGCCCTGTGCATAGGCGCCGATCTTGGCGGCGAACAACGCCAGTTCGAGGTCGTTCAGCAGGTCCTGCCCATAGGCAACCGGGAATGCGACCGGCGTCTTGCCGAAGATCGCCTCGGCGGCCTCGCGCTGCGCCTTCATCGACGACAGGCTGCGCGCGGCGACCGCCGCCTCGATGGCGGTTGCGGGCACGCCCATGTTCTGCGCCTCGATCGCCGACCACTTGCCGGTGCCCTTCTGCCCGGCCTTGTCGAGAATGACGTCGACGATTGGCCGGCCGGAAATCGGGTCCGTGGTCGAGAGCACCGTCTCGGTGATCTCGATCAGGTAGGAGTTCAGCCGTCCCTTGTTCCAGCCGCCGAAGATCGCGGCCATCTCCGGTGCGGTCTTGCCGAAGCCGTCGCGCAGGATGCCGTAGATCTCGGCGATCATCTGCATGTCGGCATATTCGATGCCGTTGTGGATCGTCTTGACGAAATGGCCGGCGCCGTCGGTGCCGAGCCAGGCGCAGCAGGGGTCGCCCTTGTATTTCGCGGCGATCGAGGTCAGCACCTTCTCCACCCGCCGATAGGATTCCTCCGTGCCGCCGACCATGATCGACGGACCGTGGCGCGCGCCCTCCTCGCCGCCGGAAACGCCCATGCCTATGAAGGTCAGGCCCGTCCCCTTTAGGCGGTCGAAACGCGCGATCGTGTCACGGAAATTGGCGTTGCCGGCATCGATCATGATGTCGCCGGCCTCGAGATAGGGACGCAGGTGCTCGATCTGCTCGTCTACCGCCTCCCCGGCCTTGATCATGATGATGATGGGGCGCGGCGGCCGGATGGCCGCGACGAATTCCTCGATCGTATGGCAGGGAACGATCCGGTCCTGCAGGTCGCCGGCTTCGGCGAAGAACCGGTCGGTGCGCTCGACGGTACGGTTGAAAACCGCGATCCTGTTTCCCTTCTCGGCGATATTCAGCGCCAGGTTTGATCCCATGACCCCAAGGCCGATCAATCCAATTTCTGCCTGTTCCACGCCTGTTTCTCCTGCACATTGATTGGGAGAACGTTTTCGCACCCAATCGGCACGAGGGCAAGCACAAGCCGGGTTCATCAGGTCCGGATAGGGGAAAATCAATTCCGCCCTGCAGCCGGACCCGGTCCGGGCGCGGGCAGCAGCGGGCTACCTGGCGGGGCGATCGTCGTCGTCGTCGAGGGCGCGCCATGCGGCACCGTCGAGATCCTCGTACTGGCCGCTCTTCAGCGACCAGAGGAAGGCGACAAGGCCCATTCCACCAAGGAACAGGGCGATCGGGATCAGGAAAACGAGGGTATTCATGCCAGGCGGGCCTCCTTGGCAACATTCACGCCGGCGGTCGCTTCGTCGTCGGGCTCGGCCCGCGCCATCCAGTTGAGGCGCAGGGCATTGGCGACGACGATGATCGACGACGTGGACATGGCGATCGCGGCAATCAGCGGCGTCACGTAGCCGGCGACGGCGATCGGCACCGCAATCACGTTGTAACCGATGGCAAGCGCGAAATTCTCGCGGATCAGGCGTCCGGCCTTGCGCGAGGTATCGATGGCAAACGGAACGGCGGCGAGACTGTCGCGCATGAACACGAAATCCGCAGCCTGCCGGCCGATGTCGGCGGCGGTCGCCGGCGCCATGGAGACATGCGCGGCAGCCAGCGCCGGGGCATCGTTGATGCCGTCGCCGACCATCAGCACCCGCTTTCCGGCCGCAGCCATTGGGCCGCAGCTTTCGGCCTTGTCGCGCGGACTGAGTTCCGACCGCCAGGTGGCGATCCCCAAACGCCTCGCGAGCGCGGCAACGACCGGCTCGCGGTCTCCCGAAAGGATCGTGCTGTCGAAGCCCTTTTCCGCAAGCTCGGAGATCGTGCTCGCAGCACCCGGCCGAAGCATGTCCTCGAAGCGGAAGGTCTGCAACGCGCGCCCGTCGAGCGACAGCACGACTTCGGATCCACCCGCCGCTTCTGCATTGTCGGCATCGTCCGCGCAGGCGAAGCGGCGGCTGCCGAGCCGGTAGGTGCCCTCGGCGGTTTCCGCCTCGAGCCCGGCGCCCGGAAGTTCGCGCACCGCCTCGAACATCGACGCTGCCGCCGTAGAGGTCTGGGCAAGCGCCGCCGACAGCGGATGGCGCGAATGACTGCCGAGAGCGGCGGCGATCGCAAGGCTCCGTTCGTCGACTTCCGCGCGGTTGATCAGCCGGGGGCGGCCGACCGTCAGCGTTCCGGTCTTGTCGAAGACGACGGAATCGATCTCCGCAAGCCGTTCCATCGCCGATCCGTCCTTGACCATGATGCCGTTCTGGAACAGCCGCCCGGCGGCGACCACCTGGACGACAGGAACGGCCAGACCGAGCGCGCACGGGCAGGTGATGATCAGCACCGCGATGGCGATCAGCAGCGCCTGCTTCCAGTCACCGCCGAAGAAGCCCCAGCCAAGGAACGTCAGCAGCGCAAGCAGGTGGACCACAGGCGAATAGTATTGCGCGGCGCGGTCGGCGATGCGGCGATAGCGCGCCCTGCCGCCTTCGGCCGCTTCCATCAGCCCGATGATCTCGGCGAGGAAGGAATCACGCGCGGCAGCCGTCGCCTCGAGCACGAGCGAGCCGGTGAGACTCAGTGTTCCAGCCTGGAGACTGTCGCCCGGATTGACGGCGCGCGGCGCGCTTTCGCCATTGACGATCGAGACGTCGATGTCGCTCGAACCGCTCAGCACCCTGCCGTCAACCGGGATGCGTTCACCGGCGGCAATTGCGATGCGGTCGCCGACACGAATGTCCTCGACCGGACGGTATTCGCGACCGCTGTCGCCGATCAGCACCATGGCGCCACGCGGCGACAAACGGGCAAGGCCCGTTATCGCGGAACGGGCGCGGTCACGCATGACGTGGTCGAGGGTGCGGCCGATCAGCAGGAAGAAGAGCAGCGACACGGTCGCGTCGAACCAGGCATGCTGGCCGTGATGAATGGTCTCCCAAAGCGAGACCGCATAGGAAAGCGTGATGGCGAGCGCGATCGGCACGTCCATGTTGGTATGACCGTGCCTGACCGCATGCCAGGCCGACTGATAGAAGAAGCGGCCGGCATAGATCAGCGCAGGTGCGGCGATCAGCGCCGAAATCCAGTGGAAGAGGTCGCGGGTCGATGCTTCCGCCCCGGACCAGACCGAGATCGACAGCAGCATGATGTTGACGGAGGCGAAGCCGGAAACGGCAACCGCGCGGATCAACTGGTTGCGCAATTCGTCGCTCGCCTCGCCGGCATTGCCGAAGAGATGAGCCTCGTAGCCGGTCGCCGCAATCGCGCCGACCAGCTCACTCGGGTCGGTGCGCACGCCGTCGACCGCCTCCTTCCAGACGAAGGAAACGCGCTTGGACGACAGGTTGACGCGTGCCCGCTCGACTTCCGGTCGCGCCTTCAGCGCCGATTCGATGGTGGTGATGCAAGTGCCGCAGTGAACGCCGGGAACACTGAGTTCGGTCTGCCGCAGGCCCTCGCCGAGGTCGCGGCTGGCAAGCCACAGTTCCTCCGACGAGGCAAGCCGATGCTGCATGCGCTCGATGTCGAGCGCACCTTCCGAACCTGCGGCACAGCAGCTCATTTGCTTCCCCCCTTGGCGTGGATGCGTTCGGCTTCATGCATGATGATTTCGCCGCCGCGCGTCGAGGTCGTTTCGACGATCCACTGTCCGTCGAGAATGTCATGCTCGGCGGCAAACACGCCCGGTCCCTGCGGCAGCAGGGTGACGGCGAAATCCTGGTGCTCGCCGACGGGACGGCGGAAACGCACTGTCACGTCATCGACCGCGACCGGGCCGGTCTCGGGATGGCTGAGCGCATAGCGGATCGAGCGGCCCTCGACGGCAAGCTCGCCCTTGATGCCGGTCGCAGCCATCGCCTTGGCGGCTGCTGCCTTGGCGTTGAACTGCTGGCTGGCGACATAGGTGTTCTTCACCACCAGCCCGCTCCAGCTGCGCGACGCGTTCCAGGCCATGATGAGGTTGACGGTGATGATCGTACCGAAAAACAGCACCATCACCCCGAGCATGTGCCAGCCGGTAAATCGGAACGTGGACTGCTGGTCCTGGACAGGTTTCACTTCTTGGCTCCCGGTGCGTTGAATACGGCCTTGTAGACATCCCGCTCATGGCTGGAACGGTCTTCGGCGACAAAGTAAAATTCGGTTGCCTCCCCGGCAATGGCGTCGGGCGGCACGGTAACGAAAACGCGCAGCGCATTGGCCTTGTCCGGTTCGACCGGGACGACGAACAGCCGGTCCGGCCGATCCGAAATGCCCGAGATCTTCATGGTGCCTTCAGGCAGGCCCTCGAGCGACAGCATGATGGTCCGCGGCTCCGGCACCATGTTGAGCAGCCGGACGGTGAAACCGTTGCGGATCGAACCGTCAGATTCCAGCACGTATTGCGGATTGCGGTCGTGAATGACGTTGACCTCCAGGCGGTCGCGCGAAAGCAGCGCTACCAGCAGGCCGATCCCGACGAGCGACCAGATCCCCATGTAGAACAGGGTCCGCGGCCGGAAGATGACACGCCAGTCGAAATGCTTGATCCTGTCGGAGAAGTTGCCGTCCGGATTGCGGACATTGGCCGAAACGATGCCGGTTGCGCCGTTGTTCGTCGCCAGCGCCATGTTCGATTCGTATTCGCTGAGCGTCGCATAGGCGATCAGGCCCCGCTCCTTGCCGAGCTTTTCCATGACGCCGTCGCAGGCATCGATGCAGAGCGCACAGGTGATGCATTCGAGCTGCTGACCGTCGCGGATGTCGATGCCCATGGGACAGACGGCGACGCAGGCATTGCAGTCGACGCAATCGCCCACCGGCTGGCCAGCGGCGGCAGCCTTCTTGGCGTGGCGCGAACGCGGCTCGCCGCGCCAGTCGTTGTAGGTGACGACGAGCGAATTCTCATCGAGCATCGCCGCCTGGATACGCGGCCACGGACACATGTAGGTGCAGACCTGCTCGCGCATCAGGCCGCCGAAGACGTAGGTCGTCGCAGTCAGGATCGCCACGGTAATATAGGCGACGGCAGCGGCCTCCCCGGTGACGAACTCGAAGCCGAGCGTCGGAGCGTCGGCGAAGTAGAAGATCCAGGCACCGCCGGTGGCGACCGCGATCGCCAGCCAGATGGAGTGCTTCACCACCCGCTTCCAGACCTTGTCGAACGTCCACGGACCGGCGTCGAGTTTCATCCGGGCGTTGCGATCGCCCTCGATCGCCCGTTCGACCACGAGGAAGAGGTCGACCCACACGGTCTGAGGACAGGTATAGCCGCACCAGGCGCGGCCCACGGCGGCGGTAATCAGAAACAGGCCGAAGCCGGCCATGACCAGAAGCCCGGCGACGAAGATGAACTCCTGCGGCCAGATTTCGATGAAGAAGAAATAGAAGCGACGGCTGGCGAGGTCGACGAGCACCGCCTGGTCGGGAGCGAACGGACCACGATCCCAGCGAATCCAGGGCGTTAGATAGTAGATACCGAGGGTGATGAGCATCACCAGCCACTTGAACTGCCGGAAGCGCCCTTCCGCCCGCTTCGGGAATATCTTCTTGCGCGCTTCGTAGAGCGGCTGGCGGATCTTCGCGGAATTTACGGGTTCGGCTTCAAGGCGCTCCACATCTGGGGAGACTTCATCGGCTTGGGCAGACATGGCTTGGTTATTTCCCGTCGTGTTCATTCACTCGCAATGATAAATTGCACAACAAGCGATAGTTCGGCGTTGATCTGTGTCAAGTTTGGCGTTGCCGAGCCCACCCGGACAGGGCCGCTGCAGCCCCCCGAAACCGCCACTCCGCCAACCGGATGCAGAGGAAGGAAACGGAGCGATGGGCGTCATTATCGACTTCCTGAATACGATCTTCTGGAGTTACGTTTTGGTTTACGGCCTGCTCGCGGTCGGCATTTTCTTCACGATCAGGCTCAAATTCATCCAGATCAGGCACTTTGGCGAGATGTTCCGGGTACTGAGCTCCGGTTCGAGCCAGGAACAGGCAGGCATCACCCCCTTCCAGGCTCTGACCGTCAGCCTCGCCTCGCGCGTCGGCACCGGCAACCTCGCGGGGGTCGCGGTGGCGCTCTATCTCGGTGGTCCGGGTGCGACATTTTGGATGTGGATGGTTGCCCTCGTCGGCATGGCGACCGCCTATGCCGAGAGCTCGCTTGCCCAGCTCTACAAGGTGCGCAACGACGAGGGCCAGTATCGCGGCGGACCGGCATTCTATATCGCAAGCGGTCTCGGCGCGCCGTGGGCGGCGACGCTGTTCTCGATCTGCCTGATCCTCTCCTTCGGCCTCGTCTTCAACGCCGTGCAGGCCAATTCGATCGCCGAAGCGATGCACGGCGCCTTCGACGTATCGCAGCTCAGCGTCGGCATCGTCATCGCGATCCTCTCCGGCGCGGTGATCTTCGGCGGCATCAGGCAGATCGCCCGGGTCGCCGAGGTCATCGTTCCCTTCATGGCCATCGCCTATCTGCTGGTGGCGATCTACGTGCTGATCATCCACGCAACCGCCGTGCCTGGTGTCATCGGCCACATCGTCCTGAGCGCGTTCGGCCTGCAGGAAGCCGCCGGTGGCGTGGCAGGCGGCGCCATGGCGGCAATGATGAACGGCGTGAAGCGCGGACTGTTCTCGAACGAGGCCGGCATGGGCTCGGCGCCGAACATCGCGGCGGTCGCGACCCCGATCCCGCATCATCCGGCCTCGCAAGGCTTCGTCCAGGCGCTCGGCGTCTTCATCGACACGATCCTGATCTGCACCGCGACCTCGGTCATCATCCTGCTGTCCGATACGCTGGTGCCCGGCAGCGGCCTGACCGGGACCAAGCTGACGCAGGCCGCCATGTCCGCCCATATCGGCGCTGCAGGCCCCTACTTCATCGCGATCGCGATCCTGTGTTTCGCCTTCACCTCGATCATCGGCAACTATTCCTATGCGGAAAGCGCCCTCACCTATCTCGGGGTCGCAAACCGGACGGGCCTGTTCATCATGCGCTGCGCCGTGCTCGTGATGGTGCTCTGGGGGGCAGTCCAGAGCACCATCACCGTCTTCAATACGGCGGATGCTTCGATGGGCCTGATGGCAACGATCAACCTCATCGCCATCGTGCTCATGTCCGGGACCATCGCCAAGCTGACGCAGGATTACTTCGCGCAGAAGAAAGGCGGGCTTGTGCCGGAATTCGATGTGTCGCAGTATCCCGAACTCAAGGGCAAGATCGAAGACGACATCTGGGCGAGCAGCCGGCGGGAGGGGAACCAGGCAATGCCTGCAGCAACGACCGACCGATAGCTGATCGGCTAAACGGGAGTTTGCGATGACCACCTATCCCGCACGCATCGTCCATGTCACCATCGAACGGGACTGGCGCAGTGTGTACGACTTTGCCTCGAGGCCGGAGAACATGCCGCGATGGGCGGCGGGGCTCGCCACGGGACTCGAGCGGGAGGGCGACGACTGGATTGCTCATGGGCCGCTTGGCGACGTGCGCGTCCGCTTCGTATCCGCCAACAACCTCGGCATCATCGATCACATCGTGACCCCGGAAGCGGGACCTGCGGTATACAATGCCTTCCGCGTCACTCCGAATGGCTCCGGCGCCGAGGTGATGTTCACCTTGCTGCAGGTTCCGGGCATGAGCGACACCGACTTCGCCGCCGACGCCAATGCGGTCCTCAACGATCTTCAGACCCTGAAGTCTCTCCTGGAACGGCAGGACGCCAATGGATGAGCCCATGCCCCACAAGGACGACCGCATCGACTACATCGAATTTGCCGTCGCCGACATCGGCGCGATGAAAGCCTTCTACGGCACGGCCTTCGGCTGGACGTTCACCGACTACGGACCGCAATATTGCGAATTCAGCGACGGCAACCTGAGCGGCGGCTTCACCACGCTCGCCCCGGTCAGCCACGGCGGGCCCCTTGTCATTCTCTACGCCGCCGACCTCGAGGCCACGCAAGCCAGCGTCGAGGCTGCCGGCGGCGCCATCCTGCGTCCGATCTTCGCGTTTCCCGGTGGCCGGCGCTTCCACTTCGCCGACCCGAGCGGATACGAACTCGCGGTCTGGTCCGGACAGTAGATCGACGACACGGCCCCGTTCAGACGGCAGCGGCGCGCAGCGGAGGATTGCTTTCGACGGCGGCGAAAAACGCCTTCAACACCTCGCGCCCATAGGCCGCATTCATGTGGGCGAAATCCCACTTCGGATGCTCCTCGGCATCGGCCGCCAGACGACGCGACCCGAGGGTGAACTCAGGCTTGGTGAAGCAGGGCCCGCTCCGGGTCGAGGCTGGCTGAGCGAGGATCGTCGCCTTCGGCGCGAACACGGTTTCCATGCCGCCATACAGCCATCCGGCGAAATCGTCGATGACCCCGAGTTCGTGCATCTCCTTCAACTGCGCACCCTGCGGGCGGGTGATCACGGGCCGCGCCAGCCGCGGGTTGGTGATGAGGTAGACCGGCTTGCCGGTCTCACGTACCAGTATTTCGATGATCCGGTGCGCGATCGAGCGGCGCAGGCGGGTGTGCAGCATCAGATCCATCAGTTCCTGCGACACCAGCTGACGCCCGGGAAGCGCGAGCGCGGAAGTGCTGCATGTTCCGCAAATCCCGAGGCCGGCATGCAGCCCGGTTCCGCCACCCACGACGCAGAAGGCTTCATAGCCATCCAGATCGATGGACTCGGCACCGCCGGTGAGCGCGAAGGACTTGCGCACCTCCTCGTCCCTGGATGTCAGCCTGCGGCCGTTCACCATCGTCCGGCGAAGGCCCTCGCCGCGGACGCCGAATATGTCCATATCCCCGGCAAAGGCAGAGGCCTCGTCCTCGATGATCGCAAGGCGAAGGGCGCCGACGTGCGAGTCGCCGATGAAGCAAAATCGCTTGCTCATTTGCCGAACGCCTCCAGCAGTGCCTCTTCGCACACCACGTCGTCTTTCTTTGGCCCTGCCCGGCGTTTGGGACCCTTTGCCGGTCCCGGCGTGCCCGCCGCAGCAGCGGCCTCGGGAGCCGACTGCGCCCTGGGCGGATGCTGCGCGAAGAATGACCGCATCACCGTCTCGACGCCGAATGGCGTCACCGAGCGCAGATTCGATTCGTAGAAGAACGACCGCGCGCCCGGCGAGGTGATGATCTCGTAGGACGGAAAATAGTCGACATTGTCGAATTCGTCGGCAAGTGCCGCGCACACGCTGCGCAGGATCGATTTCGACCTCGTCGTCGCGACCAGAACATGATCGTCCGTTGCCGTTGCCGTCAGCGGCACCGGGGACACCGTGAGGATGAAGCGCATCCCCGGATTGACTGCGAGAAGACGCTCCCGGACGGCGACCATGTCGCGGTAGATGTCGAAGAAGCCGAAATTGACGAAGCCGAAGACCTCGGGACCGAATTTGCCGGCAATCACCCCGGGACAGGTCGGATAGATCGTGCCGCTGTCCAGCCGCTGCCACGCCTCGGTCAGGCCGAGGGTGAAGACGAAGACATCGACCTCCGAAAGCAACGTCCTGACGCGCCCGAGATGAAACCTGCGGTGTGTCAGCACCTCCGCCAGGCTTTCGAGCCCGGAGGGTTCGACCGACGGGCGCAAGGCATCGAAGAACCGGCCGTCCTTTTCCCAGACGTCCTCCTGCCGGACCTCGCCGGACTGGCTGTCCCCGACGAGCTGGAGCAACTGACGCGCGGTGTAGATGTTGCCATAACGCGCCGAATAGATGCCGTAGCCGTAATCCTTGGCGACAGTTTCGGGCACCCACTCGGGCAAGCTTTCAGTCTCGAGGATGTTGTAGCCATTCTTCTTCAGATTGTTGGCCACATGCTGCGCGAAGCAGGATCCGGCAGTGGCAATCCTGTCGGTGAATGCGATCGGAAACTTCTTCCTGTAGATATCCGCCATTTGCGTCGGATGCGTATCGGCGACGCCGCTTCGCCAGTAGCGGGTGGACGGCAGGTTCGAATAGGGCGTAGTCAACATTACCTCCAAGATCTCATTGCAGGCATGCGAAGCGACTGATGAGCCGGAGAAGCCGATCTCGAAATTGAGAAAAGCCGAAATCAATCATGTACGCAAGAGCCGCAAGGTCGTAGCAACGCTGCTCCACGATATAAAATCGGACGCTGACATCCTGATGACAGTCGAGAGGTTCTGCCCCTCCCCGGAAACGCGAAGGGCCACGCGCGTGGCGTGGCCCTTGCTTCATTCGAAGTGTCCGGCGAGTACTTATTCGCCGCCGCCGAGCGAGTGGACGTATACGGCAAGTTGCTTGACCGTGGCATCGCCGAGGCGGGTGTTCCAGGCCGGCATCTCGCCGTGCTTGGGAGCAGCCACCTGCCGTGCGATTGCGGCTTCGCCATCGCCCATCAGCCAGATGGCGTCGGCGAGATTGGGAGCACCGAACTCGCGGTTGCCCTTGGCATCCTCGCCGTGGCAGGCCGCGCAGTTGTCGGCAAAGTGCTGCTTGCCCGCAGCGACCAGGTCGGGGTTCGACGGCGTACCGGTCAGGCTGACCACGTAGGCGGCGACTTCCTTGATCTGGCCGGGCTCGAGGATACCGGCATAGGCCGGCATTTCCGAGACACGGGTATCGCTGTCACCGTCGAAGCGAATGCCGTGAGCGATCGTCTGGTAGATCGTGTTGATGTCGCCACCCCACAGCCAGTCGTCGTCGTTGAGGTTCGGGTAGCCGGCACCGCCGGCAGCACCCGAGCCGTGGCACTGGATGCAGTTGACCTTGAAGGCCGCAGCGCCGCCGGCGACGGCGAACTGGTGCAGTTCCTTGTCGGCCTGGATGTCTTCGAGCGGAAGGGCCGCAATCTTCTCAAGATAGACATTCTGGTCGGACTTGGCGACGGCCAGCGCATCGGCGACAGCACCGCGGCTGGAGTAGCCGAGCATCCCCCTGGTCGCATCGGTCAGAAGCGGCCACGCCGGATAGGCGATGGTATAGCCGATGGCCCAGACGATCGTTGCATAGAACGTCCACACCCACCAGCGCGGCATTGGGTTGTTGAGTTCCTGGATGCCGTCCCATTCATGGCCGGTGGTCTCAACGCCACTGATTTCATCAATTTTCTTGTCGGCCATATCCTATTCCTCCTTGAGAGGGATTTGCGCCGCCTGTTCAGCGGATTTCCTGGCGCCGGGCCGGAAGACGAACAACACCACGCCGATGAAGAACAGCGTCATGGCGAGAAGCGCCCAGCTATCGGCGAATTGACGCATGGCGGTATAGGTTTCCATCCGCGCCTCCTCACCGATATCCGGTTGCGTCGTCATAGGTGGAGAAGTCCACCAGGGTACCGAGCATCTGCAGATAGGCGACCAGTGCGTCCATTTCCGTCAGCTTGGCCGGATCGCCGTCGAAGTCGCCGATCTTGGCCTTCGGATAGCGGGCCTCGAGGCCTGAAGTGTCCGCCTCGGGATCGGCCTGCGCCTTGAGGTCGGCGTCGGCATTGTCGATCATCTCCTGGGTATAGGGCACGCCGACGTTGACGTTGGCCTTCAGGTTCATGGCGACGTTCGTGACCGACAGCGGCGTTTCCTTGAGGAAGGCGTAGCTCGGCATCACCGATTCCGGCACCACGGCGCGCGGATCGATCAGGTGCTGGACATGCCATTCGTTGGAATAGCGGTCGCCGACGCGGGCGAGATCGGGCCCGGTACGCTTGGAACCCCACTGGAACGGGTGGTCGTACATCGACTCCGCAGCCAGCGAGTAGTGACCGTAGCGCTCCACCTCGTCACGGAACGGACGGATCATCTGGCTGTGACAGACGTAGCAGCCTTCACGCAGGTAGATGTCGCGGCCGGCCAGTTCCAGCGGTGAGTAAGGCCGCATGCCCTCGACCTTCTCGATGGTGTTCTCGAGGTAGAAGAGCGGGGCGATCTCGACGATGCCGCCGATGGAGACCACCACCAGTGAGCCCACCAGCAGCAGCGTCGCGTTACGCTCGATAATGCTATGCTTGTCCAGGATAGACATGGGTCCACCTTCTCCTTACTGCGCCGGTTGAGCCGCGAGGACCGAGCCGGGGATCGGTGCCTCGTCGCGCTGGCGACCGAGAATTGTCATTGTGACGTTGTAGGCCATGATCACGGCTCCGAGCAGGAACATGGCGCCGCCGAGGGCTCTGAGAACGTAGTACGGGAACATCGCTGCGACCGATTCCGCGAAGGAATAAACGAGGAAGCCCTGGCTGTCGTATTCGCGCCACATCAGGCCCTGCTGGATACCGGCAACCCACATGACGGCGGCATAGAGAACGATGCCGAGCGTGGCGAGCCAGAAGTGCCAGTTGACCATGCGGATCGAGTACAGGCGCTCGCGACCCCAGAGCTTGGGAACGAGGTAGTAGACCGCGCCGAAGGTGATCAGGCCGTTCCAGCCGAGTGCGCCGGAGTGGACGTGACCGATGGTCCAGTCGGTGTAGTGGCTGAGCGAGTTGACCGATTTGATCGACATCATCGGGCCTTCGAAGGTGGCCATGCCGTAGAAGGCGACCGCCATGACCATCATGCGCAGGATCGGGTCGGTACGGATGCGGTCCCAGGCGCCGGAAAGCGTCATCAGGCCGTTGATCATGCCGCCCCAGGAAGGCATCCAGAGCATGATCGAGAACACCATGCCGAGCGTCTGGGCCCAGTCGGGCAGCGCGGTATAGTGGAGGTGGTGCGGACCGGCCCAGATGTACATGAAGATCAGGGCCCAGAAGTGGATGATCGACAGACGGTAGGAATAGACCGGGCGATTAACCTGCTTCGGGATGAAGTAGTACATCATGCCGAGGAAGCCGGCGGTGAGGAAGAAGCCGACCGCGTTATGGCCGTACCACCACTGCGTCAACGCATCCTGGACGCCCGCGAACAGCGAATAGCTCTTGGTCCCGAGGAAGGAAACCGGCACGGCGAGGTTGTTGACCACGTGCAGCATGGCGATGGTGACGATGAAGGCAAGGAAGAACCAGTTCGCCACATAGATGTGCGGCTCCTTGCGCTTGATGATCGTACCGAAGAAGACCGCGAGATAGGCGACCCAGACGATGGTCAGCCAGATGTCGACGTACCATTCCGGTTCGGCATATTCCTTCGACTGGGTGATGCCGAGCAGATAGCCGGTAGCGGCCATGACGATGAACAGCTGATAGCCCCAGAAGACGAACCACGGCAGGTTGCCGCCCCACAGGCGTGCGCGCGACGTGCGCTGGACGACATAGAATGAAGTCGCGATCAGCGCGTTGCCACCGAAGGCGAAGATCACCGCCGAGGTGTGCAGCGGACGAACCCGGCCGAAGGTCAGGAACGGCTCGAAGTTGAGCTGCGGGAACGCCAGCTGAGCGGCGACCACGACGCCGACCAGGAAGCCGACGACGCCCCAGAACACCGTGGCGATGACGCCATAGCGAATGACGTCATCGAAATACTCGGACTTCGGCGACGAAGCCGCCTTCACACCGGCCGGCGCAAAGGAGACCCGGCGAAGCATGAAGATCGAGCTCGCGAGCAACACAAAGAACAGGACCCACATATGGGCCTGGAAAAGGCTGTCATGGGCGAAGGCCGCCCCGAGCAGCGCGACAAAGGCGCCAAGCACCAGTGCCATGGTTTCTATCGGATAGTTCATCGTTGGATTTCCCCCAACCGCGGTAAAAAAAACATTTTTGAGTAGCCACCTCGACCGATGGCAGAGCCCTCTCTGTCTTGTGCAGGATTGGCATCATCGATTGCAACCCACCTTGATATAGATCAATGCGAGAATGGCCCGATGACATGAACATGCAACCAAGAGGGAAATTGGCTGCGCCGGATTGCCGCATGCCATA
Source organism: Pseudomonadota bacterium (assembly GCA_023399465.1). Lineage (GTDB taxonomy): Bacteria > Pseudomonadota > Alphaproteobacteria > Rhizobiales > Rhizobiaceae > Ferirhizobium. The sequence continues at coordinate 23,077 of JAEWPB010000020.1, forward strand.
GGAGACACGGATATGTTGAAAGAAACGCTAACTCCAGCGACCGCTGAAAGTCGCCCCGCCGAGGCAGCGCGACCACTTTCCTGGCTTCATGACGCCCACCGCGAGCATCTGGCGCTCTGTCAGGAACTGGAGGAAATCGCCGATTCGCTCCCCTCGAGCGTCAACCGGCAGAAGTGCATCTTCGCCGCCAAGGCTCTGGGTCCGTCGATCCGCGAAATGCAGCATTACGAAGAGACCTTCCTCTATCCGTGGCTGAAGAAGGCAAGCTCCGATCCCGACTTCGACAACACGCTCGAGCGGCTGAAGTTCGAACATTTCGAGGACATGTGCTTTGCGGAGGAACTGACCGACATCCTGCTGAAGCTCGGCGCGGGTGCGAGCGTCAATACCGAGGCTGTCGGCTACATGCTGCGCGGCTATTTCGAGACTGTGCGTCGCCACATCGCCTTTGAACGCGACCATCTGCTGAAGGGCGTCCCCGAGGACACCCTGATCCCTGCGGCCGCCGGCTGAGGAGCCGCTTCGGTCCGCAAGCGCGCCGGCACGCTCTGGTTGAGGGCAAAGGTCCCCTTTTCCTACTCCCAAAGTACATCCCGCTGCGATTTTGCCGCTCTTGAGCTGGGAAGTTTGGGATGTCAGCTTGAATTCAGCCAGCGGAAACGGCTATCTACAGCCGCCGGTCACGGTTTCGCAGTTTCCGAGCGGCGTCGCCGGTTTCATGGAAAAGATGCACAGCCACTCAAGGAGACGGGCATGACGGAGACCGTTGAGCATTTTGGCGTCGAGTTGCGACTCGATCCCAAGTACATGTCCGAGAAGATGATCGGGATCATCCGCGCGAAGCGCTACGAAGTCGAGGAAGCCCGGCACATCCAGAGATTTCTCGCGCAGGACGAGGTCGTTCTCGAAATCGGCGCCGGTATCGGTTTCGTCGCGACCCTGCTCGCGAAGAACCCGCTGACGAAGCGGGTCGTGTCCTACGAAGCCAACCCCCTTCTCATCGATTGCTTCAAGGAAACGGTGTCGGCAAATCTTACCCCCGCCGAGATGGAACGGGTGGAGATTCGCAATGCGGTGCTCAAGACCGGCCACGCAGAGGGGACCGTGGATTTCTATATCCATAGCGAATTCTGGGCATCATCGCTCCTGCCCTTCGAGGGTGCGGAGAGGGTCGAAAAGGTCAAGCTCGAGAACTTCAACGCGGTCGTCGCGGAGATCCGCCCGACATTGATCGTCTGCGACATCGAGGGCGGCGAGCTGGAGCTCTTCAGGAATGCCGACCTCACCGGCGTGAAGAAGGTCTATCTCGAGGCTCACCAGAAGCTGCTGGGGCGACGTGGCATGAAATCGCTGTTCGAGATCTTCCATGCCCGCGACTTCCACTACGACCAGCACCATTCCGAGCGCAGTGTTATCCTGTTCTCCCACGTCGATCGCTAGCCGAAGCCATCACGAGTACACACGGAGAAGGCGCGTGTCCCCTTCACGCGGCGAGAACGCTCGCCGTGAGACAGGCTTCGTGCAGGTGGATGGTCGCGCCCACCACCTCCTCGTTCGAGCCGCGCAGCGGCGTCATGCGACAACGGATCGTCTCGGTTGCCCCGCCCTCGCCCTGCCTGTCGTAAAGGTAGTCGCTGGCCTCACCCGCAAAACAGCGATCAAGCCTGGGCTTCGCCCGCTCCATGAAACGCTGGGGCCCGACGAACTCCATGACATGGCGTCCGACAAGCTCGAACTTGCTTTTCCCGAGATGGGCGCAATTAACCGGGTTCGAATAGAGATAGCGATAGTCGCGGGTGACCACCGCAACCCGATCGGGGAGACTGTCGAGAATCACCTCGTTGAGAAGACTGTCATCAGCCGGACGCGGCTGCACATTCGGGCGTCGACCGTCGGGCAAAGCATCCGGCATGCCCGCATCGGCGACGATCGACGGGAAATAGCGATCCAGCAGGACCGCCAAGGCCGCGGCATACCTGCTCACGCTGGAGCGGTCGTCACCAGCGGCGAGGATGAGGCTGTTGACGAACTGAAGTTGCACGTAGATCTCGAAGGCGTTGCCGGCCCCGTGGGCGAGGATCGTCGCGACCAGCGGCTCGATCTCGCGGTCGAGCAGGCGGACGAGGCCGTCATCTCCCGACCGGATAGCCTGCTGCAATTGTGCGCACTTGAAGGAATAGGTTTCGACGAATGCAAGCAAGCTCTTTCCCCCAGAACGAGATTGCGCGGAATGCACCGTTGCATCCCTTGTCCGACTCGATAGCAGCGTCAAGGTGAACGAGCTGTTAACGAATCGGGGCGATTTCTTGCCGTGGCATCGCGAACATTGTGCCGAAACGATACGGATCCCGCAGGTTTCGCGGGGCGGACAGCTAGCGCGCTCTGGTGCGGCGGCGATCGGCCATTTCCTTCATGACCAGCAAGGCCCCGATCATCTCGCGTTCCTGCGAATAGCACGGCGTCATCTGGCACTGGATGACGACGGTCCGGTCATCGATCTCCGCCGCATAGGTGTAGTCGACGATATTGCCCTGGAAGCAGTGCTCCAGCTTTTCCTTCATGCCGAGGCGAAAGCGGTGGAGCCCGACGAGCTCGGCGATATGCTGGCCGACCAGATCCGCCGGCGCCGCATGGAGCCTTGCCGCATTGACCGAGTTGGTAAACATCACCCGGAAGCTCGGCGCGACCACGACCACCCTGTCGGCGATCGCCTCCAGCCTCTCCGTATCGAGATCGCCGTGAACCAGTGCCGAACTGTAGGAAGACACATCCTGGTCTTCGTCCATCTCGAGCGGCAGTGCTGCGTGGGCACCCGGCAGGATGTATCGCTCGACCAGTGCCTGAAGATGCGTGAGATGCCGCGCGATGCAGCTGATATCGTCGGCTTCCTTCTTCATCAGGTCGATCGCCAGCTGGAACTGCAGCCGCATTTCCATGGCATTCAGCGCCTTGTGCCCGATGACACCGTAGAGGAGCGAGTTCAGCTCGCGGTCGATCCGATCGCTGAGAGCGTCATTGCCGGTGCCGACAGCCTGCTGCAACTGCGCATACTTGCACCAAAATTGCTCGATTCGTTTCTTCAAACTAGCACTCCGAAGGGGAGCCGATTTCATCAAACGGACACCACCTCATTCCTGTGCCGCGCATCATGCCCGGAATTATGATCCGGTCACCATGCCCAAAACAGCCTTGAGCATTCTATCGTCTGCCATGCGCCGGGGATGTGACCCATGAGCGGATCATAGACGCAATCCATAAAGGATCGCTAAACGAAACTGCGTGTGCGTTTCAAATCGCGCCGGCTTCGACCGGGCCGAGCCCGGCCGGGCGGCGGCTACAAGCTGTTCTTGATGTCCCAGCGGTCGTGGTACCACAACCATTGCTCGGGATATTCGCGCACCCAGCTCTCGACCTTGTCGTTGAGCAGTTGCGCCGTCGCATTGACGTCGATCTGGCCGGCCTCGTTGCGCGGCAACTCGACCTTCGGCTCGATCTCCAGACGGTAGCGGTTCCCCGGGAGACGAATGCATCGCGCCGGATAGACGTCGCAGTTGAACTGGCGGGCAAGCTTGGCGAGCAGCGGGTTGGTGTGGACATCACGGCCGAAGAACTTTGTCGTCAGCCCCTTGCGGAACTTCTGGTCGACAAGCACGCCGACGCCGCCGCCGGCCTCGAGCTGGCGCGCCAGCGCAAAGGACGAACCGGCATGGGACGGCACGAGCTTGCCCATGCGGGCGGCCCGGAACTGGTAGACCTTGTCGGCGATGTAGGGATTGTTCGGCGGCCGGAACAGCACCGTCACGTAAAGGCCGAACGCCGCGCCCGCGACCGGCAGCAACTCGAAATTGCCGGTATGGCCGGTGAACACGATGAACGGCCGCGGATTGTCACGCAGGTCGAGGAAGAGCGGAATACCGGACACCTCGATGCGCCCCTCGCCTTCCCGGTAGGGATCGAAATCGAAGAGTTTGTCGAGGAAGACATATTCGGCGGCAAGCCGGCCCATGTTTCCCCAGCTGCCAAGCGCGATCTCCTCGATCTCGGCGTCGCTCTTGTCGGGAAAGGCATTGCGCAGGTTGGTCAGCATCAGCTTGTGCCGGCGCGTCTTCGGCCCGATCCACCGGGTCAGACGGTCGGCGAAATTGATCGCCGCGTCGGCCGGGAAGATCTTCAGGAAGTTGAGCAGGCCGAAAGCCAGCTGCGCGACAAGCCATTGTTGCAGCTTGCGCGCGGCCAGCACGATACGGGTAATCAGCATCTTCAAGGCGGTCAGTCCATCCGCAGTACGATCTTGCCGAACACCTGCCGGGTCTCCATGCGCTCGAGCGCACGGCCGATGTCCTCGAAACGGACTTCGGTATCGATCACCGGATGCACGAGCCCGCGACCCATCTTCTGCATGGCGTTGGCCATGTTCTCCATCCGGCAACCGAAGGAGCCGAAGAGCTTCAGCTGCTGCTGGAACAGCATCATCAGGTTCATTTCGGTGGAAACGCCCGAGGTGGAGCCGCAGGTAACGAGGCGGCCGCCGCGCTTGAGCACGAACATGGAGCCTGCCCAGGTGTCCTTGCCGACATGCTCGAAGACGACGTCGACGCCCTTCTTCTTGGTCAGCTTGCGAACCACGCCTTCAAAGCGGTCGGTACGGTAGTTGATGACGTGATCGGCGCCGAGGGCCTTGCATCGCTCGATCTTGTCGTCCGAACCGACCGTGGTGATGACGGTGCAGCCGATCTTCTTGGCCAGCTGGATCGCAGCCGTGCCGATGCCGGAACCACCGGCATGAACGAGGATGGTCTCGCCCGGCTCGAGCTTGGCGTTGTCGAACAGCATGTGCTCGACCGTGCCGAAGGTGACCGGCGCCAGAGCCGCGCCGACGGCATCGACCCCGGGAGGAGCGGGAACCAGCAGGCGGGCCGGAAGATTGACCAGTTCCTGCGCGAAGCCGTCAAGGTGGAAGCCGTGAACGCCGCCGACATGTTCGCACAGGTTGTCGCGGCCTTCGCGGCACGGACGGCAAAGGCCGCAGGTGCGCGCGCCGTAGATCGAAACCAGCTGGCCGGGCAGCACGTTGGCAACACCCGGGCCGATGGTCTCGACGACGCCGGATGCCTCGGCGCCGATGACGAGCGGCATCTTGCGCTTGGCAAACGCCATGCCGCGCCAGCCCCATACGTCGATGTGGTTGAGCGCCACAGCCTTGACCCGCAGCGTAACTTCGCCGGGACCCGGAGCCTCCGGCGCGGGCAGGTCGGTGATTTCAAGCTTGCGATCGTCGATCAGTTGCAGAGCGCGCATGGCAAAAGTCCCTCGCCCGAAGGCGTCATCGGTTTTCAAATGGATCGGGAGCCGATTAGGCCGGTTCCCGGGTCATGACAAGGCTTGCGTTCTGTCCGCCGAAGCCGAAGGAGTTCGAGAGCACGGCAGAAACCTGCTGCTCGCGCTTCACGTTCGGAACGACGTCGAGTTCGATCGTCGGGTCCGGATTGGTGTAGTTGATCGTCGGCGGCAGGACGCCGGTCAGCATCGTCTGAATCGAGAACACCGCTTCGACGGCGCCGGCAGCGGTCAGCGTATGACCGATCATCGACTTGTTCGAAGAGACCGGAATCCCCTTCAGCGCGTCACCGAAGACCGCCGACATTGAGAGGTACTCCATCTTGTCGTTTTCAGGCGTCGAGGTGCCGTGGGCGTTGATATAGCCGATGCCTTCCTCGGCCATGCCCGCATCGGCCAATGCCGCGCGGATCGTGGCGATCGCAGGTCCCCCGTCGGGCGACGAGCGGGTACGATGGAAGTGGTCGGCCTTTTCGCCGCAGCCCTTCAGGATGCCGAGCACGCGGGCGCCGCGCGCGACGGCCGATTCCAGAGATTCCAGCACCAGCGTTGCCGCACCTTCGGCGATGACGAAACCATCGCGATCCTTGCTGAACGGCTTCGATGCCTTTTCCGGCGGATCGTTCTGGGTCGACAGGGCCGAAAGCAGCGCAAAGCGGATCAGCGCCTCGGCGCTGACTGAACCGTCGGTCGCAACCGTCAACGCACGGTCGGTACGCCCCTGGCGGATGGCCTCGACGCCGAGCTGGATCGCGGTCGCGCCCGAAGCGCAGGCCGTCGACAGCGTCACCGGCAGGCCGCGGGTGCCGAAGCGATCGGCAAGCCGCTCCGAGATCGCGCCGAAAAGGCTCGCTTCATGGAAGACCGGGTCGGCCTTGACGCGCATGGCAGCGAGGAAGCGATCATAGGCGTCGCCATCGCGGGTCGACGGCGGCGAACGATCGGCAAGATCGAAGCGAGCGCTCCATTCCGGCTCGATCGGCGGCGCGGCCAGGAACAGCGGGCCGTTGAAATCGCCGGAGATCCCGGCCTGCGCCAGCGCTTCGGCGGTCGTTTCGCGGGCGAAGGCATAGGAGCGCTCGACCGCGTTCGCAACCGGAATGTCGATGAAATCGACGGTACCGCAGATGCGGGTGGAAAGCCCCTCGGTCGGGAACCGGTTGATCGCGTGGATGCCGGATACGCCCGATGTCAGCGCCGTCCAGTTGTCGGTGAGCCCCTGGCCCAGCGACGTGAGGACGCCCATGCCGGTCACCGCAACGATCGGGCGGCCGAGGTGATCCTTGAAATGAGATGCTGTCATATCCTTGGCTCCTCAATCATTGGCCGTAAGCAGGGCAATGCCCTCGCCGCGCACATGGCCGATCGTCGTCACCAGTGCGGCACGCGCGCCTTCAGCCATCGGCTTTTCGTGTTCGGGATCGAATGGCGGCACCTTGGCATGAGCGCCGACGGCCAGTGCGGCAAAGGCAAGCCCGAGCGGGAACTGTGCTTCCAGCCCGTGACCGGAGACGCCGCTATAGGCGCGAATGGCCGTCTCGGGGAAGCGACGCTCGAGCGAGCGCTTCTCGCGCGCGGCAAGATCGTGGAAACCGGTCGAACCGCAGAAGATCACGGTATCCCTGGAACCTGCACCGTCGGCACTCTTGTAGAGATGCTCGAGACGGTTTTCCAGCCTGCCCTCGTCGCGGTTGCCGCGATCGCCCTCGATCGCGTCGATCACCGCATAGATGCGGGCGCCGCGCGCCTCGGCATGGGCGCGCGATTCCAGAACGAGGAACGCGCCGACCGATCCCATGATCATGCCGCCGCCGTCTTCCGGCTTGCGCGACCAGAACGGATGCCAATCGCCCCGCGAATGGCCCTGGAGCGATTCGATCAGCAGGATGAGATCGAGACGTTCCGCCGAAAACGCGCCGCCGACCAGCGTGTGGGTCGACTGCCCGGCCTTGATGCGGGCAAACGCGGTCTCGACCGCGGAAATGCCGGCGGCCTCTTCGCCCATGAAGGTCCGGGACGAACCGGTGACCTTGTGGACGATGGAGATGTTGCCTGCCAGAAGGTTGGAAAGCTGCGCCAGGAACAGCGTCGGCCGCAGTTCGGTCGTCAGCTTCTCGTTGAGAAGCAGCTCGCGGTCGTTGCGCTTCAGCCCTTCGTTGACGATCATCGAATCGACGTTGATGTCGCGCTCGCCACCGCCGGCCGCGACGATCATGTCCATCGTGCCGCAGGCTTCGAGATCGTCCTTGAACCCGGCGTCATCGAGCGCGAGGCCCGCCGCGAACACACCGAGGCGCTGCCAGTTTTCCATCTGCCGCTGGTCGCCACGCTTGGGGATCTGCGCAGACCAGTCGATTTCAGGCAGCGGGTGAACCGGATAGGGCTGGAATTTCTCGGTTTCGATCCTGACCGCAGGCCCTGAAGGCGCCGTCAGCAGGGCGACATGCGGCTCGGTGCCGACACCCTGACAGGTCACGATACCGACGCCGGTAATCACCACGTCATTCTGTGATTTGCTCATCCCTTGTCCTCTTGTCCTGCCGCTGCGGCAATCGCATCCATCAGTCCGACTTCGCCGGCGCGCTTGCGTACGATATCGGCCAGCGGAATTTCCTCGAACGGCATGGTGCGCAGCTTCAGTTGCGCGTCGCAGACCTTCTTGCCTGCAGACGTAATTTTCGCCTTGGTGACCGCGAACCCGGAGCCGTCATGTTCGAGAAACGCCTCGATGTCGAGCACCGCTTCCGGCTCGACGAAGGTGCGCATCTTGGCGCCGTCGACCGACATCAGGAAAGGCATCGCCTTGAACCCGGTGGCGGCCAGCACCAGCATGCCGGATGCCTGCGCCATCGTTTCGATCAACAGCACGCCGGGCACCAGCGGCATCCCCGGGAAATGGCCTTCGAATACGGGGCTTTTCGCCGGGACCACGGACTGGGCCTTAAGCCAGCCCTTGGCAAGATCCACCGCGTCAACCCGATCGATCATCTGGAAGTATTCCAGCAACATGGGGACTCTCCAGGTCCTAGGCTTGGAACGCCGCCAGCCGGACCTCGATGTCCGCCGGACCAACCGCCCGAAGCTCTGTGCGCATGGCAGGCAGCACCCTATCCGGCTGCCGCGCCGCCTGCGTCGATTTCATTTTGCCGGTGCTTTCCGGACACCCGTCGCGAAACAAACTCCGGAAAAACACCAAAGCGCGCGTCGCGCCTGTCCGGCACGTCGCACGCTCGATAACTCGTCAACCGCGCTTCAGCCCTTGGCGGCCCGCAGTTCGTCAATCTTGGCACAGAGGTTTTTCAGCACGAAATACTCTTCCGTGGAAACCTTGCCTTCGTTGACTTCCTGGGTCCACTGCTCGAGCGGGATCTTGATGCCGAATTCCTTGTCGATGGCAAACACGATGTCAAGGAAGTCGAGGCTGTCGATGCCGAGGTCATCGATCGTATGGCTTTCCGGCGTAATCGTCTCACGATCGATTTCGCTCGTCTCCGCGATGATGTCGGCAACCTTGTCGAATGTAGCAGTCACGCCCTTACCTCTTCGAATGTCTATTCAGGTTTCCTCATAGGGAAATCCTGTCCAAAAGCCAATGGGGCTCGCTTCGCATTGCAAAAAATTGGACAACACTGTTGCTCAAACAGCAATGGAATGGCGGCCGCGGCCGTTGCCGAGATAGCTGTCGAATACGGCGGCAACGCTGCGGGCAAACGGCTTGCCGGCCGCTGTCAGCGAGAATTGTTGCGAATCGATGGTGCAGATTCCGTCGCTGTTGCCGGCCGCAAAGTTGCGCGCCTCGGCGATCACCTCCTCGGCAATACTGGGGAACCGCTGCCGCAGATCATCGAAGGAAAAGCCGAAGTCGCACATGATGCGCTCGATCACATGTGCGCGCATCCGGTCTTCGTCGGTCAACTGGATGCCACGCACCGCCGCAAGACCGGTCGAATCCGCCATCCGCTGGTATTCCCCGGTCGCCGGCATGTTCTGCACGTAGCCCTGGGGCAACTGGCCGATGGACGACGCACCGAGCCCGATCAGGGCATCGGCGGCGTCGTCGGTATAACCCTGGAAATTCCGCCGCAAGGTCCCTTCCCTGTCGGCGACCGCCAGACGATCCGCAGGCTTGGCGAAATGGTCGATGCCGATCGCCTGGTAGCCGCTTGCCACCAGCATGTCCGCGGCGAGCGTCATCTGCCGGAAGCGCTCGGCGACATCAGGCAGCGCATCTTCCGGGATCAGCGTCTGGTGTTTCTTCATCCACGGAACGTGGGCATAGCCGAAGAGCGCGATGCGATCAGGATCGAGGGAAATGATGTCCTCGACCGTGCGCTCGAGCGTTGCGAGCGTCTGGTAGGGCAGCCCGTAGAGTATGTCGCAATTGACCGAGCGCACACCCCTCGCCCGCACCGCCTCGACAACCTCCCTTGTGTGCTCGAAGGTCTGGATGCGGTTGATCGCATTCTGCACCTTCGGCTCGAAATCCTGGACGCCGAGGCTTGCGCGCGTCATGCCGATCGCAGCCAGCGCATCGTAGCGCGGCGCGTCGAGATCGTTCGGATCCATCTCGACGCTGATCTCGGCATCCGCGGCAAAGTTGAACGCACCACGCAGAGCCGCCATCAGGTCGATCAGGTCTTCGGGCCGGACCATGGTCGGCGAACCGCCGCCGAAATGCAGCGCAGTGACCCGCACATCAGGGGAAACGCGCGCGCCGACGGCTGCGATCTCCCGCTTCAGCGACATGAGATAGGTGGCGATCGGCTCATATTTCAGCGTATGCTTGGTATGACAGGCACAGAACCAGCACAGCCGGTCACAATAGGGAATGTGGACGTAAAGGGATAAGGTCTGCCCTTTTCCGAGCGCCGAGAGCCACTGCGCATATATGTCGCAGTCAATACCTTCGTGGAAATGCGGAGCCGTCGGATAGCTGGTATATCGTGGAACTGCACCGGAGTATTTTTTCAAAAAGTGCTGGTTCATCGGCTTCTCCCGGCTTTTTGGGGGCGCATTGCGGATCGTCTGGGAATTTGTAGATTGTCTTGTCGGTTCCGCCTTGACTTCGATCAAATGCGGCGTTCTGACGAAAACTTGATGAGCATAGCGCCCGCAAGAGAGATATTTCGACGAAATAGCATATATGCGGGCAGGAAAGCTGCGTCGCAGCAGCGATTGCACCACCCAAGTGACGAATTGGAACCGTACGACCGATGGATATTGCCAGAAAAGACATTCACAACTCCGATATCCCGGTTGTGTGCCGCTCCTGCGAAGCCCGTCACGGCGGTGTCTGCGGGACGTTGACGGCCGTGCAACTTCTCGAACTGAGCAAGCACTCGACGCGGCGCAAGATCGAGGCCGGCAGCGAGCTCGTCGGCCAGGGCGAGCGGGTGAATGCCTATTCGAACATCCTCAAGGGCGTGGTCAAACTCAGCAAGATGATGGCGGACGGCCGCCAGCAGATCGTTGGGCTGCAATTCGCCCCCGATTTCCTTGGCCGCCCGTTCATGGACGAAAGCACGCTGACCGCCGAAGCCGCCGTCGACACCGAGATCTGCGCGTTCCCGCGCAACATCATCGATCGCATGGTTGCCGAAACGCCGGAACTGGAACATCGCCTGCACAACCAGGCGCTGAAGGAACTGGACGAAGCCCGCGACTGGATGCTGACGCTCGGCCGCAAGACGGCGCAGGAGAAGGTGGCAAGCTTTCTCTATATGATCGCAACCAATGTCGATCCGGAGAGCGTCGACAATTCGACCTTCGAACTGCCGCTGTCGCGCGCCGACATCGCCGATTTCCTCGGCCTGACCATCGAAACGGTCAGCCGGCAGATGACCAAGCTGCGCAAGGAAAGCATCATCCACGTCGAGAACAACCGCAATGTGAGCGTGCCCGACATGGATCGGCTGTGCCGCGCCGCCGGGATCGATTGAGCCCGGTAGAACGCGCCTCAGAGCAGGATCAGGAACAGCCCCAGGGCGATCAGCGCCAGCGTCGAGCAGGCGCCATGGAAGACCGCGATCCCGGCCGTCAGGTCATCGGCGCGGGCGATACCGCGCCCCGCCCCGTTGATCATCGGCTCGCTTACCCGGTTGCCGCCGTAGATGCGCGGCCCGGCCAACTGGATGTCGAGCGCGCCGGCCATCGCCGCTTCCGGCCAGCCGGAATTGGGCGAGCGGTGCAGCCCATTGTCCTGAAGGGCGACCAGCAGCGCGTTTCGCGCCCCTGCTGCACCCTTCACCATGGCTGCGCCTGCCGCGACGAGCAGGATCGACAGCCTTGCGGCCGGCCAGTTCGCGAGATCGTCCAGCCGAGCGGCAGCCCAGCCGAAATCGATGTATTTCTCTGATTTATGCCCGATCATCGAATCGGCGGTGTTCAGCATCTTGTAGGCCAGCAGGCCTGGCAGGCCGAGAAGCGCATACCAGAAGGCGGGCGCGACCACCCCATCGGAAAAATTCTCGGCAAGGCTTTCGATTGCTGCCCGGCAGACGGCCGGCGTGTCGAGGGTTTCCGGATCGCGGCCGACGATCATCGACACCGCCCTGCGGCCGCCCTCCAGACCGTCGCTCCGCAACCCGTCGACGACCGCCCCGACGTGATCGGAAAGGCACTTCTGCGCCAGGAACACCGCGACCAGCAGGATCTCGACGAGTATGCCGATCGGCCCGAGTGCGAACAGCAAGGCGTGAATAGCCCAGCCGACGACGAGACTTGCGACCAGGAGGATGGCGATGGCAAGGACGCCGTTGCGCCTGCGCACGGAAGCCGGCAGCCTGACATCGTTGAGCCTGTCGTCCAGCGCAGTGATCGCCCTGCCGAACAGCACGACAGGGTGCGGGATGCGGTTCCACAGCCAGACCGGATCGCCGACGATGCGGTCGAGGATCAGCGCGAGAAAGAGAACGAGCAGGTTCCCGGTCATGAATGGCGGTTCCAGCTTTCGAGCGATGCCGCAAGCCTCCGATCGCCCGCCTCATCCGGCGAAAGGCCGATGCGCAGCCAGTCGGGCGCATAGTCGAACTTGCGCACGAGAACATGGTCGCGGCAGAGATGGGCGTGCAATTCAGCAGCCCGGGGATGGGCGACCAGCGCAAACAGCGGCGTGCCGCCGACGACCGCGAGCCCCGCCCCCTCCAGTACCGCCATCAGGCCGCGCTTGCGGACGGCAATGGCACGGGCAACAGGAGCGGTATCCGCCTCCATCAACTGCGCGGCGACGGACAGCGCCGGGCCGGACACCGCCCACGGACCCAGCCAGTTGTCCAGCCGTTCGAGGATCGGCTCCTCAGCAATCACGAATCCGAGCCGCATGCCCGCCAGCCCGAAGAACTTGCCGAACGAGCGGAAGATGACCAGACCGGGCATGCCTGCGGCACGTGGAGCGAGACTTGCCTCGGGATCTGTGTCACCGAAGGCTTCGTCGACGACGAGGAGCGCCTCCTGCGCCGCAAGTCGCTGCCGCAGTTTCTCGAGCACTTCAGGCGCGAAAATCCGGCCGTCGGGATTGTTCGGATTGACCACCACGACAAGCCCGTGCTGCGGGCCGATTTCCTCAAGAGACGTGATCCTGTCGACCGCCATGCCCGCAAGCTCGAAGGCGCGTGCATATTCGCCGTAGGTCGGGAAAAGGATGGCGACGCGGCGCTCCCGGTCCGCCAGGCGCGGCAGCAGCTGGATCGCCGACTGGGTACCGGGCACGGCAAGCGGCAGGACGTCGCGGCTGCGGTAATAAGCGGCCGCCGCCTTGCGGGCAGCAAGGACAAGGTGCTGGTCCGGAAGCCGGTGCCAGACATCGATCGCAATCGGCGGGACTGCCACCGGATTCGGATTGATGCCGGTGGAAAGATCGAGCCAGTCCTGCGGTCTGCCGCCATATGCTGCTGCGGCAGCGGTTATGCCGCCACCGTGAACGATGGCGCCGGTCATGCCCGGTCACCGGCAAGATCGATCAGATGCATGAAGGATCCAGCCACGGAGCCGCGTTGCAAACCGACCTTGCCGAGCGGCGCGTCGAGCGCATCGGCAACGTCGAACAGCCGCTCCGCCTCTCCCTCCGAAACGATCGTCGCATGGTGGTACTCGTGCGCCGTCATCGGACTGTCGAAGAACGCGCCGGAAAGCGGCTTCACCTTGCGATAGCCGAGATGGCGCTTGCGCTCGCGGAAGCTGGTCGTCAGCGGCAGCAGCCCCAGCATGCGGTGTTCGCCGCCCGCCCCGTCGATCAGACAGTCGCCGAGCGTCATGTAGCCGCCGCACTCGCCATAGATGCGAACGCCGCCGGCCGCCGCCTCCACCAGCGCTGTCCGGAACGTATCGGCCGCTGCAAGCGTGCCGGCATGGAGCTCCGGATAGCCACCGGGCAGGTAGATGGCATCGCTGTCTGCGGGCGGCGCCTCGTCGGCGAGCGGCGAGAAAAAGCGGATCTCCGCCCCGCGACGCCGCCAGCCAAGCAGCATGTGCTCGTAGCAGAAGGCAAAGGCGAGGTCGCGGGCGACGGCAATGCGCTGGCCGAGCGGTGCGAGCCGGGCAATATTGGCGTCCGAGGCGCGATCTGGCACCTGCTTGGCCGCCCGCATCAGCAGCGTCAGGTCGCAATCGGCGGTGACAGCGGCGGCGGCGTGCTCGATGAATTCCTCGAGCGCTGCGTGCTCTCCCGCCTGGACGAGGCCGAGATGGCGCTCCGGCAGCCCGAGACCGGTATCCGAGCGCACGACGGCGAAGATCGGCATGCGGATCGAGTCGAGCGCGAAACGCAGCATGGCCTCGTGCCGGTCGCTGCCGACGCGATTGAGGATGACGCCGGCGATGCGGGTATCGACGCGGAAATTGGCAAAGCCGCTGACCAGTGCCGCCACGGAATGGGACATCTTCGCGCAATCGACGACGAGCACCACCGAAAGACCGAGCGTCGCGGCGAGATCCGCCGGTGAGCCGGTGCCGTCCGCGGCCCCGTCGAACAGCCCCATCATCGCCTCGACGACCAGCGTGCGCCCGCCCGAGCGGTGCAGCGCGGCGTTGGCGAGCAGCAGTTCCGGCCGCATCGCCCATGGATCGAAGTTGAGGCAGGTCTCGCCGCTCGCCGCGGCATGAAATGCCGGGTCGATATAGTCCGGCCCCGCCTTGCCCGGTGCCAGCGCAATACCTCTCTTGTGCAGGGCCCGCAGCAGGCCGAGCGTCACGGTCGTCTTGCCGGCACCCGAGGACGGCGCCGCGATCAGCAATCCGCTCATGCGGTCACCTTGCCTTCCCTGCCCGCAAACGGATCGGGCAACAATTTGCGGCCGCCAAGCGCGCCGAGCCAATCGAGCGAACCCCTCAGCCGCACGACCTCACCGACGACGACGATCGCCGGCGGCTCGATGCCTGATGAGGCGACGTCGGCAGCCGCCCGGCCGAGTGTTGTCTCAAGCACCGCCTGCCCCGATGTCGCGGCATTGCAGACGAAGGCCACCGGCTCGTCCGCCGGGCGCCCCGCGGCCATGAGGTTGGTGCTGATCTGGGCGATATGCTTCATCGCCATATACATGACGATGACCGGCGATCCCTTGCCGACGGCATCCCAGTCGATCCGGTCCGGCACCAGCCCGGAGGAATCGTGGCCGGTCAGGAAGGTGACGGCGTGATTGATCTCGCGATGCGTCACGGGGATGCCGGCATAGGAAAGCCCGCCGATGCCGGCGGTGATGCCGGGCACGATACGAAAGGGAATGTTATGCTCGACCAGCGTCAGGGCTTCCTCGCCGCCACGTCCGAACACGAATGGATCGCCGCCCTTGAGACGCAACACCCGATGTCCCTCCCGCGCCAGGTCCACGAGGCGCAGCGAAATATCGCGCTGCCTTGCCGAAGGCTTGCCGCCGCGCTTGCCGGCATATTCGATTGTCGCATCGGTACGTGCCAGTTTCAGGCACTCGTCGTTCACCAGCGCGTCATAGACGATCACATCGGCTTCGGCGAGGGCTTTGGCCGCCAGCAGGGTCAGCAGGCCCGGATCGCCGGGCCCCGCTCCGACCAACCACACGCTGCCCGGCGCAATCGCCGGAAGGTGGGAAAAAGCGGTGTCGTTCATCATAATGGTCCTATGCCCGCATCGGGCAAAATGCAATCGCGGAAGGCCAGCGCAACCTTTCTAAGCCCCCGCACCTGAACTATAAGTGAACCATTACAAAAGTCATAAGCAGACCATGACGCAAGACGCCGAAATCCCGATCACCGCTCCCGACAACGGCCGCAAGCCGCAAGGCGAACTGCGCCGGGGCTGGACTACCGGCGCCTGCGCCACCGCCGCCACCAAGGCCGCATTGACAGCGTTTATAACCGGCGAGTTTCCCGATCCGGTGACGATCCGCCTGCCGCGCGGCGAGGAACCGGCTTTTGCGCTTGCGTTCGAAAGCCTCGGGGACGGTTATGCGACGGCCGGCATCGTCAAGGATGCCGGCGACGATCCGGACGTTACCCACGGCGCGACGATACTGGCGAGTGTTCGTCCGCTCCCGCCCGGCAGCGGCATCCGCTTCGTCGCGGGCGAAGGTGTGGGCACCGTAACCAAGCCGGGGCTGCCGGTCGGCGTCGGCGAACCGGCGATCAATCCGGTGCCGCGGGCGATGATGACGGCGGAAATCGAGGCGCTCTGCGGCGAATACGGGCTTCCCGCCGATGTCGAGGTGACCGTATCGGTGCCCGGCGGCGAGGACATCGCCGCGCAGACGTGGAACCCGCGGCTCGGCATCGTCGGCGGCCTGTCGATCCTCGGCACGACAGGCGTGGTCAACCCCTTCTCCTGTTCGGCCTGGATCCACTCGATCCATAGCGGCATCGACGTCGCGCGCGCCGAAGGCCTCACGCATGTGCTCGGCGCGACCGGCTCGACCTCGGAAAAGGCGGCGCAGGAACTCTACGGACTGCCGGAGGGCGCGCTTCTCGACATGGGCGACTTCGCCGGGGGGCTGCTCAAATATCTGCGAGCCCACCCGATCCCGCGACTGACGATCGCCGGCGGCTTCGCCAAGATGGTGAAGCTGGCCCAGGGCGCACTCGACCTGCATTCCTCGCGAAGCCAGGTGGACATAGCATTTCTGGAATCGCTGATTGCGCAAGACGAGCTGACTCAATCCCTGAAGGACCGGATTCAATCTGCCAACACAGCGCTGGAAGTGCTTGAAATCACGAACACCCTCGGGATCGACATCGCCACGCCAGTCGCCGTGAAGGCGCGGGAGACCGCACTTGCCGCGCTGCGCGGCGCGCCGGTCGCGGTTGATATCGTCGTCACCGACCGCAGCGGAAAGATCATCGCCCGTGCCTGAAGACAAGATCCTCATTCTCGGCGGCACCAGGGAGGCGGCCGAACTGGCCGCAAAACTGGTTGGCGAAGGCGGGGCCCATGTCATCACCTCGCTCGCCGGCCGCACCCGCGAACCGGCGCCGGTTGCCGGATCGGTGCGCGTCGGCGGCTTCGGCGGCGCCGATGGCCTTGCCGCCTATCTTGCAGAAAACCGCATCACCCGCGTAATCGACGCGACGCATCCTTTTGCTCGCACAATCTCGGCAAATGCCGCGATCGCTTGCCGCGAAACAGGCGTGCAGCTCGAAACGCTTGCCCGCCCGCAATGGGAGCCCGAAGCCGCAGACAGTTGGACCCGTGTCGGCTCCCTGGAACAGGCAGCCGCGAAACTCCCCGTCGGCGCTCGCGTATTCCTTGCGCTTGGAAAGCAGCATCTCTCCGCATTCGAACCCCTGCAGGGTCGCCACTTCATAGTCCGCATGGTCGATGCGCCGGAGACACCATTGTGTTTCGCCAGCCACACGCTGATTCTCGGCAGGCCGGCAATCGATCCGGCGGAGGAAGAGGCGCTTTTTCGCGAGCACCGCGTCACCCACCTCGTCTGCCGGAACTCCGGCGGATCGGGCGGTCATGCAAAGATCGCCGCCGCCCGTCGCATGGGCCTGCCGGTGATCATGATCGAACGACCATGAGGGCAGCCGCGCCACCTTCCGCGGCGCGGCTACGAAACAACCGTTCAGTGTGCGAGGATCGTCCGGCGGATCAGCGCCAGCACGGCTTCGGAATCGACCTCCAGGCAGGCGAGCTGGCTTGGATAGTTGTCCCAGTCGCCCGGCGGGAAGCGGCGGCCGTCCGGCTTCTGGATGGTCTGGCCGTCGGCAATGCCGCCGCAGACGACGCGGATCGGACCGCTGCGGGTTGTGAACAGCTCCGGCGCCACGACGTAGACGCAGGCGCAGCTGTCATGGACCATCATGCCGTCGTCGACGATGTGGGCGTAGAAGTCGATGTAGAACTGCGAGATGCTGTTGAGCAGTTCGACGTGCTCGCCGCCCTCTTCCGCCATCTCGGCCAGGAAGGTGCGGCTCATGGTGGTCACGCCCGTTACGTCGAGACCGACGACGACGACATTCCAGGGCGCGGTCATCACCACGTCGGCGGCCTCGGGATCACCGTGGATATTGGCCTCGGCCACCGGCGTGACGTTGCCGGGGACGTGGAAGTTCCCGCCCATGATGACGACATCCTTGACCAGGCCGGCGATCTCGGGATCGTGCTTCAGCGCCAGCGCCAGATTGGTCATGCGGCCGACGGCGACCAGACGGACCTCGCCGGGATGGGCGCGCACCGTGTCGATGATGAACTGATAGGCCGGACGCGGATCCACCGGAGCCTCGATGATTGCGGGCACATCGATATTGCCGAGGCCGTCGTCGCCATGGACGAAGGTCGGCCACTGGCCGGACGGCCGCGCCGGATCGAAGGTCTCGTTGGCGCCACGGGCGACCGGCACGTCGATCTTCCACTCGCGCTTCAGGAACAAGGCATTGCGGGTCGTGGTCTCGACCGAGGCGTTTCCGAAAACGGTGGTGATACCGAGGAGATCGATTTCAGGATGACGATGCAGGAACAGCAGCGCCATGGCGTCATCGACGCCGGGATCGGTATCAAAAATGACCTTATGCATTGGATATGTCCTTCTGATTGTCATGCGCGACGGCGCTGCCAAACGGCCCGCGACAGGGCCAACGACCATAGCCGCAAAAGCATTTGCCGCAAGGGGTCAGACGACGGCGCTCTTCTTCTTGCCCCTGTTGCGCAGCACATGGCTGAAACCGGAATTGTAGAGATCGCTGTCGCGGAAGCTGACCTCGCCGAAGACCTTGCCGACCATGATCAGCGCGGTGCGGGTGATCTTCGCCTTGCGCACTTCCTCCTGCATGTCCTTCAGCGTCGTGCGGATGAAGAGTTCATCCGGCCAGGTCGCGCGGTAGGCCACGATAACAGGGCAATCCTCGCCGTAATACGGCGTCAGCACCTCGCGGACATGGGTGAGGTTGCGGATCGACAGGTGGATGGCGAGCGTCGCCCGCGACCGCCCGAGAATTTCCAGCGTCTCGAATTCCGGCATCGACGATGCCTTCATCTCCGTGCGGGTGATGATGATCGTCTGGGCAATCTCGGGAAGCGTCAGCTCGGTCTTCAGCCGCGCGGCGGTGGCGGCAAAGGCCGGGACCCCCGGCACCACCTCATAGGGAATGCCGAGCGCATCGAGGCGGCGCATCTGTTCGGCGGTCGCGCCATAGATCGAGGGATCGCCGGAATGCACCCGAGCCACGTCCTCGCCGCGCTCGTCAGCCGCGACGATCTCGGCGATGATCTCGTCGAGATGCATCGGCGCTGTGTCCCGGACGATCGCGCCTTCCGGGGCGGCCCTGACGATCTCCTCCGGCACCAGCGATCCGGCATAGAGGCAGACCGGGCAGCGCTCGATGAGCTTCAGGCCGCGCACGGTGATGAGGTCGGGCGCGCCGGGGCCGGCACCGATGAAATAGACGGTCATTCTGCTGCTTCCTTCTTCATGCCGGTCCCGGACTTGCCGGAATAGCCGCGCGGCGTGAACACCCAAGTCTTGCCGTCACCGGTCTTCACGGTGCGGCTTTCAGACGAGCCGACCACGACGACCGTCAGCATGTCGACATCATCGACGTTAAGTTCGCCGAGCGGCACGACCCGGACCTTCTCGCCATCGCGGCCGAGATTGGTGGCAAGGATCACCGGCGTCGAATGCGGCCGGTATTCGAGCAGCGTGTCGCGGGCATAGGCGAGTTGGGTGCGCCGCTTCATCGAAACAGGATTGTAGAAGGCGATGACGAAATCGCCCTCGCCCGCCGCCTTCACCCGCCGCTGGATATCCTCCCACGGCGTCAAAAGATCGGAGAGCGAAATGGTGCAGAAGTCATGGGCGAGCGGCGCGCCGGCGCGGGCGGCAGCCGCCTGCAGAGCTGAGATGCCCGGCGACACCTGCACCTCGATGCGCCGCGCGGCATCAGAAATGCCACCCTTCTCGAAAAGCTCGAAGACCAGCGTCGCCATCGCATAGATGCCGGCGTCGCCCGAGCAGACGAGCGCCACGTCGCGACCCTGGCCGGCGAGTTCCATCGCGTGGACGACGCGCGCCTCCTCCTTGCCGAGGTCGAAGTCATGGCGGATCTTGCCCGCGGCCAGCGGCCCGAGCAGATCGAGGTAGAGCGAATAGCCGACGAGATCGGTCGAGGCCGCGACCATTGCCGAAACCGCCGGCGAGCGCCAGCGATCGGCGCCGGGACCGATGCCGACGACGAACAGCCTGCCGCGCGAACGGCCGATGGCATCGGGATCGACGATCGAGGGCGAGCGGGCAATCGCCGCCGTCGCCCCCTTCGATTTGATCTTCGGAAAAACGAGCTCGCCCTCCGGTCCGGCAGCGGCGAGCGCCGCGCCCTCTGCGACGCCATGGCAACCGACCTCGGCGAACACCACCTCCGACGGTTTTTTCAGGCGCGGTGTCTGAGCTTCCAGCGTTTCGGCATTGAAGAAACGCGCCGGCACACCGAGGCTGGCGGCAACCGCATGGATCGCCGTCTCGTCGGCCTTGAGGTCAATGGAGGTCACCGCTGCAATGCTTCTCGCAGCATAACCGCTTTCGGCAACGGCCCTTTGCGCAAGCGCGATTGCCTCCTCCGTCGATGCGCCGCGCTCGCAGCCCATACCGAGCACCAGCGTCTTCGGATAATAGACGAGATCGAGCGGTCCGGCGTCTTCCGGCCGCTCGGAGACGGTAATCGTCACCGCGCCGTCATCGGCAAGGGGGATCCCGCTCGCCGACAGCCATCCGGCTTTGCCGACGAGGCGCGCGGTCGCGCCTGCAACCAGTTCGGCCATGACGGACTTGGCATTCTCCGGATTGGCAAGGACGTAACCCGGTGGCGGCTCGTCGAGCGCCACGCCGAAGCGGATATCGCCTGAAGTCGTCACCGCCGCGTGCCCTTCCAGTCCGGCGGCAAGGAGACGGGCGAGTTCGTTGGCGCCATGATGGCCACCGAGCAGCGGCACGACGGAGGCGCCATCCTCGCTGACGGCGAGAACCGGCGGCTCGCGCATCTTGTCGGCAAGCACCGGCGCCAGAAGGCGGATGACGGCCCCCGAGGCCATGACCGCGATGATCGGCCGGCCCTCGAGGAACAGTCGTTGCAGGTGCGGCTTGAGTTGATCGAAGAGCACGTCGGCGCCGGCGACGCGCGCGGATGCGCCGTGGAATTCGCCGCCGCTGAGTGCCGCGACCCGGCGTCCGATGGCGAGGGCGGCATCGGACAGAATGACGACGGCCGGTTTGGTGACGTTCATGAGCGGGTTCCATCGGATTGGGCGGGGTGAAGCGCCGAGATCCAGCCCTCCTGCCCCTTGTAGATCAGGATGATCGAGAAGTAGGGCGCGGCGTCTTCGATGACCTCGGCGAGCGGCAGCACGCGCTGCTCGGGCAGGCTGATGCGCTCGAGATAACCGGCAACGCCAACCAGATTCATTTCCTCAAGCAATTGCCGTATCCTGATGAAATGACGGCCAACCTTGATGATCGCCACCGCGTCGCTGGCATCGATGCGGGCACGCATCAGTTCTGTGTCGAGCGGCCCAGGAATGATCGTCAGCACATCGTTGCGGGCCGCGAGCGGCCGCCCTAAGGCGGCAGCGCCCGCCATGATCGACGAGACGCCGGGAACGATCTCGGTCTCGTAACGGCCAGCCAGCCGCTCGAAGAGATACATGAACGAACCATAGAAGAAGGGATCACCTTCGCAGAGCACCGCGACATCGGACCCGGCATCGAGATGACGCGACAGGTTTTCAGCGGCCGCGTCATAGACCTCCTGCGCCGGATAGCGCTCGACGCGCATTGGCACCACCATCGGCACTTCCAACTGGCTCGCCGTGAGGTAAGACGCCGCAATCTGCCGGGCGAAGCTCGGGCCCGTATCCGGCGCGGGATAGGCGACGACGGGCGCGGAGGTCAGTATCCGGTGCGCTTTCAGGGTGAGCAGTTCCGGATCGCCGGGCCCGAGGCCGAGGCCATAGAGTTTTCCGGTCATGCATCCCTCCCCTTGGTCAGGCTCAGGAGCGTCACCGGCATCAGCGATTTCCAGCCGCAGTAGCGCCCGACCGGGGCGGCGCGCGCGACCGATATGCGGGTCAGTTCGCCGCCGTACAGGCCGCGAAGTTCGGCAAGGCGCGCCTCGCCCTCGATGGTGACGGCATTGGCAACCAGTCGCCCGCCGGGCTTCAGTCCCCGCCAGCAGGCATCGAACAGGCCGTCGACGGTGATACCGCCGCCGATGAACACGACATCAGGTGCCTCGAGACCATCGAGCGCCGCGGGAGCCTCGCCTTCGATGGTCACAAGATCCGGTGCGCCGAGCGCAACTGCGTTCTCGCGGATCATCGCCAGTCGTTCCGGCTTGCTTTCGATCGCAATCGCCCGCGTGCCCATGCCCGAACGCATCCACTCGATGGCGACTGAGCCACAACCGGCGCCGACATCCCAGAGAAGCGCGTTCGGAAAGGGCTGGAGCAGCGACAGCGTTGCGGCGCGCACCTCGCGCTTGGTCAGCTGGCCATCATGGCGAAAGGCGTCGTCGGGCAGGCCCGGCACCGGCGACAGCAGAGCCCCGTCGCTGGCGCAATCGATGGCCAGCGTGTTGAATTGCGCGATATCGGGTGCCTGGGCAAGCAGTTCGCCGGCGGTCATGCGCAGGATGCGCTCCTCCGGTCCGCCCATGTGCTCGAGAACATGCAGCACGGAAGCACCGAAGCCGCGATCGACAAGGATTCGGGCCACCTTGCCGACCGTGCTCCCGTCGGAGGTCAGCGCCAGAATGCGCGCGCCCGGCAACAGATGGCGGTTAATCAGTTCGACGGGGCGGGCATGCAGCGAGATCTGCACCGCCGATTGCAGCGGCCAGCCGAGCCGCGCGGCGGCCAGGGAAAATGCCGATGGCGACGGCAGCACCCGCGCTTCCGCCACATCGAAATAGGTCAGCAGCGTCGCCCCGATCCCGAAATGCATCGGATCTCCGGTCGCAAGCACCGTGACCGGCCGGCCGCGCCTTTGACGGATCGCCTCGACGGTGTTGTCGAAGCCGTCTGCCCAGCGCAGGACATCCTTGCCGGCGAGCGGCACGGCCTGTTCCACCCGCTCGGCGACGACGACGGTTTCCGCGGCATCCAGATAGGCTTGTCCCTCGGGCGTCAGGCTGGCAAGGCCATTGTCGCCGATACCGATGATCGTCAGCCACGGCGTTGAAAATGTTGTGTCAGACATTGGTTCCGAGCCTTCCTGCGAGCGCATTGACGGCGGCTGACGCCATCGCCGAGCCGCCGCGGCGACCTCGAACGGCGATGAACGGTACTCCGCGGGGGTTGGCGACCAGGGCCTCCTTCGATTCCGCCGCACCGACGAACCCGACCGGAAAGCCGAGGATGATCGCCGGTCTCGGCGCGCCCTGATCGAGAAGTTCGAGCAGGCGGAACAGGGCGGTCGGGGCATTGCCGATGGCAACGACAGCGCCCTCCATCCGATCGGCCCAGAGGTCGACCTGCGCCGCCGAGCGGGTGTTTTCGATCTCGGCGGCGAGCGGCCGCACCCGCTCGTCATTGAGGAGGCATATTACATCGTTGTCGGCTGGCAGCAGCCTGCGGATGATGCCATGGCGCACCATCTCGGCGTCGCAAAGAACCGGCGCCCCGTTTTGCAGCGCCGCCGCGCCTGCTTCGAACGCGCCTTCAGAAAAGGCTATGTCGTCCGCGAGGTCGACCATGCCGCAGGCATGGACCAACCGGACGGCAAGGTCCGCCATCCCCTCAGGGAACCGCGCCAGATCCGCTTCCGCACGGATCGTCGCAAACGACTGCGCATAGATTGCGGCCGGGTCGCGGACGTAGTCGACGACAGGCGCCGGCGGAACGAGATCCTCGTGCCCGAGGCCAAGCATCCAGCCCTCCTCGTTGACCAGAGTGGAGAGGTCTTCCCCGGAAAGCCCCTTCGGCGGCTGCAGGAGCGTGCGCAACTGCCCGGCGGCATCGAAGCTGGCGAAGGCAAGCGCTGCCGTGCGCACCTGCGCCTCGTCCTTCACCTCGCCATGCTTCGGCCGAACCGGAAACAGCGACGGATAGATCTCGGCAAGGACGCAAGGGCCATCGAGAGCCCGGTCGAAATGCGTTTCGAACGGCCAGACGCGAACATGTTTCCCAAGAGGACTTTCATCGATGAAGCGCGAAAGGCGCGCGATGCCGAGCATCGCCTGCCCGCCGACGGAACCCGCATAGCAGAGCTTCCACACCGGCTGCGCCGTGCGCGCCCGTTGCTCGACAAGCCGACGTTCAGGGATGCCCAACCCGGCGTAATCAGGACGCCTGGGCGCAAGCCCTTCTACCGACCGGCCATTCGGCACGCCCCAGAACATCGGAGCGGCCGCGAAATGCCGGCGGTTCAACTGCGCTGCCACCTCGAAGCGGTTGTTGGCATTGTCGTCGTCATCCCGCACCTCTGCCGCAAGCCGCCGCCACAGCGAACGCCAGCTTGCCTCCCCCGACAGACGCTCAGCCGCCCCCTTCGGATAGCCGAAGGCGAAATCGAAACCGGCAAGCAGCCGCCGCCCCTCGGCAACCGATTTGGCAAGCAGCGTGTCGAGTTCATCCATGAAATCGCGACGCGTCGGAAAATTCCGGGTCCAGACGACTTCGCTGGTCCTCTCCCGGCGTTCGACCAGGCATGCCCAGATCGAATCCTCGCCGCGCCGGGGAACGCTCGCCGCGGACCAGTCGACCATCAGGTATCGATCGAACAGCGCCATCACGTCTTCTTCATCGATTTCGGCCCGAGCGGATGATCCGCATGCGGATAGGGCGCGTGGTGATGATGGTGATGCCCGTGATCATGGTGATGGTCGTGATGACCATGGTCGTGGTCGTGGTCGTGATGATGGTGGCCATGGGCATGGCTGTGGTCGTGATTATGATGGTGACCGCAACCGCAGTTCGGGCCATGCTCGTGCCCGCCGTGCCTGCCGCTCGACGGGGCATCGATCACGGCTTGTAGTTCGTCATCGGGCGCCGCATCGGCAAGGTGGGCATATCTGCCGCCGAGCGTGAACGAGGCGGAATAGTCGAAGACCGGCTGCAGATCGTTCGGCGCTGCGTGCGAATGCACCGGCGTCCAAGGCAGGCCATGCTCACGGCAAAACTCCTCCTCTCGGCAGGACGCATCGCAGTCGCCCTTGCACGGACAGTCTTCCAGTCCGCCGCCGATGCCTTCGACGTGGTGGTGATGGCTTTCCTGCGGCTGGCCGAGATCCGCTTCGAAGCCGAGCACCTGCTCGCGATACTTGCACATCTGGCAGTTCATCACCGCCGCACCGTCGAGGATCTCCTGCACGCGATCCTGGAAGGTGTCGAGCACGAGCGGATGGTCATTGAGATAGCTCGCCTTGACGAACTGGATGTCGGGATGCCGCGCCGCCACCTCGTCGGTATAGCTGTAGATGCGCTTCACCAGCACGCCGGTGAAAAGGAAATACGGGAAGACGATGATGCGCTTGTAGCCGAGTCTCGCGGCATGCGTCAGGCCCGGTTCGACCAGCGGGAAGGTCACGCCCGAATAGCAGGTCTCGCCCCAGCCGAAGCCCATGCCTTCCCAGAGCATGCGCATCACCTTGGTGGCGTTCGAATTGGCGTCCGGATCGGACGACCCGCGCCCGACGACCATCAGCAGCGTGTCGTGCCTGTCGATAAATCCGTGCTCGTTGTTGGCCTGATCCACGGCCTCCTGGATGCGATCACCGGCGGCGCGGATCATCTTCAGGTCGATGCCGAGTTCGCGGCCATAATTGATGACCATCCCAGGGTTCTGGGCCTGGTAGGTGTTGAGCACGGAAGGAATATCGTTCTTGGCGTGGCCGGCGGCAAACAGCATGCCCGGCACCGCGAGCACGCGGGTCACGCCTTCGGCGCGCAGCCTGTCGAGGCCGGAGGCGATCACCGGGTTGCAGAATTCGAGATAGCCGTATTCGACCGGCATGTCGGGATTGCGCGCCTTCAGCGCCTCGGCGATCACGGCGAACTCACGCGCCGCGTTCTGGTTGCGGCTTCCGTGTCCGCACACCATGATTCCGAGTTTTTCCGTCATTTCAAAAGGCCTCCAATGCTTCGTCTTCAACAGGATGCACGAAGCGCCGGAGCTGGAAAACCAGCTCCGCGGCCATTGGGACAGCTCCGGATCAGACCCCCTGTATGGGTCGGTCGCACCGGAATCTCTTAAGCCTGAAAATCAGGCGCCGTCGCACATTGAAAAAAGGTGTAGCCGAGGCGGTGATACGGGTCAAACCGGATTGCGGCATATCAAGCGATAGTTGCGCCGCGACTGACTGTGAGCTTCCGCCACGGCCTTTCCATTTCTCGCAATCCGGCGTTCGTCGCCGACATTTGGCTCGAATTTCAGGGACGTAGCAGGATCTTGCCGTGCCGCCCGGCCGTCACTGCCGCCGATGCCGCTTTGGCGATATCGGACAATGGGAAGACGCCGCCCACCTGCAGCCTGACCACTCCCGCTTCCACCAGGCGCAGCAGCTCGCCGATCATCGCGGCGATTTGCTGTGGCGGGGTGGTCTGCAGCATCCGGGAAAGCCAGAAGCCCTTCACCACCGCCTGCTTGAAGATCAGGTCGCCGGCGGAAATCTGCATCGGCTTGCCCGACATCGCTCCGAAGGAAACCAGCAGACCATTCTCGCCAACCAGCGAAAGCAGCTCCCCCGAGGCCTCGCCGCCGACCCCGTCGATCGCGCTGGCGATCGCGTTGCCGCCGACGATCGCCTCGACCTTGGCCCGCCAGTCGGCATCGGAGGTGGACACGATATTGGCTATCCCGAGACCGGCGAGTTCCGCGACCGCCTCCGGGCGGCGGACGAGATTGATGACGTTGATGCCGCGACTTTTCGCAACCATCGCCAGTACCTTGGCAACGGCGCCATTGGCGGCATTCTGCACGACCCACTGCCCCGGCCGTGCATCCGTGAACTTGAGGACGCACAAGGCACTGAGCGGCATGCTGATCAGTTGCGCCGCCGTCCCGTCATCGATGCCGTCAGGCACCGGCACGGCAGAGGTTGCATTGGCGATGAAGTATTCGGCCCAGGCGCCGTGCACGCCGCTGACCGAAACACGCTGGCCGACCGCAAGGCCGCTGACCCCGTCGCCGAGCGCATCGATGACACCGACGGCCTCGCTGCCGCCGATCGCCGGCAGTTGCGGCTTGTATCCGTAGCGACCGGCGACCGTCAGCAGGTCGTGATTGTGGATCGCCGAAAGGATCGTCTTCACCCGGACCTGCCCCGCCCCGGGTTCCGGAAGCGCGCAATCCTCGACCTTGAGGACCATGGAGGGATCGCCGAAAGAGTGGTGGACTGCGCCGAGCATGGACTTTCCTTTTTTTTTCGCGGCTTCGCGCCTGCGCTTCAAGCTCTGGAATGGCTATTCACGACATAGGACGGGCTCGGCAACGTTCAAGCCGGCCGGACACCTGTCCCTCCCGTCATTGACGCACCGACTTCCCAAAGGGGGCGTCAGATGCTCTTTCTGGCTGCTGTACTTTCTGCCATAAGGCTGAACTCTCTTTTTTGCTCATATCCGAGTCTGTACCTTGACCGATATTCTGCCCCAAGTCCTGCTGTTCCTCGTCCTTGTCGCATTCATCGCCGGCTTCATCGATTCAATTGCGGGTGGTGGCGGCCTGATCACCATTCCGGCGATGCTGCTTGCCGGGATCCCGCCGCTGGAAACGCTCGGCACCAACAAGCTCCAGGGACTGTTCGGATCGGGCTCGGCGACCCTCGCCTATGCGCGCCATGGCCATGTCGACCTTGGCGAACAATGGCCTCTGGCCGCCATGACGATCCTCGGCGGCGGCCTTGGCGCGATCCTTGCCACCGTCGTGCCCGCCGAGGTGCTGAGCGGCATGCTGCCGTTCCTGCTGGTGGCGATCGCTCTCTATTTCGGCTTCAAGCCCAATCTCAGCGATATCGACAAGCACCGGCGGATGGCGCCGCTCGCCTTCGGCCTGACCGTCGTGCCGGCGATTGGCTTCTATGACGGGGTGTTCGGGCCGGGCACCGGTTCGTTCTTCATGCTCGCCTTCGTGGCGCTTGCCGGTTTCGGCGTGCTCAAGGCCACGGCGCACACGAAGCTTCTGAACTTCGGCTCCAATATCGGCGCCTTTGCCGTGTTCCTCGGTTTCGGCGTGATATTGTGGAAAGTCGGCCTGCTGATGGGCATCGGCCAGTTCCTCGGCGCGCAACTCGGCTCGCGCTTCGCGATGAAGAACGGCGCCAGGATCATCAAGCCGCTGCTTGTCGTTACCTGCCTGGCGCTCGCCGTAAAGCTGGCCTCCGACCCCGCCAATCCGGTCAGGGTCTGGCTCGGTTTCTAGAAGATCGCCAGAAGCACCGCGCCGGTCGCGATCAGGGCGACCGCGAACCAGTGGATAAGGTTGAGTTTCTCACCAAGGAAGATGACGCCGAAAATGGCGACCAGCACGATCGACAGCTTGTCGACCGGGGCGACACGCGCGGCATCGCCGAGCTTCAGCGCCCGGAAATAGGCAAGCCAGGACGCGCCGGTGGCAAGCCCGGAAAGCGTCAGGAAGATCCAGGTCTTCGCCGAGATGGTCGACGGCGACTGCCACTGCCCGGTCGCCAGCACGATGGCGCCGAGGGTGAAGAAGATCACCACCGTGCGGATGAGGGTCGCGAGATCGGAATTGACGCCCGCCACGCCGATCTTGCCGAAGATCGCCGTGAGCGCAGCGAAGGCGGCGGAAAGAAGCGCCCAGAATACCCAGCCGTTGCTCATCAGAATTCGACGCCGACCTGTGCCTTGATCCCCGAGCGGAAGGGATGCTTCAGCAATTCCATTTCGGTCGCCAGATCGGCGATCTCGAGCAGTTCGTCGCTGGCGTTGCGGCCGGTCAGCACGACATGGGTCATGTAGGGTTTTTCTTCTTTCAGGAATGTCACCACATCGTTGATGTCGATGTAGTCGTAGCGGATGGCGATGTTGATCTCGTCGAGCAGCACCATCGTGTTATTCTCGTCGCGGATCAGTTCCTTGGCCTTCTCCCAGGCGGCCTGCGCCATGGCCACGTCGCGCGCGCGGTCCTGGGTTTCCCAGGTAAAACCCTCGCCCATGGTGTGGAACTGGCAGATATCGGAAAAGTGCTTCAGGATCAGGTCGCGTTCGCCGGTCGACTTCGCGCCCTTGATGAACTGCACGACGGCGCAGCGCCTGCCGTGCGCGATGTGCCGGAAGATCATCCCGAAGGCGGCCGAAGACTTGCCCTTGCCCTTGCCGGTATGGACGATGACCAGCCCCTTCTCGTCGGTCTTGGTCGCCATGATCTTGTCCCGGGCGGCCTTCTTCTTGGCCATCTTCTCGGCGTGACGGGCGAGTTCCTCGGGGCTGATGGTCTCGTTGGTTACAGGGTTGTCCGTCATGCTTTCCATCTCCGCGAATGCCAGCAGCTCTTTCGTGGCATCCATTATTCATTCTCTCAGAAGAGTCACGCTTTTGCGATACCACCACGCGCCGTCGCCATGGAAGCGGCTTCCGCAAGCGCGGCGAGATCGAACCTCGCCGAGTTCGAGCGCGGGTTCCAGAGCCCCCGGTCGATCGCTTCCTGCAGCCGCTCGGCCATTTCCTTCAGCGCGAGGGGGTTCTTGTCGGCCATGAAATCCCGGACCTCGGCATCCACCACGAAGGCCCGGTAGACGGCTTCGAAGTGATGGTCGCGCACGGCACCCGTGGTCGCCGAGAAGGCGAACATGTAATCGACCGTGGCGGCAATCTCGAAAGCGCCCTTGTAGCCGTGACGCATGACGCCGGCGATCCACTTCGGATTGACCACCCGGGCCCGGACGACCCGGCCGATCTCCTCCTCCAGCGATCGGATCACCGGCTTTTCCGGCCGCGAGTGATCGTTGTGGTAAACGGCAGGGCGGGCGCCGGAGACATGCTCGATCGCCGCGGTCATGCCGCCCTCGAACTGGTAATAGTCGTCACTGTCGAGAAGGTCATGCTCGCGGTTGTCCTGGTTCTGCACCACGGCTTCGACAGAACGCAACCGCTCCTCGAAAAGCCCGCGTTCGGCCTTGCCTTCCTCGCCGGCGCCATAGGCATAGCCGCCCCAGACGAGATAGGCTTCGGCGAGATCGCCGCGGCGCTCCCAGCCCTTCTCGTCGATCAGCGCCTGCAGGCCAGCGCCGTAAGCGCCCGGCTTCGAGCCGAAGACGCGGTAGCCGGCGCGGCGGGACGCGGCCTTCGCGTCCATCCCCTCCGCCACCAGACCGGCCGCTTCACGGCGCATGCGGGCTGCAATCGGGTTGTCGGCCTCGTCCTCGTCGAGTTGGCCGATGGCGCGGATCGCCTTGTCGATGAGCGCGATCTGCTCGGGGAATGCATCGCGGAAAAAGCCGGAGATCCGGAGCGTGACGTCGACCCGCGGCCGGCGAAGCATGGCGGGCGGAACGATCTCGTAGCCGGTGACGCGGCGCGAGGCATTGTCCCAGACTGGCTTGACGCCGATCAGGGCCAGCGCCTGGGCGATATCGTCGCCGCCGGTGCGCATGTTCGAGGTGCCCCAGGCGGTCAGGCCGAACGAGGTCGGCCATTCGCCGTGGTCCTGCACGTAGCGGGTGATGAGAAGTTCGGCCGATTTCTTTCCCAGCTCATAGGCCGCCGCCGTCGGCACCGCGCGACTGTCGACCGAATAGAAATTCCTGCCCGTCGGCAACACGTCGGGCCGTCCACGGGTCGGGGCCCCGGATGGCCCGGGCGCCACGAAGCGGCCGGCAAGCCCCGTCAGCAGCGCCTCGATTTCCGCCGGACCGGATTGCCGGACCGAGGGCGCCAATCGTTGCTCAATCTCATCGAGAACCGCTCTCGTACGCGGCCACGCCTCAGGGCAAGCGCAGGCGCCCTCCACGAGGTTCGCGGCGAGCAGTTCTATGCGTTCGACAGTGTCGCCATGGGAACGCCACGGGCTTTCCGAGACCGCGACCAGCAGCTCCGGCCTCGGCCCCTGCCATGCGGCCGCCATGTCGCAATCGAGCGGATCGAAGCCGTCGAGGCCGGCGTCCGCCGCGATCGCCCGCTGCAGGCTGGCGTCACCGCCCTCGCCAAGACCGCGCGGCACGCGTGCCAGAGCCACGACAAGATCGGTCAGCAGACGGCCTTCGGGAGCGAGCCCGAAGATATGCAGGCCGTCGCGGATCTGCATTTCCTTGAGATCGCAGAGATAGGCGTCGAGCTTGGCGAGTGCCGTATCCTCCGCCTCGCCCGTTGCGATGCCGGCATCCCGGTCGAGACCGATATCGGTGACGAGTTCGAGGATCTGCTTCTTCAGCAACCGGAGACGTCGCGGATCGCCGCCCGCCGCTTCGTAGTACTCGTCGACCAGCGCCTCGAGATCCTTGAGCGGCCCATAGCTTTCGGCACGCGTCAGCGGCGGCGTCAGATGGTCGATGATGACCGCGCTGGTCCGGCGCTTGGCCTGCGTGCCTTCACCCGGATCGTTGACGATAAAGGGATAGAGATGCGGCAGCGGCCCGAACACCGCCTCGGGATAGCAGTTCTCCGAAAGCGCCAGCGCCTTGCCGGGCAGCCATTCGAGGTTGCCGTGCTTGCCCATGTGCACGATCGCATGGGCACCATAGACGGTCCGCAGATACGCATAGAACGCGAGATAGCCGTGCGGGGGCACCAGATCCGGCGAGTGATAGGTTTCCTTCGGATCGATGTTGTAGCCGCGCGCCGGCTGGATGCAGACCAGCACCTCGCCGAAGCGGGAAAGCGGCAGGGCGAAGCGCCCGTCGATGAAGAATGGGTCAGTCTCAGGACGTCCCCAGCGGGCGGTGACTTCGCCTTGAATCCTTTCTGGAAGGGTTTTGAAGAACGCATTGTATTGATTCAGCGAAATCGTTTCGCGGATCTCGCGATCATGGTTCTCCGCGTTCGTCGGGCCGGCCATCAGGTGGCGCATCAGCGCGTCGCTATCGGCGGGAAGATTGGCGATAGCGTAGCCCTCCCGCGCCATCGCCCTCAGTACTTCCATGGTGCCCGCGGGCGTATCGAGGCCGACGCCGTTTCCGAGCCGCCCGTCGCGGTTCGGATAGTTGGCCATGATAAGCGCCACGCGCCGATCCCCGACCGGAGCGCGCCTGAGCCGCGCCCAGTTGGCCGCCAGCTGCGCCACGAAACGGATCCGGTCGTCGAGCGGCTCGTGGCTGACGATGTTCGTCTGCGTCAGTTCGTCGAAGCGGGCTGCCGACTTGAACGACACCGCCCGCGACAGCACCCGTCCGTCGACCTCCGGGAGCGCCACGTTCATCGCCAGGTCGCGGGCGGAAAGCCCCTGCGTCGACGTTTCCCAGGCCTCGCGGCTCGAACCGGAGAAGATCGCCTGCAGCACCACGGCGCCGCCTTCGTCGAGCACCGTCGGCTGGCGCTCGGCGCCGGGCGCCGAAACGGCAAAACCGGTGGCATTGATCACCACATCCGGTGAGGCTTCGGAAAAGATCGACGTCAGGGTTCCGACCGAGACCGCGTCCTTGAGGCTGGCGACGAATACCGGCAGCGGCCGCAGGCCCTCCGCGGCAAGGGCAGCGCACAGGGCTTCAACCGGTCTGGTTTCACCGCTCTGCACCAGCGCCCGGTAGAAGCAGATGGCCGCGACCGGTGCGATCGCCGGCGAAGACGCACGCTGCTCCCATTCCGCAAGCCCGATCACGCCGCTCCCCGGCCACCAGATCCCGGCCTTCAGCAGGGGCACGGCCGGTTCCGGGCGCTCGCCACAGTCAAGCATCGCCCTGGCATAGGCCAGGAAGGTGCGGGAATTGGCCTGACCGCCCTCGATAAGGTAGCTCCACAGCGCGTTGAGATCCGCTTCGGCGACATTGGAGAAAGGGGCAAGCCCCGCATCCGGCTTGTCGTCGCCGGGCAGCACGGCAATCTTCATGCCGCCGCGCTGGGCGGCCGCATGAAGGGCTTCGAGCGCGTAGTGGAAATAGCTGGCGCCACCGAGCGCGCGGACGATGATCAGCCGCGCATGACGCGCGGTGCGCTCGATGTAGGTATCGACCGACATCGGGTGCTTCAGCGCCATCAGGCTCGCCAGTCTCAGGGAAACGGCTCCGGGCTCAAGCGCGTGCGCGGCGGCGATGGCCGCAAGCTCGGTATCGGCGGCCGAGAGAAACAGGACGTCGCCGGGCGTCTGGCCGAGGTCGATGGCCTCGTCGCCATCGGCAATCGAACCTTTCTGGGCGAGCAAAAGATGCATGCGGCCTCTCCGGGAAATGCCTTGCCGCTCCATCCGACCGTGGCCGGAGGAGCGGCGATATGTCGATCGGTCGCGGCTTACAGACCGGCGATCGCCGAGCGCACGGCAGCCTCATCCATGTCATGCAGGCCGATCACGACCAGCCGGGTGGCGCGGGTCTCCCCCGGCGCCCAGGCACGGTCGAAATAGTGATCGATGCGGCTGCCTACGGCCTGGACGACGAGGCGCATCGGCTTGCCCGGCACATCGGCAAAGCCCTTGAGGCGCAGGATGTCGTTGGCCTCGATGACCGCCTTCAGCCCGTCCACGAAGGCCGCGGGGTCGCCGACCGCGCCATGCTCGATAACGAAGCTGTCGAATTCGTCATGGTCGTGGTGATGGTCGTGCGGCTCGCCGCTCTCGTGCAGCGCCTCATGTTCCCGCTCGTGGTGGGATTTTCGGTTGTCGATATCGCCTTCGGTGCCGATTCCGAGCCCGAGCAGCACGGCAGCCGAAACCTCGCCGTTTCGGGCCTCGATCATCGCCGGCCGGCGGTCGATCCGCGACGCCACTTCCGCCTTCACCCGGCTCATGCCATCGGCATCGAGAAGGTCAGACTTGTTGAGCACGATCAGGTCGGCGCAGGTAAGCTGGTCCTCGAAGAGCTCTTCCAGCGGGCTTTCGTGGTCGAGGCTTTCGTCCCCGGCGCGCGCTGCCTCCACCCTGTCATGATCGTCGGCAAAGCGGCCGGCCGCGACAGCGGCGCTGTCGACGACAGTGACCACGCCGTCGACCGTCACCTGGGTACGAATGTCAGGCCAGTTGAAGGCGGCGACAAGCGGCTGCGGCAATGCCAGCCCCGAGGTTTCGATGACGATGTGATCGGGGCGGTTGTGCCTTTCCAGAAGCTTCGTCATCGTCGGGATGAAATCGTCGGCCACCGTGCAGCAGATGCAGCCGTTGGTCAGCTCGATGATGTCGTCCTCGCTGCAGTTTTCCGCACCGCAGCCCTTCAGCACGTCGCCATCGACGCCGAGATCGCCGAATTCATTGATGATCAGCGCGATCTTCCTGCCATTGGCGTTCTCCAGAAGGTTGCGGATCATCGTCGTCTTGCCGGCGCCGAGAAAGCCGGTGATGACGGTTGCGGGGATCTTTCCCTGCATCATGGGTTCAACCCTTCATTTTCAACGGCAGACCGGCCGCGATGAAATAGACTTCCGCGACCGTGGCGGCTACGAGCTGGTGAAGCCGGCCGGCATGATCGCGAAACTCACGCGCCATGCGGTGTTCGGGAACGATCCCGAGACCGACTTCATTGGAGACGAGAACGAGCCGGGCCGAGGCGCGCGGCAGCCAGTCGGCAAGTGCCTGTGCTTCGGTGGCAATGTCCCGTCCATCCATCATCAGGTTGGTGACCCACAGCGTCAGGCAGTCGACCAGGATCGCCCGGTCGGGGGCATCGATACGCTGCAAGGTCCCGACGAGATCGAGCGGCTCCTCATGCGTCGTCCAGCCATCGCCGCGATCGGCCTGGTGACGGGAAATGCGATCGCGCATTTCCTCATCAAAGGCCCGGCCGGTCGCCACATAGTGCCGTTCGAGACCCGAGGCGCGCACCAGCGCCTCGGAGAAACCGGACTTTCCCGAACGCGCGCCGCCCAGAACGAGGACGGCACCGGGAGTTACACTGCTCATCGGGAGGTCCTTGCCATTCGTTCGTTGAGCAAGCCGAGGGCGAAGCCCAGCACCACCCAGAAGAACAGCGCGGTCACGAGCGCTGCCACCGCGAACTCGGCGGCAAGCAATGCCGGCACGTTGCTGTCGATGCTGTCGGGCTGGGGCGCTCCCCAGACCTGCGGCGCGGCGATCAGGGCGATACCGGCGATCTTTGCCGGAAGTTCCTTGCGCAATGCCAGCAGGTAGATGCCGGCGGCGGAAAGAACGACCGCGAAGAACCACCAGACCTGGCGGACGCCAAGATCGGCGGCCGGGAACCCCGGAAGTTCCGGCGGCAGGCCGGCAGCAGGCAGGAAATGAACGGCAAGCCAGCCGGCCGCCCCCCAGAGCACACCATTCGCGGCGGTGACGGGATTGCCCGAGAGCAGGCTCACCGCCGCCAGCAGCAGGCCGAAGCCGGCACCGATGACCAGATTGGCGGCAAGCGTGCCGGAAAAGCGGCTCATGCCGAACAGCAGTCCGCCGTCCTCCTCCGCATCGCCCGCCACCGTCGGATGGTCATGGGCGTAGGCGGGGGTGACGATGTAGAGCGAGGCCGCCAGCGGGCCGAAGGTCGAATAGCCGGAAGCCGCACCATGGGAATGGTCGCTCGCGGGTGCATCACCCTCGAATTCCTCGGCATGGAGAATGAGCGGCACGACCCGCCACTGCTGCGCCGCAGTCATGAGCACGCCAGCGACCAGCCCGGCCACGAGAGCAGCCAGAATATGTCTGATAACCATTTCGATATCCCCTTGAGGTCAGTGGCAGGGGAAGCCGAATGCGTGACGGGTATCGTGCGCGGTATCGTGCAGCACTGCCGAATTGGCAAGGCCGGCGCCGAATACCAGGAACGAACCGAGAAGCAGGGCAATCAGACCGGCAACGAGCCGGTCGCTTGCCGAGAGGACAAGAGACGAAGAAACAGTACTATGAGCCATGACAACCTCCGTGCTGGCCGTATGGGGAAACCTCCCCAAGGGGTTCGGGCGTATGCCCGGCACGCATGGCAGGTTTCCTGGCTCGCGGTTTTCAGGCGCAATGCGCCAACGGCTCTCCCTCGCCTTCCCGGAGAATAAAAGGCTTCACGAAAGGGCGGACGATTCGTAGACATAGAGGCGTCCAGCCCCGGCAGATCGTGAAGCCACTCCAGTGGCTTTTCCGGTCCTCGAACCGCCGATGCCCGCCTGCCCCATGCAGACTGTCGACAACGACGCACGCAAACCGGATGGAAGACCCTGACCACTCTACAGTCGCGGGGTCGGCTGTGATGAGAGCGCCCTGTATGGGTCCGCCCCTTCACATTCCCTTTTACTCCCGTAACGCTCGCGCGGTCCGGGAACCATTCGTGAGGTCATGTTAGCGGTCCGCCGGAGTAAAAGTCAATTGCGAGGGACGAACGATGCCGCTCCCCTCACCGGGGATGCGGATTATCCACACCTGCGCGCCCCCCTATAAACCGGCGCATTTTCTGATATACGCCCCCTACCGAGAGGTTTTGAAGGCCTCCACACACTAGGAACCATCCTCTGTTGACAAGTGCATCTCCATGAGCGCCGCCACCCGTCTTTGGGTCTCGCGGATGAACCCTTACAAAAAACCCGACGATAGAAGAGCAGTTTTCGAAATTGCGGCCACCATCATCCCGTTCGTCGCGCTATGGCTTGCGACCTGGGCATTGCTGGAAGTCAATCTCCTGCTCGCTCTTCTGACTGCGATTCTGGCGGCCGGATTGATGGTCCGCATGTTCATCATTCAGCACGATTGCGGTCACGGCTCGCTGTTGACGTCAAAGGAAGCCAACGATTGGCTTGGGCGCGCAATCGGCGTTCTGACCCTTACGCCCTACGACTACTGGCGCCATTCGCATGCGCTCCATCATGCAAGCTCCGGCAATCTCGACAAGCGCGGCTTCGGAGACATCGATACGCTGACCGTCGACGAATACATGGCACTGCCGCGCATGGGGCGCCTGCGCTACCGGCTCTACCGCCATCCGTTGGTGATGTTCGGAATCGGACCGACCTATCTCTTTGTTATCCAGCACCGCTGGCCGGTCGGCGCAATGAACAAGGGCCACATCCCCTGGGTCAGCACTCTGGCGACGAATGCCGGCATTGTCGCACTCTACGGCCTGCTGATCTACGTTTTCGGCCTGAAGGCCTTTCTGATGGTCCAGGTACCAATTGTGGTGATCGGCGCATCGATCGGCGTTTGGCTGTTCTATGTGCAGCATCAGTTCGAACATGCGCATTGGGAACGAGCCGATGAATGGCAGCGCGACAATGCCGCCCTCCACGGCAGCTCGTTCTACGACCTGCCGCGACCGCTGATGTGGCTGACGGGCAATATCGGTATCCATCACGTGCACCATCTGTCCAGCCGCATCCCGTTCCACCGGCTGCCGCAAATCCTCAAGGATTACCCGGAACTGAAGGAAATCGGACGCCTGACGTTCTGGCAAAGCCTGAAATGCGTGCCGCTGACGCTGTGGGACGAACAGGCCAAACGACTGATATCGTTCCGCGAGGCAAAAAATCGCCAACCAGCGCCGCCGTTCGCTGCGGCCTAGAGTAGACAGGGCATCCTGGAACAAAGAGACCAGCACGGTTGCCGTCCTGGTCTCTCCTGCTGTTCCGGGCGAAGCCCGTGACCGCCCTCGCCTGTATGGCCTCAGCGGGTCGGCGCATGCATCAATCCGGGGGCGGCCTGAAGGCGGAGATAGCGGTTTCCCCATTGTTTTCGGCGTCGCTGGCTGACCTAACCGATCGCAGTGACGACATAGGCCCTGCTCCTGCCCTCGATCTGACCGGCTCCGAACCGCTGCTCGAGCGCCGCGCCCACATGCCGGGTTGCGGCCAGAAGTTCGCCCGACGCCGCCCGCGCCTCGATCTCGTGTCGAAGCGGCGTTCCCTGGCAGATGGCGATGGCGACATCGCCGGTAGAACCCGCCCTTGTGGGCATTTCCACAGCGTCGATTTCTACGGATCGGAAGCCGGCTGCGACTGCCGCCTCACGAATTGCAGCCTTGTCGCCATAGCCGTGCGGCGTGCGTGCGATGAAGCGTGGCGGGTCCCGCGGGAAGAATTCCTGCAGCGCTTCGTCCACGGTTCTCGCAAAATCATTCGACGCGAGACCGTCCCAGACGCTGAAGACATAGCGCCCGCCCGGCTTCAGCACGCGACGGGCCTCGGCGTGTCCCCTCGTCTTGTCCGGATAGAACATCACCCCGAACTGGCAGACAACCACGTCGAACATCGCATCGTCGAACGGCAGCGCCAGGGCATCGGCCTGCTGCCAGGCAATTCGTCCATCCCCGCCGAGCCTCGCCCGTGCCCGATCCAGCATCGGCTGATTGAGGTCGGTGGCCACCATGCTCGCCCGCGGACCGAGCCGGGAGGCGACCGCGCGCGTCAGCACGCCGGTGCCGGCCGCCACCTCCAGCAGCGTCTGCGGGCGAAGTGTTTCGATGCGGTCCGCGAGATCGCGCGCATAGGGTTCGAAAAAGATCGGGACCATGAGACGGTCATAGATATCCGGGATCGCGCCGGAGAAGACCTTGTCTTCCCTGGCATTGTCTGGCGAGGCCATGGTGCTCCTCCCTTCGACAACCGAAGCTGAAGGAAGATTACACCCACCGAAACCGCGACAAAAGACGCCCCGAATGTCAGCCGCCAGCGATGAGGCGGTCGAGCCAGCGCTTGTCGAGAACATCTTCGAGTTCGGCGGCGATCGCGTCCAGCGCGTAGTCGACGCTCTGGCGATAGTTGCCCCGGCCTCCCTCGATGCCGAAGCTGCCGAGCAGCGCCGCCCGATAGGCGTCGCTGGCAAAGAGCCCGTGCAGATAGGTGCCGAGGACCCGCCCGCTGGCGGAGACGGCACCATCCGGGCGTCCGTCGATCAACACCGCCGGGCGGTCGCAATCGGGGCCGCTGGTGACGCCGAGATGGATTTCATAGCCCGAAAGTTCGACACCGTATTCGGTCGACCGGGCACTGCTGTTGCGCACCGTCTTTTCCGGGGCCATTTCGGTCTCGACATCGAGGAGGCCGAGCCCCGGCGCCTCGCGCACACCACCTTCCAGCCCCAGCGGATCACGAACGGTCCGCCCCAGCATCTGGTAGCCGCCGCAGATACCGATGACACGGCCGCCGCGGCGGACGTGGGCAGCGATATCGCGGTCCCAGCCCTGCTGCCGGAGATCTTCGAGGTCGCCGATGGTCGACTTGGAACCGGGAATGACGATCAGGCCGCAATCGGCGGGAATGGCCTCACCCGCCCGGACATGGACGAGTTCGACATCGGGTTCGGCGGCAAGCGGATCGAGATCATCGAAATTGGCGATGCGCGACAGTACCGGGACCGCGACCTTGAGCGCTCCGGCGGTGTTCCGGCGGGAAAGGCGCTCGAGCACGACGGAATCTTCTGCCGGCAGGCGCGCGGCCGCCTTCAGCCACGGCACCACGCCGAAGCAGGGCCAGCCGGTGAAGCTGCCGATGGCCGAAATACCGTCATCGAACAGCGAAACGTCGCCGCGGAACTTGTTGATGATGTAACCGGCGATCATCTTTCGGTCGCCTTCGGGAAGGATCGCATGGGTGCCGACGAGCGAGGCGATGACGCCGCCGCGGTCAATGTCGCCGACCAGTACGACCGGCACGTCGGCGCGCGTGGCAAATCCCATGTTGGCGATGTCGCCGGCGCGCAGGTTGATTTCGGCAGGCGACCCCGCGCCCTCGACGATGACGAGATCCGCCCCCGAGCCGACGATCTCGAAGCTCTCGAGCACGGCATCGAGCAAGCGGGGCTTCAGGCGCTGGTAGTCGCGCCCTCTCGCCTCGCCCACGACCTTCCCCTGCAGCACGATCTGGCTGCCGACGTTCGACTGCGGCTTGAGCAGAACCGGGTTCATGTGCACCGAGGACGGAACCCGCGACGCCCATGCCTGCAGCCATTGCGCCCGGCCGATCTCTCCGCCGTCATCGGCGACCGCGGCATTGTTCGACATGTTCTGCGGCTTGAACGGGCGCACCGAAAGGCCGCGATTGGCCGCGAGCCGGCAGAGCCCGGCGACGAGTACCGTTTTTCCGACATCCGAGCCGGTACCCTGCAGCATGATCGCCCGCGTCATCGGCACCTCGCCGAGTGGCCCATCGCCACACGAGAACCGTTACGTTGCAGTCGTTTCGCGCCAATTCGGGCTGCATCAGGCTCGATGGGCGGCGCGATGGGGAGACCGGGCTGCAACTTATTCATGGATTTGTCCGTTTGCGACATGGAATGGCGATTCCTCCGGTTGCCGCAAGGATTGAACGGGATTATCTCCGCGTCAATTCGCACGACAATCCCTGCCGGCGGCAGGATGAGGAACTCATGATCTATATCTTTAACAGGAACAACTCCGTCCAGATCGCCTGGGGCTCGAAGGCACCGAAACTCCGGACCGAGAGCCGCCTAGAGGAACTCGACCTCGGCATGGATCCGGTCAGGCTGATCCGCTCGTTCATCGCCGGCTGACGCCCGCCGCCTCTTCCCCGCCCGGACCGCCATGTCAATTTTCGTGGCAGTTCTTTTTTGTCCGCCGCCTGCGCTGACAGCAAAACGAAAAACCGCGCACGGCCATGACAGCCGGCGCGGTTGATCAAAACACTAACATAGCCTCGAAAACACTCACGAGGCGAACTTTAGCTCCGGGACGCAATACCTGATCCGGAGTCTGGCGGTGGTTTCCCTCGCCACGGCCAATCAATAACCGCACATCGTTACCGGAGAGTTATTGAGGGCTTAACCAAAGGTGAATTTTGACTTTTTTTGGTCATTACGTCGTTCACCGGCGGGTGCGGCGAATTTGTCGCGGGTTTGTCAGGCGCTGGACCAGCTACGGTCCCGGGAAAGGTTGATTTATCCGATCAGCTCCCTAGTTTTATCGAGCTTGCGTCCGGCGCCGCCGAAAGGCTGCCCACGATGCGAACACCATCCGCTGCGACGACTGGAGGTCGGACCACATGAAGACGCTCATCGCCTCGACATTTCTCGCCACCGGTCTTCTGGCGTTGGCCGGCACGGCCCATGCCGAATGTGGCGACGTATCGATCGCCGAGATGAACTGGGCTTCAGCGGGTGTCGCCGCGCAGGTCGACAAGATCATTCTCGAAAAGGGCTACGGCTGCAATGTGACGCTGGTGACCGGCGACACGATGCCGACCTTCACCTCGATGAACGAGAAGGGCCAGCCCGACATCGCGCCGGAGATGTGGATCGATTCCTTCCGCACGGTGCTCGACAACGCCGTCGCCGAGGGCCGGCTGATCCGCGCGGCACCGCTTTTGAGCGAGGGCGGCGTCCAGGGCTGGTGGATCCCGAAATTCATCGCCGATGCTCATCCCGACATCAAGACGGTCGAGGACGCACTGAAGCATCCCGAACTGTTTCCCGCGCCGGAGGACCCGTCCAAGGCCGCGGTGCACAACTGCCCGTCCGGATGGAGCTGCCAGGTCTCCACCGCCAACCTCTTCAAGGCGATCGGCGCCGACAATGCCGGTTTCGAACTCGTCGACCCCGGATCGGCGGCCGGCCTCGACGGCTCTATCGCCAATGCCTTCGAAAAGAAGGCCGGCTGGCTCGGTTACTACTGGGCCCCGACCGCGATCCTCGGCAAGTACGACATGACCAAGCTCGGCTTTGGCGTCGAGTTCAACAAGAGTGAATGGGACCGCTGCACCGCGGTTGCCGATTGCGCTGCGCCCAAGGTCAATTCCTACCCGACCGCCGGCGTTTACACGCTGGTGACCAAGGATTTCGCCGACAAGGCCGGCGTCGCGATGGATTATGTCAAGACGCGGCAATGGGACAACCAGACCGTCAGCAAGGTTCTCGCCTGGATGGACGAGAACCAGGCTTCGAACGAGGATGCCGCGAAGTACTTCCTCGAAACCTTCCCCGAACTGTGGACCGCCTGGGTACCGGCCGATGTCGCCGCCAAGGTTCAGGGTACGCCCTGATCCGGGGTTGCGCAGCCTGACCATCTCCGCGCCTATGGAACCCAGGGGCGCGCAGGCGAGTTCATCAGTTCGGATGCGACGGGCGGCTGCAACGATGCTCGATGGCGGCCTGTCGCATGGCGGAGGGGCAACTGATGGCTTTGACCTGCAACCACCTGCCGGAAATGCTGTGCAGTTTTCCGGCGATCAGCGACAGCGTCATGCGCGAAGTCAAGAAGTCGGTCGATCTCGGCTTCAAGAATCTGGTGCGCACCTACGGTGACGTACTGAACCAGGCGATGCAGCCTCTTCAGTGGTTTCTCAACTGGTTGCAGGATCTGTTCGTATCGACCCCGTGGTTCATCTTCCTGCTTGTCATGCTGGCGATCGTCTTTGTCGTCAGCCAGAGCGTCAGGATCACCCTCGGCACCGCGCTCGCGATGCTGGCGATCGGCCTGGTCGGTCTCTGGCAGGATACGATGATCACGCTCGCCATGGTCACGGTCTGCACCGCGATCGCGGTGGTGCTCGGCATACCGATCGGCATCCTCATGGCGCGCTCGGACCGCGTACAGTCCTTCGTGAACCCGGTGCTCGACGTGATGCAGACCATGCCGAGCTTCGTCTATCTCATCCCTGTGGTGATGATCTTCGGCATCGGCAAGGTTCCGGGACTGATCGCCGTCGTCATCTATGCCGTCCCCCCGATGATCCGACTGACCAATCTCGGCATCCGGCAGGTCGACAAGGACGTGCTCGAGGCGGCCGACGCCTTCGGCTCGTCGAACCGCCAGAAGCTCCTCGACGTGCAGATCCCCCTGGCGATGCCGACGATCATGGCCGGCATCAACCAGACGATCATGATGTCGCTGGCGATGGTGGTGGTGGCGTCGATGATCGGCGTCGGCGGGCTGGGCAAGAACGTGCTGCAGGCGATCACCAACCAGTTCTTCACCATCGGTTTCCTCAACGGTTTCGCGCTCGTCGTCATCGCCATCATCTTCGACCGCACAAGCCAGGCCTATGGCCGCCGCCTGCAGAAGCACACCGCGATCATCCACGGCTGAGAAATTCGGCATCGGCAGCCGGTGCCGCCGCTCTTTGCGGTTGCGCCGACATAAAGACATCTTTATATGATCATTCCAATTGAGATCGAGGATGTCGCCATGACCGTCAATGCCAATCCGCTTTCCGAACTCCTGGCCGAAAAGGGCGTCCTGCTTGCGGACGGCGCCACCGGCACCAGCCTTTTCGCCATGGGCCTTGAGGCCGGCGAAGCGCCGGAGCTGTGG
This sequence comes from Pseudomonadota bacterium, assembly GCA_023399465.1. Lineage (GTDB taxonomy): Bacteria > Pseudomonadota > Alphaproteobacteria > Rhizobiales > Rhizobiaceae > Ferirhizobium. The sequence goes on from JAEWPB010000020.1 coordinate 66,091, forward strand.
AACGAGGCGCATCCGGACCGGATCACCAAGCTGCACCAGGATTTCGTCGACGCCGGCGCCGACATCATCCTCACCAACACCTTCGGCGGTACCCGCCATCGCCTGAAGCTGCATCAGGCGCAGGACCGCGTCCACGACCTGAACCGCAAGGCCGCCGAAATCGCCCGCGCAGTTGCCGAAAACGCCGGTCGCAAGGTCATCGTCGCCGGTTCGGTCGGCCCGACCGGCGAACTCCTGATCCCGCTCGGCGCACTGTCCTACGAGGACGCCGTCGCGGCGTTTGCCGAACAGATGGAAGGCCTGAAGGCTGGCGGCGTCGATATCGCCTGGATCGAGACGATGTCGTCGCCGGACGAAATCCGCGCGGCCGCTGAAGCCGCGATCAAGGTCGGCCTGCCCTACACCTATACCGGCTCCTTCGACACCGCCGGCAAGACAATGATGGGCCTGCATCCGAAGGACATCCACGGCGTTGCCGGCGAACTAGACAGCGGACCCGTCGCCGTCGGCGCCAATTGCGGTGTCGGCGCCTCGGACATTCTCGCAAGCCTGCTCGACATGTCGAACGCCGCCCCGGATGCGACGATCATCGTCAAGGGCAATTGTGGCATCCCCGAATTCCGCGGTTCGGAAATCTACTATTCCGGCACCCCGCCGCTGATGGCCGAATATGCCCGCCTTGCCCGCGATGCCGGTGCCCGGATCATCGGCGGATGCTGCGGCACGTCGTGCAATCACCTGGCCGCGATGCGCGAGGCTCTCGACGGCTATACGCCGCGTCCGCGCCCGACGCTCGAGACCATCATCGAGAAGATCGGCCCGCTGCGTAACAAGACCGCCGACGAAGCCGCCCCGGCCCGCGAACGCGGCAGCCGTCGTCGCGGCTGAGAACGCAATCACCGGTGGCGCGGCAAACGACCGCGCCACTCCAGCTTCGCACAGGCTGCCCCGCCTATCTCGCTCTGCAAGATTTTGATTATTGCATTTCAGGAGACCTTCGATGCCGGGCACTTCCGCCGCCTTTCCCGACCGCGACACCGTTGCAGCCAAGCTTGCCACCCTCACCGACGCCGACGGCGCGTTCCTGAAGCTGGTGTTCGAGAACCCGCAGCAGGACGAAAATCTCCTCGAGGGCCTGAACCTTTTCCTGAACCAGGCATCCGAAGCGCCGTTCCTCAACACCCTGAAGCTGGAAAAGTGCGGCACATGGGTCGGCAGCAACGCCCCGGCCCGCCTGCAGATCCGGCTGATGGAAAGCGCCCGCTCGAGCCAGCATCCGGCCTACGCCGCCTTCCGCGCCGGCCTGACGAAGTCGGGCGGACTGGAGCAGGCCTACCCGCAGGTCTGAACGCCTAGCCCGGCCCGCCGCCCACGACGGCGATGATCGGTCCGAGCGGAAAGCGCGACCCACGCCGCCCGCCGTCTGGCCAGTAGAGGCTCGAGATCGTGCCGTCGAGATAGAGCGCATTGCGGCATCCCAGGATGTCGCGATAGAGGGTCGCGAAATCGTAAAAGCGCACCGGCGCTTCCGATATGGCCAGATGCACACGCCCGTGCGCATCGACACCGACGCCGTTACGGATCTTGAAACTGTCGCTCTGCGGCAGGAACTTCGGATGCAGCCGGCCATCGATGACCAGCATCGGCCCGGACTGGGTGGCAAAGCGCGGCCTCATTCCGGATGCCAGGAACGCCCTGGTTTCCATGACCCCGGCCTTGCCTCGCGCAAGATAGAACACGCCGTTCGGCAGCAGGTGGAAGTTTCCCCAGCCGCCGCCGGTGCTCGCCGGCACCTTCACGATCCCGTTTTCTATCAGCAATCCGACCGGCCGCTTGTCGGCGTGATACATGCCGCCATTGGTGGCAAACAGCAGGTCCTGACCCTTCAATGCCAGTTCCGCCTGAAGCGCTCCGAAACTGCCGAACGGCCTGCCATCGTCACCGGCATTGTAGATGCGGATGTCCGAGGCGGCCGGATCGAAGGTGCAGACGGTATAGGGCGTGCCGAGATAGTTGAGGTAGCGGCATGGCTCGCCGGCCGAAGCGGCGGCCGCGGCAAGCAGCAGGACGAACAATGCCAGCAGTACTCGCAGTACTCGCACCAATCGCATCACCCAGCTCCCGTTGTGACAGGCAGTAGCGCGTTTATAGCTTCAATGCCGCCATATGGAAACGCAGTTGATCCCGGGGGTAACGGTACTCGGCTCCGACCGGGCAGGCATTGCGCGCTGCGCAGCCGCCGTCCATGCATCCCGCTTGCCCCGCTGGCGTGGCGAGATGCATCCGGCACATACCGACATCGAACCCTTTCTCCGAGACGGCGTTCGCCGGGCAATGCGAAAGGCAGGGCCTGTCCGCGCAACCGTCGCAGGGGTGGCTGGCTGGAGAAGTCCCCGCCGGCTCCGAGATGACCTCGGCAAAGCCGAGCGCGCCGCGATAGCCGTGCCAGAGCCCGTAAACCGGATGAACGAGAATGCCGAGCGGCGAAGCCTTCAGGCCCTCGGCCTGCATCGCCCAGCGCTGGAACGGCTGCCAGGGAGGATCGGAAGGAAACCATGCGGTTGCGGCAAGATCGTTGGCGACAGGCCGGATCACGACCTTCGACCAGGTGTCTAGCGGATCGGCGCCGCCGGCATCGGCCTGCTCCTGCCGCCATCGGGTGAAGGGTTCCCAGAGCGAACCGCCGACATTGCCGAGAAGAACAACGGAACGCGCGCGCCGGCCATCCGTGAGGTGCGGACCATCGACATCATCGCCAAGATCGACGACGCCGCGGACAAGAATTCCGTGCGGCCCGAAGACCGCACGGAGATGATCGAGAATGGCGGAACCGCGGCTCATCGCGGTCCCTTGTACTCATAGTGCGGACGCCAGACTTCCTTCTGGATCCAGTCGGCGACGCTCTTCGCCCCGCCTTGCTCCCTGGCGGGATCGGGCTCTCTTCAGGTGAACGCGTCCGGCATGGAATCCTTGCGCTCCTGGATGAACTTCAGGAGTGCCTGGTCGATTGCCGGGTCGAGTTCCGGTGCCTCGTAGTGATCGAGCCAGGTGCGGCAGAGCGCATTGGCGCGGTCCTCGATCCGCTTCTGGCCTTCGACCTCCCACTGTTCGAAGGAGTTGTTGTCGGAAATCACCGACCGGTAGAACGCCGACTGGAAGTTCGCCTGGGTATGGGCGCAGCCAAGATAGTGGCTGCCCGGGCCGACTTCACGGATCGCATCCATCGCCTGGCCGTTTTCCGACAGGTCGACGCCCTCGGCGAAACGCTGCAGCATGCCGAGCTGGTCCTGGTCGATCATGAACTTCTCGTAGGAGCTGACGAGACCGCCTTCGAGCCAGCCGGCGGCATGCAGCACGAAGTTGGTGCCGGCCAGCAGCGTGGTGTTGAGCGTATTGGAGGTCTCGTGCGCGGCCTGCGCGTCCGGAACCTTGGAGCCGCAGAGCGAGCCGCCGGTACGGAACGGCAGTCCGAGGCGGCGGGCAAGCTGTGCCGCGCCGTAGGAGACTAGCGACGGCTCCGGCGTTCCGAAGGTCGGTGCACCCGACTGCATCGAGATCGAGGCGGCGAAGGTGCCGAACAGCACCGGCGCACCCTTGCGGATAAGCTGGGTGAAGGCAGCGCCGGCGAGCACCTCGGCAAGGATCTGCGTCAGCGTACCGGCAACCGTGACCGGGCTCATCGCGCCCGACAGGATGAACGGCGAGAGCACGCAGGCCTGGTTGTGGCGGGCGTAGACCTTGAGCGCGCCGACCATGGTCTCGTCGAAGACCATCGGCGAGTTGGCGTTGATCAGGTTCAGCGTCACGCAGTTGTTCTCGACGAACTCGTCACCGAAAACCATCTTCGCCATGGCGATCGTGTCTTCGGCGCGCTCGGGCGCGGTGACCGAGCCCATGAACGGCTTGTCGGAATACTTGATGTGGCTGTAGACCATGTCGAGGTGGCGCTTGTTCACCGGAACATCGACCGGCTCACAGACGGTGCCGCCCGAGGAATGCATCGACGGCGCCATGTAGGAGAGCTTCACGAAATTGCGGAAGTCCTCGATGGTCGCGTAACGGCGGTTGCCGTCGAGATCGCGCACGAAGGGAGGGCCGTAGACCGGCGCGAACACTGTCGCATTTCCGCCGATCTGGACGCTGCGGGCCGGATTGCGGGCATGCCAGGTGAAGGTCGACGGTGCGGTCTTCAGCAGTTCGCGGCAAAGGCCCTTCGGGAAGCGGACGCGCTCGCCCTGCACGTCGGCGCCGGCCTGCTTCCACAATGCCAGCGCTTCGGCGTCATCGCGAAACTCGATGCCGACCTCTTCGAGGATGGTATCGGCATTGCGTTCGATCAGCTGCAGGCCTTCCTCGTCAAGGACTTCATAGACCGGGATCTTGCGCTGGATATAGGGAAGCGAGGGGCCCGGGCCGCCGCCGGTGCGCGATGCGCGACGCGCCGCAGCTCCCCGACCTTCGCCGCGTGAACGCCGGCCGCCTTCTCCTGTGGAACCCGTCTGCTCGTTGATTTCGTCCATGATGTATCCTCAATACCTGCGCCGGAGCGCCTTAGACGGCCTATGCTATAGGATTTCGCATATGGAACATTCCTCAATGCGCCACGAACTTGCATAAGGCAGACATCAGCATCCGCTCAAGTGGTTAGCCCGTCGCTTTTCAATTGCTGCAACGTCGCATTCGAAAAGAATTTTGAAGCGATTGAGGTTTAACTCTAGATGAGGCAAGTTCACTAGCGACGGCCGCAAGGCGTGCATCAACCGGGATACAGCACATGGCAGACGACGAAATCATTCTCGCCGAACTCTCCGACGAGGAACTGGTGCAGCAGATGCACGACGACCTTTACGATGGCCTCAAGGAGGAAATCGAGGAAGCCACCCAGATCCTTCTGGATCGCGGCTGGGCGCCCTACGACGTTCTGACCAAGGCACTCGTCGAGGGCATGCGCATCGTCGGCATCGACTTCCGCGACGGCATCCTGTTCGTGCCGGAAGTTCTGCTCTCGGCCAATGCGATGAAGTCCGGCATGGCCATCCTGCGGCCGCTGCTGGCGGCAACCGGCGCGCCGAAGCTCGGCAAGATGGTGATCGGCACGGTCAAGGGCGACATCCACGACATCGGCAAGAACCTTGTCGGCATGATGATGGAAGGCGCCGGCTTCGACGTCATCGACCTCGGCATCAACAACCCGGTCGAAAACTACCTCGAGGCAATCGAGCGCGAACAGCCCGACATCCTCGGCATGTCCGCCCTGCTGACGACGACCATGCCCTACATGAAGGTCGTGATCGACACGATGAAGGAAAAGGGCCTGCGCGACGACTACATCGTTCTCGTCGGCGGTGCGCCGCTCAACGAGGAATTCGGCAAGGCCGTCGGCGCAGACGCCTACTGCCGGGATGCAGCCGTGGCCGTCGAGACGGCGAAGGAATTCGTCGCCCGCAAGCACAACAGCATCGGCGCCCGCGCTATCTGATTATCGAACGGATGTTCCGCTGCGGGTCTTCCGCAGCGGAATGTCAGCCGTTACTGAGCCGCGTGCACGACCCGCTTGCCGGCGTTTTCAGTAGCGTTGACCGTATTGGCAGTGTCCTGCCCGATGCCTCTGATCGTGTTGGCACATCCGCCGAGCAGTGAGAGCGCAACGCATACGAGACTGATCCTGGCGATCGTCGATTTGGTCATGATCGGGGTCCTCTGCGATGGATATTCAATCGATGGCAATTTACGATGGTACAATGCCTGATGAACGCATGACGGGCAAAAAAGTTCAAATCATCGCGTGTGGCGCCATCGCCCGCGAGATTCTCGCCGTCATCCGCCTGAACCGGCTCGACCATCTCGAACTCCAGTGCCTGCCCGCCATCCTCCACGCCCGCCCGGAACGGATTGCACCGGCCCTCGAGGCGGCAATCTCCGAGGCCAGGGCCGGCGGCGCTACGGATATCTTCGTCGGCTATGCCGATTGCGGCACCGGCGGAGCGATCGACCGCATCTGCGAGCGCGAGGGCATCACCCGCCTTTCGGGACCGCACTGCTACTCCTTCTTCGCCGGCAACGACGAGTTCGCCGCCCGCTGGGAAGACGACATCACCGCCTTCTTCCTCACCGATTTCCTCGCGCGACAATTCGAAGCCTTCGTCATCGAACCGCTTGGCCTCGACCGGCACCCAGAACTGAAGGACATGTATTTTTCCAATTACACCAAGCTGGTCTACCTCTCGCAGGAGGAAGACCCGACCCTCGAGGCCAAGGCCCGCGCGGCAGCCGACTATCTCGGCCTCCAGTATGAGTACCGCTTTACCGGTTATGGCGACCTCGGTGCGGAACTGGCCCGCGCCGGGCAGGCTTAACCTTTTCTTCGATATTCCCGCCGACAGTGCGTCTTCAAGTGGCCATGCCACCGGTTTCCACGTCGAGCAATCAGGCGCATGTCCGATCCCCTCCCTGAGCATTCCCGGCCCGAATTTCCCTGGCGCCAGCGCCGCGTGGTCATACTCACCGCAGGCGGCGCCAATCCGCAGATCCTGATCAACGCGCTGGCCCACCAGTTTCCCGACATCGCCGTCATTCGCGAACGCCCGGAATCCAAGTGGACGATCCTGAAGCGTCGCGCCCGCCGTCTCGGCTGGATCGAAGCGATGGGCCAGATCGCGACCATGGTGGTCTCGCGCCTCGGAAAGAAGTTCGCCACCCGCCGCGCCGATGAAATCATCGAAGAGTACGGGCTGTCGACGAAGATCGATCCGGCAATCCCGGTCCACGACGTTTTATCGGTCAACGACCCGGCCTGCCTTGCCGCAATCGGGAAGCTCCAGCCCGCAGTCGTTGTCGTCCTCAGCACCCGCCTGCTGAGCGGCGAGACGCTTGCCCGCATTCCCTGCCCGGTGATCAACTTCCACGCCGGGGTCAATCCCGGCTATCGCGGCCAGATGGGCGGCTACTGGGCGCTGGTGAACGGCGATCCGGAGAATTTCGGCGCCACGGTCCATCTCGTTGATACCGGCGTCGACACCGGCGCGACCCTCCATGTCCAGAAGGTCACACCGTCCAGAAGCGATACGATGCTGACCTATCCGCTGCTCCTGACCGCCGCCTCGACCGGCATCGCGATCCGCGCCGTCGACGACGTGCTCGCCGGCCGGATGCGTCCTTATGCGCCTGAAGGACCGTCGAAAATGCACTACAATCCGGCGGTCTGGACGTGGCTCCGGCATGGATTGACAAAACGCATCTGGTAATTTTTCGCCGCGTCGCTTTTCGCCGCATGCGACGTCGTGGCGAGCCAAGTCCCCACCCCGCCAGACGTGCAATCTGCGCGAAAGAGGAGAATTCGCCATGGCGGATCGCATTGTCGTATACTGGCGGGACATCCCCGCGCAGGTGATCATCAAACAGGGGCGCAAGACCGCCAAGCGCGAACTGTCGCTGCGCTTCACCGAGGCGATCGACATGTGCGCCATGCGCACCGGCGCCGCCGAGACCGACGACTATCTCGCCGAGTGGCGCAAGGCCGATCCGGTTCCGGTATCGGACGATCTCGAGGCGGAGGCAGACAAGGCTGCCGCCGAGCTGGAAGCGGCCTATGACAAGGAGCGTCTCGTCACGCTGGTCAAGGCCGGAGGACGCGACAATGGCTGAGCCGAAGGTCGTAACCGGCAATGCCGCGCCCGCCAAGAAGTCGGCTACCGGCGCCTTTACGCCTGCCGGGGTATCGCCGAGCCGGCGCGCCCGCCACAAATATACGGTGCGTCTCTGGGCGGTGCGCCACTCGCGCTTTCTCGAGTGGTTCTACAGCCGCTTCGCCGACACCTTCCTGCTGCTCCATCCGCTGTGGAAGAAGATCGGCTACCAGCGTGTTGAGCGTCCGGTCACCTTCGTCGAGCGCCACGTCAAGGGCTTCCTTTTCGACTGTCGCATGTGCGGCCAGTGCGCCCTGTCCTCGACCGGCATGTCCTGCCCGATGAACTGTCCGAAGCAGTTGCGCAACGGCCCCTGCGGCGGCGTGCGCGCCAACGGCAACTGCGAGGTCGAGCCCGACATGCCCTGCGTCTGGGTGCAGGCGTGGAAGGGCTCGCAGAACATGGTGAAGGGCGACGCGATCATGAACGTGCAGAAGCCGGTCAACCAGTCGCTGCGCGAGACCTCGTCCTGGCTGCGCGTGACCGCCGAAGCCGCAGCGGCCCGCGAAGCCGCCGAGAAGGAAAGAAACGCATGAGCCCCGATATCAATCCGCACGATCCCGGCGCTCCGCTCGATCCGCTGCCCGGCCACTCCTCGCGCGGTCGCCTCGAACGCGTTCTCCGGCGCGGCGAATTCGCCGTTACGGCCGAACTCAATCCGCCCGACAGCGCCAATCCGCAGGACGTCTATGAACGCGCCGCGATCTTCGACGGCTGGGTGGACGGCATCAACGCCGTCGATGCCTCTGGCGCAAACTGCCACATGTCATCTGTCGGCATCTGCGCGCTGCTGACCCGCATGGGCTACGCGCCGATCATGCAGATCGCCTGCCGCGACAAGAACCGCATCGCCATCCAGGGCGACGTCCTCGGCGCATCGGCCATGGGCGTGCAGAACATCATGTGCCTGACCGGTGACGGCGTCCAGGCCGGCGACCAACCCGGCGCCAAGCCGGTCTTCGACCTCGACTGCATGTCGCTGCTCGAAACCGTGCGCATCATGCGCGACAATTCCAAGTTCCTTTCCGGTCGCAAGCTGACGACGCCGCCGCAGGTCTTCCTCGGCGCGGCGATCAACCCCTTTGCCCCGCCCTACGACTTCCGCCCCTACCGGCTCGCCAAGAAGATCGAGGCCGGCGCCCAGTTCGTCCAGAGCCAGTACTGCTTCGACGTTCCGATGTTCCGCGAATACATGAAGAAGGTCCGCGACCTCGGCCTGCACGAGAAATGCTTCATCCTCGTCGGTGTCGGCCCGATGGCGTCGGCCAAGACCGCGAAGTGGATCCGCTCCAACGTTCCCGGCATCCACATTCCCGATGCGGTGATCAAGCGCCTCGAAGGCGCGGAGGACCAGAAGAAGGAAGGCAAGCAGCTCTGCATCGACATCATCAACGAGGTGAAGGAGATCGAGGGCGTTTCCGGCATTCACGTCATGGCCTACCGCCAGGAAGAGTATGTCGCCGAGATCGTCCACGAATCCGGCGTGCTGAAGGGCCGCAAGCCCTGGAAGCGCGAGGCCAACCCGGTCGACAGCATGATCGCCGAACGCCTCGAGCAGTTGCGCGAGGGCAAGGAAGAAAACCAGCAGCAGATGGCGGAGATCGCCGCCCATCATCAGCCGTGAACAGCTACCTGAACGACAAGGCGGCGGAAGCGCTCCACCTTGTATCGGACAACCCGGCGCGATAGACCAACCTCAGCGCCTGACCAGAGGACCATAAATGACCCGCACCATCGTTGCTTCCGCCACCCGCGAAATCGTGATCGGCTTCGACCAGCCGTTTTGCGTCATCGGCGAGCGCATCAATCCGACCGGCCGCAAGAAGCTGGCGGCGGAAATGATCGAGGGCAATTTCGAAACCGTCATCAAGGACGCGCTGGAACAGGTTGCCGCCGGTGCCACGATGCTCGACGTCAACGCCGGCGTGACCTCGGTCAACCCGAACGAGACCGAGCCGGGCCTGCTCGTTCAAACCATGGAAATCGTCCAGGGTCTGGTCGACGTGCCGCTGTCGATCGACAGTTCGGTCACGGCCGCCATCGAGGCCGCTCTGAAAGTCGCCAAGGGCCGTCCGCTGGTCAATTCGGTCACCGGCGAGGAGGAAAAGCTCGAGGCCATCCTGCCGCTGTGCAAGAAGTACGACGTGCCGGTTGTCGCCATCTCCAACGACGAGACCGGCATTTCCATGGACCCGGATGTGCGTTTCGCCGTTGCCAAGAAGATCGTCGAGCGCGCCATGGACTACGGCATCAAGCCGCACGACGTCGTCGTCGACCCGCTGGTCATGCCGATCGGCGCCCTTGGCGATGCCGGTCGCCAGGTGTTCGCGCTGCTGCGCCGCCTACGCGACGAACTCAAGGTCAACACCACCTGCGGGCTTTCCAACATCTCCTTCGGCCTGCCGCATCGCCATGGCATCAATGCCGGCTTCATCCCGATGGTCATCGGCGCCGGCATGACGTCCGCGATCATGAACCCCTGCCGTCCGCAGGAAATGGAAGCGGTGCGCGCCGCCAACGTACTGAACGGCACCGACGCCAACTGCACCAACTGGATCATGACCTATCGCGATCACAAGCCCGCCGAAGCCGGTGCCGGTGCTGCTCCGGTCGCAGCAGCGCCAGCGGCTGGAGGCGGTCGTCGCGGCGGCCGCGCAGCCCGTGCCGGCGCCGGCGCCCGCTCGGAATAACATACCGCGTGCCGGCATCTGCCGGACGACTACCGTCAGATCACCTTGCGCTGCCCGCAAGGTGATCTTTGCATGTCGGGAATTGACCATCGTCAAACCCGTTTCGGATGCAGACTGACGCCAGCACCCGGAGATCGCCCCGCCACAGGCGGCGATCTCCGATCCCGGCCATCGGGTCCTGTCCCGGAGGAGACATTTTGGAAATGCGCATCGAAGGCACGTCAGAGAACCAGAGCACCATGAGCGAAGCTCCTGAAAAAGATCCCCTCGTCCTGTTCATGCCATCCGGCAAGCGCGGCCGCTTTCCGGTCGGCACACCGGTCCTCGATGCGGCACGCCAGCTCGGCGTCTATGTCGAAAGCGTGTGCGGCGGACGCGCCACCTGCGGCCGCTGTCAGATCGAGGTGCAGGAAGGCAATTTCGCCAAGCACAAGATCGTCTCGTCGCTCGACCACATCTCGGAAAAGGGCCCCAAGGAAGAACGCTACGAGAAGATCCGCGGCCTGCCCGAAGGCCGACGCCTGTCCTGCTCGGCCCAGATCCTGGGCGACCTCGTCGTCGACGTGCCGCAGGATACCGTCATCAATGCGCAGGTGGTCCGCAAGGCGGCGAGCGATCGCGTCATCGAGCGCAACGCCGCCATCCAGCTCTGCTATGTCGAGGTCGACGAGCCCGACATGCACAAGCCGCTCGGCGATCTCGACCGCCTGAAGGTCATGCTCGAAAAGGACTGGGGCTTCAAGGACCTGCTGGTCGCACCCCACCTGATCCCGCAGGTGCAGGGCATCCTGCGCAAGGGCAACTGGGGCGTCACCGCTGCCATCCATCGCGACATGGATTCCTCTCGTCCGTTCATCGTCGGCCTGTGGCCCGGCCTCAAGAACGAGGCTTACGGCATCGCCTGCGACATCGGCTCGACGACGATCGCCATGCATCTCGTGTCGCTTTTGTCCGGCCGCATCGTCGGCTCCTCGGGCACCTCGAACCCGCAGATACGCTTCGGCGAGGATCTGATGAGCCGCGTTTCCTACGTGATGATGAACCCCGACGGACGCGAGGCCATGACCAAGGCCGTGCGCGAGGCCGTCAACGGGCTGATCGCCAAGGTCTGCGAGGAAGGCGAAGTCGACCGCCACGACATCCTCGACGCGGTGTTCGTCGCCAACCCGATCATGCACCATCTGTTCCTCGGCATCGATCCGACCGAACTCGGCCAGGCGCCGTTTGCGCTCGCCGTCTCCGGCGCGCTTCAATACTGGGCCCATGACATCGACATCGAGGTCAATCGCGGCGGCCGCGTCTACATGCTCCCCTGCATCGCCGGCCATGTCGGCGCCGACGCAGCAGGCGCCACGCTGTCCGAGGGACCCTATCGCCAGGACCAGATGATGCTGCTCGTCGATGTCGGCACCAACGCTGAAATCGTGCTCGGCAACAAGGATCGCGTCGTCGCGGCTTCGTCGCCGACCGGCCCCGCCTTCGAGGGCGCGGAAATCTCCTCCGGCCAGCGCGCCGCCCCCGGCGCCATCGAGCGCGTGCGCATCGATCCGGTGACGCTGGAGCCGCGCTTCCGCGTCATCGGCGTCGACAAGTGGTCGGACGAGGAAGGCTTCTACGATGATGCCGCCGCGGTCGGCGTCACCGGAATCTGCGGCTCGGCCGTCATCGAGGTCGTCGCCGAGATGTACCTCGCGGGGATCATCTCGGAAGACGGCGTCGTCGACGGCGCGATGGCGGCGCGCAGCCCGCGCATCATCGCGAACGGCCGCACCTTCTCCTACCTGCTGCATGACGGCGAGCCGCGCATCACGGTGACGCAGAACGACATCCGCGCCATCCAGCTGGCCAAGGCCGCGCTTTACGCCGGCATCAAGCTGTTGATGGAGAAGCAGGGCGTCGAGCATGTCGATACCATCCGCTTCGCCGGCGCCTTCGGCTCGTTCATCGATCCGAAATACGCCATGGTGCTCGGCCTCATCCCGGATTGCGATCTCGCCGAGGTCAAGGCGGTCGGCAACGCCGCCGGCACCGGCGCGCTGATGGCGCTGCTCAACCGCGATCACCGCCGCGAGATCGAAACCGTGGTCAACCGGATCGAAAAGATCGAGACCGCGCTGGAGCCGAATTTCCAGCAACTCTTCGTCAACGCCATGGCACTGCCGAACAAGGTGGACGCCTTCCCGGAACTCGCCAAGGTCGTCACCCTGCCGGAACGCAAGCTCCTCAGCGACGACGGCGGTGGCGAGGGCGGTGGTCGCCGTCGCCGGCGCAGCCGCGAATAGTCGTCTGGCAAGATACGAAAAGGCCTGCGCCCCAGCCGGGACGCAGGCCTTTCAGATAAGATTGCGGGATATCAGGCCGCGAGCGCCATCTCGCCGAAAGCTTCGCGGATGCTCTCCGCAACGATCCTGACCGGATCGGAAAACTTCTGCGGCGTCAGCAGGCGAATGTCGAAGCCGCCGAGTTCGGGCAAGCCATCGCGTTCGCCGAGAATCCGCATCTCATCGGTGACATAGGACCGCGGCATGGGTGCCACCGCCAGGTCCGAGATGACCGCCGCGCGCTGGGCCATGGTATGGCCGCTGAGATAGGCAACCCGGTAGGCGCGCTTGCTCTTTTCCAGTTGCGCCAGAGCTTCGCTGCGCCAGATGCAGCCCTCCTCCCAGATCGAGATCGGCAGCGGGTCCTTGCGATGCGCGGTGCCGCATTTCGCTCCCACCCACACGAGCCGCTCGCGGAAGACCACTTCCCCGCCCGACGGCACTGACCGGCTGGCGCAATTGATCAGGGCCAGGTCGAGGCGCTGCTCCTCCATCCGCCGGCGGAGGCCCGCGCTCATGTCGATGGTCACGTCGACGGTGATCCCCGGGCAGATGTCGGCAAACCGCCTGAGAACGCTCGGCAGCAGCCGCTCGCCGATATCTTCCGGCGCGCCAAGGCGCACGACGCCGCTCAGTTCGGGAATGATGAAGCGCGATACCGCCTCGTTCGACAATTGCAGCATCCGCCGCGCATAGGAGAGCAGGACTTCACCGCCCTGGGTCAGCGTGACCGAACGCGCGTCGCGCAGGAACAGCACGGTGTTCAGCTGCTCCTCAAGCTTCTTGATCTGCATGGAAACCGCCGAGGGCGTACGATAGACCGCCTCCGCCGCGGTGGAGAAATTGCCGGTCTCCGCAATCGCCACGAAGGTCCTGAGAACGTCGTTGTCGAGCAGAGGCAAGGGCTGGCGAAAGGTGACGGTCATGGCGCTATCTTTCACTTTTATTGATCCTATGCACCATATCATTTCATTTGATTGAAAGTCAATTCGGACGGACAATGGCAATCATCGAAGCAGATCGGAAGCGTGGAAGGAGAATTGCAATGCCGTTCATGCCACATCTGTTCGACGGTACTCATCGCCCCGGCCTGATCGAGACGATGCGTGCCGAACGGGCAAGGCGAAGCGTCGCGAGCGAAATCGCGCGCTTGCCCGACGCCATCCGCAGCGACGTCGGCATGTCAGGAGAAGCACTTCCCGATGCCAAAATCGACGGATGGAGTTACGCAGCAACTCTTTCCATGCATCACCAAAGTTGATCGAAGCCATAAAATCTATTCTCTTGAGTGATATCAAGTACAGGAGCATAGATCGACTGGATCAGACACGGCTTCGCTACAGGCGAGAGGATACGACAATGGCAACTCGTGCACATCACTCGGGCAATTCGTCGAAATTTATCTGGTCGACAGGCGGAATCGCATCGCGCGTGGCGACGCACTGGCGTCGCTGGCGTACCCAGCGGATGATCGAGAACCTCCCGGCCGACATCCGCAAGGATATCGGATGGCCGACCAGCGACGCGGACGACCGTCACCAGCAGTTTTGACGGAAGAACAATTGCACAACGAGGGCGATGGCGCCTGGCAAAGAGCCAGACGCCATCGCCCCTGATCTCGCATTGCACAATTAGTATTATTTCTCAATCAGTTGCAGAAACAATACCAACTACGGCCGCAGTGGTCGCCGCCATGCTGCGACCGTCATTGGCGCAAGCTGAATTTGCCCCTCACAGACGCAATTTGCCATGCAAATGTCGCATTTGGAACACCGAATATGGTTGTTCCAAGAGAGGATCACCTACCCTCCTCGAGCATGGGCAACCCACATGAGCAAAGCGCCTGCCAAGAAACGTTCCCTGGTCTTCTTCCTCGTTCCGCATTTTTCCATGCTGCCCTTTTCCGCGGCAATTGAAACCTTGCGCATTGCCAACCGCATGCTCGGCTACAACGCCTATGAATGGCGCCTGGCGTCGGTCGATGGCCAGAAGATCAATTCCTCGAGCGGTATCAGCATCGAGGTCAATTCGTCGCTTGCCGAGGAGCGGCGCTATCTTGGCGGCGAAAATCGCCCGAACATGGTGCTCGTCTGTTCGGGGGTCTATGTCGAGGAATTCAACAACAAGTCGGTCAATGCCTGGCTGCGCGAGGTCTACAACCGCGGCGTCGCCGTCGGCAGCCTCTGTACCGGCGCCCATATCCTGGCCCAGGCCGGCCTCCTGAACGGCAAGCGCTGCGCCATCCACTGGGAAAACCTTCCGGGCTTTGCCGAAGCCTTCCCGCAGGCCGAGGTCTATGCCGATCTCTACGAGGTCGACAGCAATCTCTACACCTGCGCCGGCGGCACCGCTTCGCTCGACATGATGCTGAACCTGATCGGCCAGGATTTCGGCGAGAACCTCGTCAACAGGATCTGCGAACAGGCGCTCACCGATCGCGTCCGCAGCGCCAACGACCGCCAGCGCCTGCCGCTTCGCGCCCGCCTCGGCGTCCAGAATTCCAAGGTGCTGTCGATCATCGAACTGATGGAGAGCAATCTCGCCGAGCCGTTGTCGCTGCTCGAGATCGCTGATAGCGCCGGCCTTTCGCGCCGCCAGATCGAGCGCCTGTTCCGCCAGGAGATGGGACGCTCCCCTGCCCGATACTATCTCGAGATCCGGCTCGACCGCGCCCGCCACCTTCTCGTCCAGTCGGCAATGCCGGTGGTCGAAGTCGCGGTCGCCTGCGGCTTCGTCTCGGCCTCGCATTTTTCCAAGTGTTATCGCGAACTGTACAACCGCTCGCCGCAGCAGGAACGCGCAGAACGCAAGATCACGATGGCGACGGCACGGACTGGCGTCGTCGTCTGAGCCGTATCGATGAGACATGGCCGACCTCCGGCGAGGTCGGCTTCGAAAACGAAGAAAGCCGCGGCATTGCACCGCGGCTTTTTTCGTAGGTTGCGTCAGCTGTTCAGGCCCGGGCGGCGCGCACACGCTGCGCCGACTTTATCTGCACCAGCGTGTCGAGGTTCTGGTTCACCCGGCAGTAGAATTCCTCGTCGATGAACGGCCGCAGCATGAAGTCGTTGCCGCCGGCCTTGAGGAAACGTGCCGACAGCAGGCGGTCGGTCGACGACGAAACGCCGATGATGCGCAGCTCGTGCGAACCGATCTGGGCGGCGCGAATGCGGCGCGTCAGCTCGAAGCCGTCGATGTCGGGCATGTTGTAGTCGGTGATCATCAGGCCGATGTCACGGTTCGCCTTCAGGATTTCCAGTGCCTTGGCGCCGTTCTCCGCCGTGGAGACGCGGAAATTGTAGCGCTTCAGGCGGCTCGACAGCAGCGCCCTCGCGGTGGCGCTGTCATCGACGATCAGCACGTGGTGGCGTTCGTTGGTCAGGAACCGGCAGACGGACTCGGCAAGCAGATCGACCGCGTAGATGTTGTCCTTGATGATGTAGTCGACGATTTCCTTCGACAGCAACTGGTCGCGCGTGCCCTCGTGGAAGGTTCCGGTGAAGACGATCGTCGGGACGCTGAGGTCGAGGAGGTATTCGAGTGCCTCTCCCTTCTCGGCGCCGGGGAGGTTAATGTTCGAGATCGCAAGTGTAATCGGCTCGCTCGACTTGTCATAGGCAAGCTGCAGGTCATCGAAACTGCGGCAAATCTCGACGTCGATATTAAAGAGTTCCTTCATCCGCGTTCCGATCATCGACGTGAACACGTTGGAATCTTCCGCGACAAGGATACGGGGGTGTCCGAGGGTTTCGCCGGAGTACAGCATTCCGGAAATGCCAAGAAAGTTCATGACCTGCCTACACTTTTGAATATACAGGTCTTTCTAGGACGGAACCATTTTCCGAATGATTAACTTCGCGCCTATCTTTGCACGCCGGCAAAAGATGTCTTCGAACCGGCATTCTCGTCCATCCCGGCCGGCCCGGGAGGTGCGCCAACGCCACGTCGGCAGGCAGAAGCTGCACTTTGCACCGGCAGTCGCGGATGAAGCCGTCCGCGCTTCAATCGATCTCGCCCGCGCCGTTGACGATCCTGATGACCTCGCTGCCTTCGAGCCCTATCCTGTCGCCGTTGGGGAAGGTGATGAAGCAGCCGGAGGGACAGATGTACTCGGTGGTGCCCGCATCGATCGTCACTTCCGCGCGCTTGCCGTTCGCAACGATGACCACCACGACCGAGCCCTTGTCCGTATTGGTGACCATCGCCGCCGGGGCGGCGGTTGCTGCCGAAATCGCAACCAGCATTGCGAATACAAGTCGTCGCATCGCGCTGCGGCGCAAATGCGCCGCTCCCTGCTTGCGGACGAGATCCCGTCTGTCAGCCCGGGCCGGGATCGAAATTGCGCCCCGGGCAACATGTGCTGATGCCCGCTCAGGCCTTCAGTGTGCCATCCTCCCCGACCGACCGCAACGTCTCCGTCCCCTTTTTGCGGGTACCGGAACCGCTGGCCCTCAGGCCCTCGGCAACATGTTCGGTGGAAAGCGTCGTGCTGCCGTCTTCGACGCGAACCGTGAGGCTGCGATGCGGGAACGGAATCTCGATCCCTTCCGCCTTGAAGCGTTCGAAGATCGCGACGCGCACCTCGTTTCGCACCGGCAGTGCATCGAAGAGGTCGGGCAGGAAGAAGCGCAGCTCGAAATCGAGGGAAGAGTCGCCGAAGCGGAGGAACTCCACAACCGGCGCCGGGTTCTTCAGGATCTGCGGATTGCTGTTGGCGATCTCAAGCAGGATGCTCATGACCTGGCGGGGATCGGCGTCATAGCTGGCGGAAATCGGGATTTCCGAACGGCCGAGCCGGTTGCGGTGCGTCCAGTTGCCGACCGAGGCGTTGATCAGTTCCGAGTTCGGCACGATGATCGACTGGCGACGGAAAGTCTCGATTTCGGTCGCACGAACGGAGATGCGCTTGACCAGGCCCTCGGTGGTGCCGGTGACCACCCAGTCGCCCACCTTGAATGGCCGCTCGACCAGAAGGATCAGGCCGGAGACGAAGTTCGAGACGATATTCTGCAGGCCGAAACCGATACCGAGCGAGAGAGCACCGGCAACGAGCGCCAGGCTGGACAGATTGAGCCCGGCCGCCGAAATGCCGATCAGGCCGGCGACCGCGATCCCGAGATAGCCGATGCCGGTCTTGACCGAGTTGCGAACACCCGCATCGACATGCGAACGCGCCATGATATTGCTGTCGAGCCATTTCTGGAACCAGCGCGTGCCGATGATACCGACACCGAAGAGCAGCAGGCCGCTCAGGATCCCGACCAGCGATATGGAAATGCTGCCGATCGAGATTTCGGTGAACAGGCGGATCGCCCATTGCTCGAGGTCCTTGAGCTGGAAGCCCCAGGTCAGGAGGATCAGCGGGAGGCCGGTCGCGAAGGCGATCACGTAGATACCTAGACCGGCAACGAGACCGGCCTGGTCGATTGCAACCGGGCCAAGATTGAGCTTGCGGCGCAGATACTGCCCGAACTGGGTATCCGCGAAGCTGTCCTG
This sequence comes from Pseudomonadota bacterium, assembly GCA_023399465.1. Taxonomy (GTDB): domain Bacteria; phylum Pseudomonadota; class Alphaproteobacteria; order Rhizobiales; family Rhizobiaceae; genus Ferirhizobium. The sequence goes on from JAEWPB010000020.1 coordinate 84,283, forward strand.
TTTCGAAACCGCCTTTCCGGAGAGCACGCCGATATAGATCGTGGCCAGCACCGCGCCGGTCATCACGATCTGGGTAGCGGCGAACCGCGCAAGGCCGATATAACCGATCAGGGCCGCGATGATCAGCGCGATCCCGGCCAGCTGCAGCACCACCCGCAGCCAGCGCGGCCACGGCAGGCCGGTATCTTCAGGATCGCCGGACGTGTTGAGGATCGGCTTGGCAAACGAGACGATGATCAGGATCGAACCGATGATCAGCGAGGCGATCAGGCTCTTGATGACGGTCAGCACCACCGGCGAGCCGAGCATGACCGAAATGGCGCCGAGCACATAGTCGAAGCTGTTCACCACCGCCATGGCGATCACCGCCGCCGCCAGGATGCGCGCGCCGTGATTGGAGATGCGCACCAGACGCCAGCTCGGCTCCCAGGGCGTGAGCACCGCCAGCGTCAGCTTCGAGACGAAATAGACGATGCCGATGAAGCCGAAGGTGGCGAGCACGAATGGCACGATGTCGGTGCGAAGCACACCGAACGTGTCCATGAAGAAAAACGATGCCGTCAGGAAGGCGATCAGCGACGCCGTCTGGATGATCGTCGACCAGAAGGCGACGGAAAGACGGGTTATGTAGGGCGGATTGGCAACATTCCTGTCGCGTCTGATATAGGATCCGAACAAGCGGTAGCCGCCGGCAAGGAAGACCAGGGCCGCAGCCAGCGACAGGAACACCGTTACGACGAGCGGGATGCGCTTGAACTTCCAGACGAAGGTCGTCCATCCGCCGATGGTCTGCTGGAACAGCTCGGCTTCGTGCGCGATCGATCTCGCTCCCTCCCTCAGCGTATCGAACGACACGGCCGTGCGGTCGAACAGCCTGTCGGTAAAGAGCTGGCGACGGATCTCGGTGATTTCGTTGGAGAATGCGGTGATCTCGATCGACAGGTTTTCAGCCTCGCCGATGACGGCGTTGATTTCGGCACGCTCGGCGATCAGCCGGTTGCGCTCCTCGGTGACGATCGGTGCTTCCTCCGGTTGCCCCTCCTTCGGCGGCTCGCCGAGTTCGACAAGGCGGCTCTTGATCTCATCCGCTCGCGGCCGCAGTGCGACGGTCGCCTTGATGACGTTGCGTCCGACCTCGTCCACCTTGCCCTTGATGTCGACCAGCCGCAGGTCGTCGTCCCTGGACTCCTCGACCTGCTTGCGGAACTCGGCGATCTGCTCGCGCTCCTTGGCAATCTCCTGGGCGGCCTGATCGGAAAGGCTCTGCTGCGCGGACAGCGCCGCCGGATCCTGCGCATGAACCGGATGGGCAATTCCCCCGACCATGGCGAAAGCCATCGTCAGACAAAACACCAACATTGCCAGATACCGGATTACGGGAGTGTCACTGCGCAAGAAATTGCCCTTCATGCCTGATTGAATTGCGTGAACAGATCATAGGTCCGCGTCTTTCTAAACGAAAGCAAGGCGAGAGAAAGGCGATTCCCGCACGACTTTCCATTCAAAAACCGGCGCCGGGCATGGCGAGATACCTGAGCTCGGCCTCGGTCGACTGGCGCCCCAGCACCGCATTGCGATGCGGAAACCGGCCGAACTCGCGGATCACCATGCGGTGGCGCTCGGCGTAGCTCGTCACGTCGTCGATGCCGAGATCGGAAAACAGGACGACCGAACGGTTCTGGTCGGCCATTTCCTCGGAATGCTCGAACGGAAGATACATGAAGATGCGCTGCTGCTTCGAAAGCGCATCGTCCGCCTTGGCCGCAAGCGCAAGCCGGGCTTCCTGAAGCGCCAGCCCGTCGGTCGCGAAGGCATGCCCCGTCCCGCGGTAGATGTTGCGCGGAAACTGGTCGAGCACGATGATGGCGGCAAGCCTGCCTTCGGGCGTCGCCCGCCATTCCTCGCTCACGCCGCGCGCCAGAGCCAGATGGGTCTCGCCAAAACGCGCCCGTACCATCTCGTCGACCTCGGGCGTGGCGTTGAAGCACTGCTCGAACGTCAGTTCGCCAAACCAGAAATCGAGAATCTCCTTCGGGCTTCGCATATTCGCAGTCTCCTTCATGCCGTCACGGCCTGTTGTCCATCGCGGCGTAGTAAAGCACGAAAACGGCGATTCTGGCGAGATCAAAGCATGGTTCGCCGGCGGGAAGCGCATGAAACCGGTCGCGGGCCCCGATCCCCGGCTGCATTCGTGCGAACCGTGGTTGCCGCCGCCCCTGCGGCCACGGTCGCGACGCCGGCCCGACTGGATATCCACAGCCGGAAGACGGCAGCACGGCGAGGGCTTGCCCTGCCCTTGTTTTGACCGAATCAGTTCCTACCTCCCCCTTATGTGCAGCAGAATGTTCAACCAGTTTCAGAGGCTTGCCGGGACACCATGCGGTTTTCCCGGAGCGGCTTCCTGGTGAACTGAACACCGCACGGCCAAGCCCGCTCCGGGACATATTTTCGAAATCCTAGTTTGTTGATCGCTCGCGTGACATCCGACGTCGCGCGCATGGAGTTTATCGTGATTACGTCGTTCAAATTGCCCGTCTGCAATTCCTGCCAGCGCCGCCTGCCGAAATCCGCATCCCGCTGCCCCTGGTGCAGCCACCAGCCGCTCCCGCCCGTCCATCGCCCGCCCGGTCCGCGTGCGCGCGAACATTTTATGCGGTGAGAGGAAGGGAAAATGACGCTCGATATTGCCGGCGGCAACAGCGCTTCGCCGGAGCGGCCCGGCCGGTTCGTCCAATATGGTGCGATCCCGTGGCGGCATTCGAAGCACGGCGACCTCAGGATCCTGCTGATCACCTCCCGCGGGCGCAAGCGCTGGATCGTGCCGAAGGGCTGGCCGATCGCCGGCAAGACGCCGGGCGAGGTCGCCGCGCGCGAGGCCTTCGAGGAAGCCGGTGTGTTCGGCGAGATGACCGCCGAGGCCGTCGGCAGCTTCGGGTATTCGAAGGTGCTGCGTGACGGTTCGAACGCCGACTGCACGGTTCGGCTCTTTGGTCTCAACGTCCGTGGCACCTGGGTCAACTGGCCGGAGCGGGCGGAGCGCAAGCGCCAATGGGTCGGGCTCGACGAAGCGATCGACCTCGTCGGCGATTGTGAACTGGCACGGCTGATGGAAACGATGCGCGGCGAATGCCTTGTCGCGGCAGAGGAAACCGCGGCGGATCGCCTCCGCCAGCACGGGGCGGACCGCAATTGACTCTGCCGCTGTTTTCGATGAACTGCAGATCCTGAAAGAGCGATGAGGAGACGTTCCCCCGTGAGTTCCAAGCCCCAGCCCGAGACGAAAGTGACGATCCAGAAGCGCCAGAACGGCCTCTGGTGCTTCATCATCAACTTTCGCGGCGTCACCTACCCGGCCCAGGGCCAGTTTGCCAGCATGATCCAGGCGCAGGCCGAAGGCCAGGCCGCACTGAAGACACTGGTCGAGCGCAGCTAGACAAAAAAGGCCGCCCTCGCGCGACGGCGGTGTCATATGCGCGAGGGCGCCGGCGCGCCATTCTAGTGAATGGTCACCGGTTCGTGGATCATTTCGACGGCAAGCCATCCGTGTTCGGGATGCTCGAGGCAGCAACAGAAGGCGTCTTCCGGATCGTCCACACAGTGGCTTTCGCCATCGAGATAACAATCGATGCGCACGATCGCACCGCCCTCGAAAACCACATAGTGCTCGCTGATGTTGATGTGCTCGACTTTCGGAATTGCTTCGCTCATCGATACCCCTCTTTAATCACTGCTCGAGTGCCGGGACAGGGTCATATTAGCTGATTCGAAGAATATTTCTTCAGATAAATCTAATTAAAGCAATTTTACTTACGTTACAATACGGCAATACTGAAATGCCGGGCGAACCATGCTTGTGGAAATGCGCTCCATTTGCAGGAACTACTGACGTTGGCGCCGGGTCATCTGCCGACGACCGCTCAGTTCCATTCGCAGCTGTAGGCCACCACCGGCTCCGCAAAGCCTTTCAACCGATGACTGCCGGCATGGGCGAAAGCCGTGTCGGAACCATATTCGCGATGGATGTTTTCCGAGATCAGGATCTGGTCGCTCCCGGCGATGGCGCACAGCCTTGCCGCCAGTTGCACGGTGGTGCCGAACAGATCGTTGCTGTCCGCGACCGGTTCGCCGCAATCCATCCCGATCCGCACGTGAATAGGTTCGGAGTTGCCTGCATTGTATTGCTTGAATTCCCGCTGGATGGCGACCGCGCAATCGACCGCAGCTGGCGTGTAGGCGAAAGCGGCCATGATCCCGTCGCCCGTATGCTTCACTTCGCGGCCCGAAACACGACCGAGGCAGCGCCGGACGACCGCATCGTGGGCACGGACGAGTTCTGCCGCCATGCGGTCGCCGAGCCGTGCGGTCATCTCGGTCGAACCGACGATGTCGGTAAACAGGATGGCGCGGTGGCCGGCATCCATTTCACTGCCCTGATGGCGTGCGGCATCGGGGTCCTGGATCCGCCCAAGGAACGCTTCCACCGCCGATAGCGCCACCTCGACGACTTCTGCCGCAATGAAGCCGTGGGCTGCGCGATGGACGCACTGCGCCGTTTCCGCGTCGGGTGCATCGATCAGGCAGAAGGTGGTGCCATTGCGGTAGTCGAACCAGTAGGTCAGGAACTTGACCCCGTACTGGTCCTGTATGCTGAGATCCTTGAGGTGGGCCGCGGCCACATCGGCGGCGGTGGCGCCCACAACATCGTGCCGGTCCATGAAGATTGGCATTCGCTTGCTCCTGCCGGGACTGGTCAATCGCCGATATTTTAGGCCAGCGACGGCGGATCGTCCATGTTGGAGATTGATGTTTGCCGCCGCCGCTCCATCTTTGCTGCGAATGGGCAGAGCCGTGTGTTTTCCCCGCCTGCAGGCGGTTGACAGCAGGAGTTGTTGCCATGGTGTTCAAGCCGCCGACCTTCCACGGCAAGGAATTTGAGCCTGAGAACCCCCGCACCCGCGCCGGTCTGGAGGAGCAGGTGGCCAATGCGCTCGCCGAGGCCGGAAATGTCGACGCCACCGATGTCCAGGTGACGCTGGTCAAGGATACGATCGTTCTCACCGGCACGGTACTGAATGATGCGGAGCGGCAGGCCGCCATCGAGATCGCCGCCAGCTTCGACCGGGTGAGGCAGGTGGATTGCCGCATCCGCATCGAGAGCTGACGACGGGCGTGCAACGGCGCATCCGCCATGCGGCAGCTCAAGGTTCTCGTGATCGAAGCCAGCGGAAAGGCTCGTCGTGGAAGAAGCGCTGCACGCAAGCGGCCCCACCGCCTTGCGGCCGAAAACAATTCAAATCAAAGCTTAAGCAACAATATTCAGGCAATAAATAATAAACCATTCATTTTAGATTGCGGCATTATTATCAATCCAACAATTCATATGCGATAAAACATGTGTAGATTCACTTTATGAATGCAAACAAGGGCATTAACGTGGATTCGGATTACCCGGGCGGAACTGCAACGGTTCATGATATCCTTGAACTGGCGGGGCACTACAGGACCGCTGCCAATTTTCTTGATAGAAAGCTGCCCAAAGGAAAGTCGCTCGCACATGTTCCACGGCGATTTCTCGCCCTCCATTCGATCGAACTCTATCTGAACGCATTCCTTCTCCTCAAAGGTCTCGATCCCAAGTGCATTCGCGGTTTTCAGCACGACATCGCCGAAAGAACGCGAAGAGCGATTGATGCAGGCTTGGTCCTGCGCAAGCGCACAGCCCAGCACCTTGAGGCCCTGACCTCGAACAGGGAGTATCTCGTCACGAGATACGATCCGGAAAGGACCGCGACATTGTCACAGGTGAACCGGGTCATGGCGACGCTCGAAGAGCTGTCCCAGAAAGTGGCAAAGTTCGTGGAAGGATCCGGAACGAGCGGCAAGCCGGTAAGCCATCCTGTCTCCAGGACCAAATAGCATTTCGGCAAGTGCTTGAAATGGTGGGTGATGTAGGGCTCGAACCTACGACCCGCTGATTAAGAGTCAGCTGCTCTACCAACTGAGCTAATCACCCGCCGGCCACTCTCTGGTGGCGTGAGAGGGCGTATAAACAGGATTTCCGACCTTGTCCAGCGCCCCAAGTCGATTAAACAAAAGAATATTCGCAGACAGGCGCGAAAAGGTTTCGAGCGGGAGCGAACGCGCAAATCCGGCGGACGCACCACCGATTTTCAGGCCCGGATCGAAACCCGCATTCAGTGCGGTTGGCGCGATATCTGGGCAATGATCTCGCGCGGATGAAATCGGTGAAGCCTCGCACCATGGCACCGCCACAGACGCGGGCAACAAAAAAGGCCGGGGCAAAACCGCACCGACCTTCCTTATTCGCTATTCACACCAGTGCCAGTACATCCGTGGTCAAAGGCCGAAAGCGTTTGTGGCAATTGCGAGCGGCAGATGTTTTCCAGCGCTCATCAGCAATGCCGACGAAGAGACATGTAGGTTGCCATTGTGTTCAAATCAAGTTCCCTGCCCGCTCCTCGCATCGCAGGGCGCGCCTGGAGCATGATCGAGCACCTGCTCGCCTGCTATTCCCTGATCTCGATCCCCGCCTCGACCGCCGCTGCAATGAAGGCGAACCTCGCATGCTCCGGCGTCTTCTTGCCCTTCATGACCGCTTCGAAGACCAGCAACGCCGTGTCGAGTGCCTCGCCGTCTTCGGTCGGCCATTCCTCGATCAGCACCCACGAGGCCTCCTGCGTATTGCTGATGGTCGTGAATTTCCCCGGTTCGAGGGCAAGAGTGACACTCTTGTTCCAGCTCTTTTCCATTTCGCGATCTCCAGATTCAGTTTAGCCAACCTCATAGCCCCCATCGACGCAGATGGCGAGGACCAAGCACAAACGTCACGCAGTCGCAGGCAAGATCAACGTCTCTGCGTCGAACGAAAGAGGGCGTTGCATAGGCTTGGAGAGATTTCCGAGCCGCTGCTAAAACGTCAGCTAGAGGTGATTTTCGAAACCGTCGCAAGCAAGTGGCGGCCTGATGAAGTACTGTCGACGCGGACTTGCCTGCGCATCGTGCGTTATGTTATAACAACAACACTTTACTCTCAAAGGAGCCAACATGCTAATCGCCGACAACCTTCGCAAAAGCCACCAACGACCTAACCCGCATTGCAAGTACTATTTCGTTTACAACCACGTGGACGAAATCCTCCCCCACATCAATGCCCACTACTTGTGGGAGGTTATCGGCGAAGTGGACGAGGAGCGTATTCCGCAAGGAATACGCACGCAGGTTGAGAAGAATGGCTACACTTGGGTCAGAAAGATCAGCGTGGCCGGCACAGAGCTAAGGAAAGGACTAGTTAACTGGAAATGATCGAGGCGATATGCAAATCAATGCTTGCGACCAGATCACGGCAAGACGCCGGCAAGGATTTTGGTATGCGCACGACAATCAAGGAAAGAGAAAATGGTGGGTGATGTAGGGCTCGAACCTACGACCCGCTGATTAAGAGTCAGCTGCTCTACCAACTGAGCTAATCACCCGCCGGCCACTCTCTGGTGGCGTGAGAGGGCGTATAAACAGGATCGCCGACCTTGTCCAGCGCCAGCGGCGAAAAAACCTTCGAAATCTGCGAAAAAATCGATTTCGGCGAAAAGCGCTGGAAAATCAAAGGTAGAGCTCGCCGGAAGCGAGACGCACCGCCTCGCCGCCGATGCGCGCCATGGCGATGCGGCCGCCGTCTATATCGATGTGGAGATGGATGAAGGATGGCCGGCCCATCTCGATCCCCTGCTCGACGACGGTGGCGTGGCGCCCGTCCGGCAGGGCATCGAAATGGTGGATGGCACCGGAAAGTGCTGCCACCGCCGCCCCCGTCGCCGGATCCTCGGCAATGCCCATGTCGGGCGCGAACATGCGCGCATGGAAGCGGGCATTGTGATTGATGCCGCCGCGGCAATAGACATAGGCCGAGGCCAGATGACCGTCGACGAAGGGCACGGTGCGTTCCCAGTATTGCGCGTCGAACTCGATGCGCTCCGCTGCCCTGAGATCATGGACCGGCACCAGCAGGAACGGCACACCGGCGCCCCAGATCGACGGCACGTGGTTCTCGAAGCCGATATCCGTCGCCTTCAGGCCGAGCGCGTCGGCGATCCCCTGACGGTCGAGCGGCAGGTCGGTGCGAACGGATTTTCGCGGCAGGTCGAATTCGGCAAACCCCGCCTCGCCGGGCGCGAGCCGCACGGCGCAACGCACCGGGCCGACATTCTCCTCGAGCACCGAGACGAAGTCGCCCGTCGCCTCGCCGCCGCCATGGTTCAGCTCCGCCAGCGCAACCGCGGTGCCAACGGTCGGGTGGCCGGCGAACGGCAGTTCGCGGGCGGGCGTGAAGATGCGGATCCGCGCCGTGTGCGAGGGGTTGGCCGGACGCTGCACGAACACCGTCTCCGACAGGTTCAGTTCGGCGGCGATCACCTGCATGGCCTCGTCGTCGAGGCCGTCGCCGTCGAAGACAACCGCAAGCGGATTGCCGGTCAGCACCCGGTTGGTAAAGACATCGTAGATGCAATAGCGGCGGCGCACATCCGTATCCCCCAAAACCAGTGGAACTTGCCTCAAACTGCCCGAGGCCGCCGGATCGCGCAAGCCGCTTTAGAGCCGATCAGCGTTCTCCGGGGGCTCGCCCGAAGAACCATTCGAGCAGCGGAAGCATTGCCGGCTGGTAGGGATGGGCGGCGGGATCGGCCGAGCGGATGGCGACCGCGGCGTCGATCTCCTTTTCCGCGTCGACCGCCATATGCGCGGCGATGCGCTCCAGCATCTCGTCGGCGGTCAGGGGAAAGCGGAAGCAGCGAAACAGCGCCACCCGTCGATCGCAATGCAGGGCATAGCTGTCGGCATCGGCCGCGGCGGTCGCAAGGTCGAGGCCGGTTTCCTCGCGCACCTCGCGCACCATGTTGCCGAGGATATCGCAAACGCCATCGACCACGTCGCTCATATCGAGCGACCCGGCCGGACAATAGACCAGCCCGGCATTGGCGGTATGCGGCGCCATCCGGATCGCGATGATCGCGCCATCCGACGACACCGGCACCGGCAGGGCGAAGACGTGGAAGCCGCCGGCACCGCCGGGCTGTCTTCGCC
>JAEWPB010000046.1 GCA_023399465.1 Pseudomonadota bacterium
GATGCGGGTCAGGGAGCCGAATTTCATGTCGCGACGAAGCAGCGTCGCGACAAGGCCGCTGATCGCATCGAACAGGCCGGCGATCGCGAGAACCTGAATGAAGCCGTCGAGGTCCGGGTGTGCGTAAAACTGCTCGATCAGCGGGGAGGACACGATCAGCGCGAGCGCCACGGCCAGCGAGGCCATGAGAAGCAGGCTCAGGCTCGTCCGGATATCGGTATTGTCGATCTCGGCCCGCTGTATCAGGTATTCCGAGGTCACGAACTCGCGTATCGAATAGGCGATGGCGGCCACTCCGATGCCGATCGCCGCGCCACCGATCTCCGTGGGATCGAGGAGGCGCGACATCGTCACCATCAACAGCACGCTGAGAAGCAGCAACGAATACTGTTCCAGAGTGGCCATCAGATATGCGCGGCGAACCTTACTCATGACAGATCAGTATTTCCCTTGATTTGACGAGCGAACAGCCCAGCGCGTGGTCGATCTTCAGGCATCATCAGGCGACAGGAGAGTAACCTTAGGTGCGTTGCAGCGTGCCCGTAAGCTGTCAGAAAAGCTGAGGCGAAACCTGACCTTAGGACGTAGCCGGGAGGGCACGGGAATGGGGCCGCAGCCGGCGATAGCCGGCGCGGCCAATGGAACGCGGGCCGGGAATTGCCCGTGATCGTTGCATGAAGCCGGTTGGCAAATTGCGCGATTGCCGCTAAGCAGATGCGATGTCAGACAACGTGATCAAGTTCCAGCGCCCGCCGCAGCCGAAGCCTCCCCGGCAAACGCCGCCGTGGCAGAAGCGTGTTCTCGTCATTCTTGGTGTTTCCGCCTTCTTCGTGGCCGCGTTTCTGTATTTTTCCTATAGCAACGGCTCGATGTAGCCCGCCGATGACCCGGGCTGGCCCGTTCAAGGCGAGATCGCTCGCCTTGACTTGACGTGGTCTTGACTTTGCGTGGCAATCGTCAGAGCGGCGAGCGCAGGAATGCCGGCATCGAGGTGCTCTCGGCCTTGTTCGCCAGATAGAGCCGGGCGGTGTCGAGCGCTTCGCGGATGGTCACGTCCATGTCGAGGTAGCGATAGGTGCCAAGCCGCCCGACGAAGGTGACCGATGCTTCCCGCTCCGCGCGTGCGACGTACTCGGCAAGCTGTTCCTTCTCCTTGACCAGACGGATCGGGTAGTAGGGGATGTCCTCGGCACCGCAGGCGCGGGAAAATTCCCGGTAGCAAACCGAGCCGCTGTGCTCTTCCCACGGCGAGAAATGCTTGTGCTCGGTGATCCGGGTGTAGGGGACGGTGAAGTCCCCGTAGTTCATCACGGCGCAGCCCTGGTAATCGCCTTCATAGGTGAAGCGCTCGAAATCGAGGGTGCGATAGCCGAGACGGCCGAGTTCATAGTCGAAGTAGCCGTCGAGCGGGCCGGAATAGAAGACGTGCTCGGCGCTTGGCGCCTCGGTGCGCTGGAAGCTCTTTCCGAGCGTCACCGTGATGTTGGGATGATCGAGAATGCGGCCGATCATGTCGGTATAGCCGCTTTCCGGCATGCCCTGATACTTGTGGAAGAAATAGTTGTCGTCGTAGTTGAAGCGCACCGGCAGCCGCTTGAGGATCGAGGCCGGCAGGTCGGTCGGCGAGCAGCCCCACTGCTTCTGGGTATAGCCCTTGAAGAAGGCCTCATAGAGATCCTTGCCGACGAAGCGCAGTGCCTGCTCCTCGAAGGTTTCCGGCTCGGCAATGGTCTTGTCGGCCTGCTCCTCGATGAAACCGCGGGCCTCGTCGGGACGGAAGGTCTTGCCGAAGAACTGGTTGATCGTGTGCAGGTTGACGGGCAGTGAATAGACTTGGCCGTCGCTGGTGGTCTTCACGCGGTTCTTGTACGGCACGAAATTCTGGTAGCGGTTCACATAGTCCCAAACCTCGGCATCGTCGGTATGGAAGATGTGCGGCCCGTAGACATGGACCATGACGCCGGTCTCGCCGTCACGTTCGGTATGGCAATTGCCGGCGATATGGTCGCGGACGTCGATGATCTCGATCCGGTGGCCGGCCTCGGCCAGCTCGCGCCCGATCACGGCACCCGAAAGGCCAGCTCCGACTATGACGATCTTTCCATTCTCGGGCATTTCAAACCGGTCCTGTCTGCTGTGTCGCCGGCAAGATGATGTTGCCGGACGTGGAGAAACGTTCAAGGAAGGCGCCGATGGCAAGCGCGACGACCCGGCGTGCGTTCGACGCCGGGCGGGAATTCGGCCGACTGCCGATCAGGCGGCTGGATCCGGCCACAGCCGGCGATCGTAGGGGATCGGCGCAAAGTCGTGCCAGAGGGCCAGCTTCTCGCGATAGCGCTGCCGGTAGGCGGGCTCGTCCTCGAACTCGATGCCCTCGAGCACGATTTCCGCGCCGATTTCATAATAGACGTCGAGGTTCCTGAGGTCCGGCACCGGTGTTTCACCGCGCTCGCTTTCACCCTGCATCTGCCAGAAAAGTTCTTCGAGCCGACGTGCGAGGCCGGGGATGTCGCGCAGAACGCTGGTTTCGCGCTGCCGTTCCAGCGAGGCCCTGACCGCGGCAAGGCTGGCGCGATCGCGTTCGAAGCCAATGGCGCGGGCGACATATTCTTCCGGCGTGGCGCAGATCATTTCCGGAATGCCGGCCGCGGCGACGATGCTGGCGCAGAAGCGGGCGGCGAAGGTCTTGCCCGGCATCGTCAGGATCGGCAGGCCCGAGGTGATGGCGTCGGAGGCGGTGGAGTGGGCACCATAGGGGAAGGTGTCGAGGCACAGATCGGCCAGCCCCATGCGGGCGATGTGCTGCGGGTTCAACGCCTTGGGCGCAAAGATCAGGCGCTCGGGCGCAATGCCGCTTTCCCTCGCCAGTTCCATCAGCCGCTCGTTGACGCCTTCGTCTCCCGCCAGCAGCCACAGCACGCTGCCGGGGGTGGCGGAAAGAATGGCCATCCAGCGGGCAAAGCAGTTGGGGGTGATCTTCTGCATGCCGTTGAACGAGGCGTAGACGAACGCGTTCTCGGGCAGGCCCGCCTCTGCCCGGGTCGGGCGGGGCGCGATCGGCCGCTTGCGGTCGAGAGGCTGGTCGCAGGCGATCCGCAGCACCTTTTCCGAGTAATAGACTTCGTATTCCGGCGGGACGATGTGTCCGTCGGTGATCACGTAGTGGTGGAAGGGGCTGCCGGTGGATCCCGGATAGCCGCAGAAATTGACGATGACCGGGGCAGGGCGATAGGCGAAAATCTTGGTGCGCGCGTGCTTGGTGTAGCCGTTGACGTCGATGAGAATGTCGATCTCGTCCGCCCGGATCAGGGTTGCCGCATCGGTATCGGAAAGCGTGCGGATGTCGCGCCAGCAGTGGACGGCATTCTTGATGCGCTGCTGGGTGGGATCGTTCGGGCGATCCTCGCCGCAATGGTAGGCATATATCTCGACGCTGTTCCTGTCGTGCAGTTCCAGGACCTCGCAGAGCGCGAAGCCGACGGCATGTTCGCGCAGGTCCGAGGACAGGTAGGCGACCCGGAGGCGTTGCCCGGTCCCGGTCTTGAGGCGTGGCTGCAGCCGCGGGAAGTTGTCGAGATCCGGTCTGACGCCGATCAGCTTCTTGCTGTAGCGATAGGATTTGGCAAGCTGGAACATCGGATCGTCGGCATAGCACGAGAGCGTCAGGGACGACATCGCGTCCAGCATCTTGCGGGGCGGGACGTGGTTCGACGGCTCCAGTACAGGCCATTTGCACTGGCGCTGGCGCAGCGACGCCCAATGTTGTCCCGTCTCGAGCAGTTCCGGCTGCAATTCGAAGGCCTGGCGCAAAGCCGTTTCGGCCTCAGCCATTTTGCCGGCGCTTTCGAGCACACGCCCGATGTTTTCGAGCACCATCTGGCGATGGCGGACATTTTCCGGAGTGGTTTCGCTGGTTGCCGCGGCATATTCGCGCCATTGCAGCACAGCCTGCCCGATCTGGCCGAAGTCCTCGAGCGCCCGGCCGAGGTTGATATGGCCCTGTGCAAATTTCGGCTCGGCCTTCACGCAGGCGCGCAGGGCATGGATCGCCCCGACGCGGTCGCCGAGCTTCTGCAGCGTCACGGAATAGTTGAAGAGGATCAGATGCAGCAGCGGATTGTCGGCGTTGAATGCGATCCAGGTCTTGTAGAGTTCGGCCGCTACCACTTCCTGCCCGGCGGCATTCAGCGCTTCGACAACGTGCAACAGATCGACGAGGGTCAGTTGCTGGCTTCTTGCCAGATCCATGGCAGGGATGTTGGCGACAGCTTGGTTCGGAATATGCGCGTGATTGACAGTCATGAACTTCCTGCGGCAGGCGACCGGTGGGCTAATGTAAAGCGACAAGCTATGTAGTCGTTTCAACGGTTAGCGAAGGTAACTTGCTCGGGGCTGGATGTCGTGCGGCATGATAATCGTTGCCGGAGCGCAGTGCCCGCGGGGTGCGGACGGCGCGGATAGGAAATGCGGCGCGGATAGTTCCGCGCCGCACATGTTCTGGATCAGACGTTGTTGTAGGCCGCGATGATCGCCGCGATAACGTCCTGGTCGGTGAGCGAGTTGACCTGCGTCTCGGTGAAGGCGCGTACCTGGGTCGTCGACAGTGCTGCGATGTCGTCCGTGGACAGGCCCTTCAGCGCTGCGATGCTCAGTGCCGCGAGTTCATCGGTCAGGAACGTCTTGATCTCGTCGGCGTCCATTGCCTCGACCTGGGCCTTGGTCAACGCGCCGATCTGCGTCGTTGTCAGGGCTTCGATCTGAGACGATCCGAGCGCTGCGATCTGATCGCTGCTCAGCGCGGCGATCTGGGAGTTCCCGAGCGCTGCGACCTGCGTGGTCTTCAGGCCGGCAACCGCAGCGGTGGTCACGCTCTGGAGCTGCTTCACAGTCAGGGCGCCGAGCTGATCAGTCGACAGAGCTCCGACCTGCGTAGATCCGAGTGCTGCGATCTGCGTGGTGGTCAGCGCCGCGAGCTGGCTGGACTGCAGAGCGCCGAGCTGGGTGGAGGTCAGTCCGCCAACCACGGTGGTGCTCAGTCCGGCAAGCGACTTGACATTGAATGCCGCGAGTTCATCGGTGGCGAACGCCGCGATGTCATCGGTGCCGAAGACGCCGAGCTGTGCCGAGGTCAGGGCGCCAACCTGCGAGCTGGTCAGGCCGGCGATCTGGGTCGTCGTCAGCGAGTCGAGCTGGCCGGTGGTCAGAGCAGCGAGCTGGCTCTGCTTCATGGCTCCGACCTGGGTGGCGTCGAGGCCGGCAAGCGCATCGGTGGTCAGGGCGACGACCTGCTTGGCAGACAGGGCACCAACCTGATCGGAGGTGAGTGCGGCGACCTGAGCCGACCCGATGTTTTCGAGCTGGAGTGTGGTCAAGGCCCCAATCTGGGCAGTCGACAGAGCTGCAACCTGCGCAGTGCCCAGCTTGGATACCGTGTCGGTGGACAGGCCTGCCAGCGCCTTGAGGTTGATGGCAGCGAGTTCATCGGTGGTAAACGTCGCGATGTCGTCGGTGCCCAGCGCGTTCAACTGGGTTGCGGTCAAGGCGGCAACCTGCGTTGTCGTCAACGCCTGGATCTGGGTCGTGCCCATTGCTGCCAGCTGGTCGGTGCTCAGGGCGCCGAGCTGGGCGTTGGTTAGAGCGGCGACCTGGGTGGCGCCGAGGCCGGTCACTGCGCCTGTGGTCACGGACTGGATCTGCTTGGCCGTCAGACCAGCAATCTTGTCCGTGGTCAGACCCTGGAGCTGCGTGGACGACAGGACCCCGATCTGATCAGTGCTGAGGGCAGCGATCTGGGCCTTGGACAGCGCGTTGAGCTTATCGGAGCTGAGCGCGGCAATGGTCTCGGTGGTCAGGCCTGCCATCGCCGATACGTTGATGGCGCCGAGCTCGTCCGTGGTAAAGGTTGCGATCTCGTCCGAGGACATGGCCTGGAGGTCCTGCAACGTCAGCGAGGCGATCTGTGCGCTTGTCAGCGCTTCGATCTGGAGAGAGTTCAGGGCTGCGATCTGGTCGGTGTCCAGCGCAGTGATCTGGGACTTGTTGAGGGCGGCAACCTGCGTGGTTGTCAGGCCCTTCATCGCATCGGTGGTCACCGCTGCGATCTGCTTGGCGTTCAGGGCAGAGATCTGGTCAGTACCGAAAGCAGCAAGCTGCGTGGAGCTGAGCTTGTCGACCTGCGCCGTGGTCAGCGATGCCACCTGTGCCTTGGAAAGCGAGCCAAGCTGGGTGCTCGTCAAGGCGCCGAAGGTGTCGACATCCAGGCCTGCCAACGAACGCGCGCTGATGGCGGCAATCTCATCGGTCGTGAACGTCGCGAGATCGTCCGTGCCGAGCGCGTTGAGCTGTGCGGCGGTCAGGGAGCCGATCTGGCCGCTGGTCAGCGCAGTAACCTGCGTCGTGGACAGGGCTGCAAGCTGGTCCGTGGTCAAGGCGGTGATCTGAGCCTTGGTCAGGGCTTCGACATCGGCAGAGTCCAGGCCGGCGAGGGCGCCGGTAGCAATAGCTGCGATCTGCTTGGCGTTCAGGCCGGTGAGCTGATCGGTGGACAGTGCGCCGAGCGTCGTGGACGTCAGGCTACCAACCTGAACGGTGGTCAGCGCGGCAACCTGGGCCTTGCTAAGGGCGGCGAGCTGGGTCGACGAGAGCGAACCGATGTGACCGGTTTCAAGTGCGGCCAATGCCTTTGCGTTGATCGCAGCTACTTCATCGGTGGAGAAGGTTGCGAGGTCGTTGGTGCCGAGCGCGTTGAGCTGGCCCGCCGTCAGGCTGGTGATCTGGCCGCTGGTCAGAGCCTGGACCTGGTCGGTCGAGAGCGCAGCGAACTGATCGGTGGTCATTGCCGCGACCTGGGCCTTCGACAGGGCAGCGACTTCGTCGGTGCTCAGCGTCGCCATGGCGGAGGTGGTGACCTGAGCGATCTGCTTGGCTGTCAAGCCGGCGATCTGGGTGCTCGACAGTGCGGCGAACTGATCGGAGCTGAGGGTTGCAACCTGCGCCGTGGTCAGGGCGGCAACCTGAGCCTTGGTGAGCGCGGCAATCGTGTCGGTGCCAAGTGCTGCGATGGCGTCGGTGCTCATCGAGGACAGGGCCTTCGCGCTGATCGCTGCGATTTCGGCGGATGCAAAGGTCTTGAGGTCGTCGGTGCCCAATACGCTGAGCTGTGCAGCGGACAAGGAGGCAACCTGGGTGGTGGTCAGTGCCTCAAGCTGTCCGGTGCTCATGGCGTGCAGCTGATCGGTGGTCAGCGCGGTGATCTGGGCCTTGTTCAGGGCGGCAACCTGATCGGTGCCGAGGCTCTTGATGGCTTCAGAACCAATGTTCGTGATCTGCTTGACGCTCAGGCCGGCAATCTGGCTGGTCTCCAGGGCGCCGATCTGCGTGGTGCCGAGAGCCGCGACCTGGTCGGTGGTCAGCGCGGTGATCTGAGTCTTGGTCAGGGCCTTGATCTGGGAGGCTGCGAAATTCGCAAGCGTGGCGGTTTCGATGCCGCTCAGTGCCTTGGCGCTGATCGAGGCAAGCTCGCCAGTGGTGAAGGTCGCGAGTTCCGCCGAGCTCATCGCCCGGATGTCTTCGGCAGACATGGCGCCGATCTGGGCGCTGGTCAGTGCTTCAACCTGCGCCGTACCCCAGGTTGCGATCTGCGTCGAGGTCAGTGCAGTGATCTGGGCCTTGGTGAGGGCGGCAACCTGTTCCGTCTTCAGGGCGCCGATGGCCTCGGTCGTCAGGACTGCAATCTGCTTGGCGTTGAGCGCAGTGACCTGCGAGGTGCCCAGGCTGCTGACCTGGGAAGAGGAAAGTGCGGCGACCTGTGCGGTGGTCAGGGCCGCGAGTTGCTGTGCCTTGAGAGCTGCAATCTTGTCGGTGCCAAGGCTCGCAATGGTGGAGGTTTCCAATGCGGCAAGCGCCCTGGCGTTAATGGCCGCCACTTCGGCGGTCGTGAACGTGGCGAGTTCATCCGTGGTCATCGCCTTGAGCTTTTCGGCGCTCATCCCGGCGATCTGCGTGGACGTCAGGGCCTCGACCTGCGACGTGTTGAGCTTTTCGATCTGGCTCGCATAGAGCGAGTTGACCTGGGTAACCGAGAGGCCGGAGACCTGGGTGGTGGTCAGCACTGCGATCTGGTCGAGGGTCAGGCCGGTAATGGCCTTGGCGGAAAAGGCGCCGATCTGTTCGGTCGACAGCTCCTTGAGGCCAGTGGAGTTCAGCGCGGAGACCTGGGTCGAGCTGAGCGCCTTGATCTGATTGACGCTGAGTGCCTTCACGTCATCCGACGTGAGGTTT
This sequence comes from Pseudomonadota bacterium, assembly GCA_023399465.1. Taxonomy (GTDB): domain Bacteria; phylum Pseudomonadota; class Alphaproteobacteria; order Rhizobiales; family Rhizobiaceae; genus Ferirhizobium. The sequence goes on from JAEWPB010000046.1 coordinate 8,281, forward strand.
GCGATCGAAGCGGTGCTAAGCGACCGGATTTGATTCACGGTCAATAAATTAACAATCGAAGTCATGGACGCGTGCCCTTTTCGTTTGTGAACACAAACATCACTTCTTGCCGTTGCCGCATGAGAAGATCGGAAAAGGTCCCTCATGGCAGCCGCGGCTTGTCCGGTGCGCGGACAACATCCTCATTGCCGGACGCCGCAGGCGTCGACAGTCGGGAGTCCGCTTGGACTAAAGCAATGCTACACGGAACATGGCTCGGACGAGCCAGCGCATCGGAAGGGCATCATGCGTCCAGAACCGCTCAGCGGCTCCGATCCTTACGCCAGTGGCCGCAAAGTCCCCGATGCAGGCGTGCCGATTTTGTCGTTTATCGGCCCACTGCATGCACTGGGAGAACCCCACAACCACCAGAAGTTCTATTCTTCAGTTTTTAATTTTGGATTAACAACCGCCGGAACCTCGTCCTATTGGTGTGATTCGCCGTGATTTGTCGAGGGTGAGAAATGGGGACCTTCCGGTATCGTCGCGACGGTAATTTCGGTCTTTCCAGCTTGCCTTGTACAGCGTTTTATTCGACCACCTCATCTCGTCGTCATCGGCTCCATGGATGCCGAGATCCCAATATTTATCGAAAGATATCAGTGACGTTGCATCCTTCCGCGTTCATGGACGCGATGGTGGCAAGGTGATGGCTCGGGGACGTATTCGTATCTGCGCGTTTTCGAAAGAAAATCCATAAGGTCTTTCGCGGGTAATGTTATTACCTAAAATACAATCAAAGGTAGTTATCGTTCGGTGATCATGGCGGGATGTCGTCATGATTTATCCATCAAGGCGGGAGACTGCGCATGGGGGCCGGGGCAGCCTGTTCTGGTGGCGTTGGCGGGCGGCCCAGTGCCGGCAGGCCGCCCTTGCGCTTGCTGTCAGTTCGCCAGGCTCTCGATGCGTTCGGTGACGGTCTCGGGAATGCAGCGGAAGCGCTTCCTCTCCGCGCCGTCGCGGAGAACCGTGAGGCCCCCCTGTCCCTTGTCGTCCGAATTTTCCCTGTCGTAGGAAACGGAGAGCATGTAGCTCCAATCGCCGTTCGGGATCTCGAGCGTTGACCAGTAGGTGCTGCCCATGCCGTTCCAGGGTGTGACGATCGCGGAGGAGCGGTCGACGGAGAGGACAAGTTCGGCCTCGTCGGCGAGCGGGCCGTACTCGTAGGTCAGCTGGCCGCCGGCTTCGCAAACGCTGATCGCTTTGCCGGATGTCTCCATCTCGCAGAAGAAGACCGGTGACGGGCAGGTGCCGATTGCAAAGGCGGGGGCCGGCGCACAAAGGCAGGCGGCGATGACAAGGGCTTTCGGGACAGGGCGCATGGGAGATCCGTGAAAAGACTGGTGTTTACAGGGTGCAGCGTTACGGCCTGGCCGGCGTCCGGCAGATTTCCGGCAGGACATCGGCGAATAGCGGGCAATACTCGCTGCCCGCCCACCACACGTCGGTGGGAGCGTGGGCGTGATGCATCACCCTCCAGGCGCCGCCGGTGAAGCGAAGAAGTGCTTCGGTCGACGGCTCGTTGATGAGGTCGAGCGGTTGGCCGTCGCGCAGGTGCAGGGGGGATTTGGCGACGTTGATCGGCCGGCCCCCGGGCCGCTGGCCCTCGAGCTGCACGAAAGCAGCTCCCCTGCCGACGCGGATTTCCCTGACGACGAACTCGATCGGTGCGCCGTAGGCATCCTCGGCATACGGACGGACGGCATCGAGGACGGCCTTGCGCACCGGCGACCCGCGTCCCGGGGCGTCGTAGGCCGCTGCGGTGGTCGGGAGCAGGGCGGCAAGGATCGAAGCGACCAGCACACCGATCCGCGGGCTGAAAAGCTGGATTGTTCTTTTGCTAATGACTGACATGAGATGTCTTTCCCTTGGATCAGGCTGGCGGGCATCACTTTCGCGTGCCTGTGAACGAATATTGTGTTGGCCGGGAGAGCGGCGTCGGACGGGGCGTCGGAATGTCCGTGACGGCGGGAACTTGCGGCATTCTCCACCATGCCCGCCGCCTGGGCGGGGGGCATGGTGATGCATCGCATCATGCGCTTGCAGCGGGTGCGTTGGCCTTCCTGCGCTTGGCGAGGAAGAGGAGGCCGCCGCCGATCGCGGCACCGACCGCGATAATCGCAAGCGCGACCAACGGGCGGTAGAAGAACCAGGCGACGGCGATGGTCAGCGACCCGAGCGACACGCCGGCAATGGCGGCGATGATGCCCGTGCCGAAGGCGAGGATGCTGCCGAGGAAGGGCAGGACGCTGGCGGCAACCGAAAGCGGTCCGAACACGCTCGAGAAGCCGAGTACGAGGAGCGCGATACCCGCAATGCGCATCGCCCATGTCATGGTCGAATTGCTGCTTGCGGCGGCATCGAACATTTCCGCGGCAGAAACAGAGCCGTTGTGGACGATCAGCAGCTTGTCGCCGCTTTCGGTCTGGTAATCTGCGATGCCCGTGCCGCGCTGGCGACCGACGACGCTGATCGTGTCGAGGGGGACGTACTGGTAGCTGACGCGGTAATCGCCAAGGCTCGGCTGGGAGGGATTGACGCCGAGATAGATCTTGCCCTCGACCACGCTGGCACGAATGCCGGCGCCGATCGCCTGCTGGACGGCTTCGGCCTGCTCCGCGGGCACGGCGAAGTCGCGGCTGCCGCCGATGCGATCGATCACGGCAGAATCGAGCGACCATCCCCCAAGGGTGGCGGTCACCACGCCGAAGGTCTGGCGCTCGATCGCCATCGGCGGATTTGCATGCGCGTCCGCTTCATTGAACTTCGAGGAATCCTGCGGGAACTCGGACCACTGCATTTCGTAGGAGTACTTGGTAACCTGCGTCTCGCTGCCGCCGAGTTCGACCTTCTTCTCCGTCGTCGACTTTTCGACCCACTGGTACATCTCGACCCTGCGCATGAGCTGCAGGCCCGCAGCGCTGACCGAGAATTCCGCATCCGCCACCGGAGCCGACGCCGTCACCGGACCGGTGAGGTGGATGAGCTTTCCTTCGTTGGCGGGTTCGACCGATACGGATGAGACTGAACTGACGAGGCCCGCGCCTTCGGCCAGAGAGCGGGCAGTCTGTACGGCGCGGCCCTCGTTCCAGAACAGCATGATGACCATGGCGACGATGAGGACGAGGCCGAAGACCATGCCGCCGACGGATTGCTTGAGACGTTCAAGCCAGGAGATCGTGACGATTTTTTCTGATGACATAACCCTGTTTCTACCATTTGTTCTTGAGCGGGCGCGCTTCAGGGCCGCTCGCTGCGCTGGGAAAGATGCGGTCGCGCCGCGCCAGGCAGGCGACAGGTGCTTCGGCATCTGGTTTCAGGCCGTGGGGCCGGCTTTCAGTGACTTTCAGTGACCGGGAACCGGGGAGGCGATGCGCTCATGGACGCCGCGCCGCGACAGTTTGTTCGTTGGTGCAGTTCCCTGGAGTTGCAGCTTGGAAATTCGGTGCCCCGAAAAGCAACCTTTCGTTAAGGGAATGGCGGAGGAGACAGCTACTCCTCTAAAGGGGGGATGGGGAGCAATACTGCCGGACTATATCTGAGGCCGGAATTGCTAAAGGCGCGTCTGGGATGGTAAATGCCGGAGCGTCTTCATAAAGTAAGGCGTCTATTCTTATCCGAACGATTTTCAGTATTCAGGAATTTTCTACCCTTCCCCCGGAAGGGCAAAGAGGAAACAGGAATTGCCAGTCGTCAATCTTCCGGGAGCCGCGGAGCGCCAGGCAAATCATGCAGCTCGCGATACCCGCTACCAGCCTCCGCACCTTTTCGAGACGCCGGTTCCCCGTCCGGGGATTGCACGATGCCTGCAGGGCATACGCGGCAAGGTCGTCATTCTGGCGGGGCCGCCGGGTTGCGGCAAGACCACGGTGCTTTCCATGCGCCACGCCGAACTGGCGGCGAGGGGCGAGCGGGTCGGCTGGCTGACCTTGTCGAGGGAAGACAATGATCCGGATCGCCTTCGCCGACGTCTTGCGCGCGCGTTCGGCCCGGGCTTGCCCGTCTCCGACGACAATATCGCTCATGCGCCAGAGCACCTGTTCGGCTTTCTCGACGGACTGGATTGCCTGACCGACCCGGCGGCGCACGACGTGGTGGACCGCTTCATTCTCGGCGTTCCTCCAAGCAGCGTCGTTTACGTAACGGCGAAACGCCTGCGCGGCGCACGGCTGCACGATGGGCTTCTGCGCGGGATGGTCCATGTAATCGGCCCCGAACAGATGCGGCTTGATAACGCCGAGGCCTCGGCCCTTCTTGGTGAACACTGGACGCGAGCGGATGCCGGGCGGCTCAACCAGTTCGTCGATGGATGGGCCGCGGGCCTGCGCTTTCTGGCGCGCGCGCCTGAGGCATCCGCGCGCATCCTCAGAACCGTCGACGAACAAACCGTGCCGCCGGTCGAGATGGCGGACTATTTCGATGACGTCATTTGCGCCGCGATGGAGCCGCAACTCCTGTCGATATTGATGGAGCTCAGCGTCATAGACCGCTTCCCGCCCGAGATCGTGGCTGCCATGCCCGGTGTCGCTTGCGACTGGGCGCTCCTCGAGGACCAGATCCGCAGCGGAACGTTCCTCCGGCATCTCGATGATGCGCGCCACTGGGTCGCCTTTCATCCGGCTTTCGGTCGTCATCTGCGTCATCGGTTGCGCCGCTGCAGGCCGGAGCGCTACGAAGAACTCAAGCGTTTCGCCGCGTTCTGGTTCGAGAGGAACGGTTTCCCCGCCGAAGCCATCCGCCACGCGGTGAGCCTCGCTGAGACGCCGGTCGCAGCACGCATCATCGAGAATGTCGGCGCCATTGCCGTCGACCTCGACGACGGCCCCGACGTGGAGCTTGGCGAGGTCATTCCGCCTGAGCGTGCCGGCGAATTGCCGCTGCTTTTCATGGCGCAGATCTATCATCTCATCCGCCGCGGCAAACACAGGGAGGCGCGCACATTCTTCGATGAAGCCTGCCGCTTGACGAAAGACTTCACGCAGCTCCACGAGGGCGCCGACCTCGCCGTCGTCAGGGGATGGGCGAACACGATATTGATGGTCTTTCAGACCGCGGACGACGTGCCGATTTCCGACAACCAGATCGCCATGCTGGAGGCGGATCTCAAGGTTCATCTCGGCACCCAGCCGGTCGTGGCCGCGAGCATCGCATCGGTTCTTGCATTCATCTATCTCGATCGGTCCCGCCACACGGAATCGGCCACCTTCTGCATGCTGGGCGTGCAGGCCCAGCATGCCTCCAAGATCACGGTTTTCCTGCGCATTCATCAGGCGAGCAATGCGATTGCCCGCGACACCATCGAGAAAGCTGTCCTTTGCATCGAGGATGCCCAGCGTCTGGCCGCCATCGAGAGCGGCATTGGCAGCTACGAGGTACTCAGCACCCAGATCATGCGCGCCATCCTGCACTACGAGAACAACGAACTGGAAATTGCCCAGGCGCTGCTGATGCCCGCACTGGAGCAGATCCGCAGCATCAACGGCTGGGTGCGGCTCTATGCCGAAGCCTATTCGACAGGGAGTGCCATTGCCGGTGCATTCGGTGGGCTGGATGCAGCGCAAGCGATCCTTCGCGCCGGAGAGGCTTTCGCGCACGAGCGCGGCCTGCCGCGGCTCAGCCGCCTGCTGGCCGTTTCGCAACTGCGCGAATACATCAGGGCCGGGGAATGGCGCGAGGCGAAGGCGCTGATCGAAACCGCCCCGCTGGACATGCTGCTGGCATCCGGCAGCCTGTCGGCGATCGATCTTGGGCAACAGGTTCCGGCCCTGCTCGAGGCAGCGCATCTCATGGTGGAGCTCGGCCGTCCGAAGGATGCTCTCGATTTTCTCGAGCGCATAAACAAGCCGTTCCTCGACGAGGCGGACAACCGGTTCCGGTTTGCCTACCGGGTGCTGGCCATGCGCGCCGCCTATGGCTTGCGACGCTACAATGCCGCCGTGGAGCATATGCAGGTGGCGATCGCGATCTGCCGGCCGGCCGGCCTGGTCAGGCGTGCGCTGGAGGCGCGCCGGCATCTGATCGAGATGTTCGACTGGTCGGTACGCAACGGCCGCCAGTTGCCTGTGGGCCTTGCGAAATATATCGAGGAGACGCTGCGAAACGCCGATGGCGCGGAGTGCGGAGACCCGCTGCAGCAGACCAGCCCGAGACGCGGGCTGGAGCAGGCCTCCAACAATTTCATGCTCAGCCCACGCGAAAGCGAGATCATCGCGCTGATGGCGGAAGGGTACATCAACAAGGAAATCGCGACCCGGCTCGGCATTTCGGAAGGCACGGTCAAGACCCATCGCAAGAAGATCCACGAGAAGCTCGGCGTTTCCAGCCGATCGCAGGCCATCATGCGTGCGCGCGAACTGCTGATTGTGTAGTGGTGAAATCAGCCATGTAGACATTGGCCATGGGCCTTTTTTCCATCTGTCCTGCACAACAGAGCCAAAGCCCGCCGGTGGTCATCGGCCTCATTCCGGTGCCCAGACCTACGTCTTTCGCATGAGGAGCGGCGGATTTGTCGAATTGCACTTTGGCCGCGGCGCTCGCCTCATTGCAGGCTGACGCCAATGCGGGGCTGGGTAGTTGCAGCAGGAGAAGAGGCTTGAAACTTCATACTGTGCTTCGTCCGTTTGCGTGGATCGCCAGATGGCTGCATGCTCACCCGGAAATCTTCATGGCCGGGATCGTCATCGCATTTTTCCTGGTAAAGTACCGGCTGATGCAGGGAGCCTCGACGGATACGTTCCTGGTCGCGCTGGTCCAGCATGACGCGATCCTGTTTGCTTTGCTGATGCTGCTTTATGCAGTCGGAGCCATGCTGCAAAGGTCAGGGCATGCCCTTGTCTCGCTGGTGGTCCGGATCCTGGCGGTGACCGTTTTCGTGGTCTATATCGCTGATGTCTTTGCCTATTTCTTCTTCGGCACCCGCCTCTATGTGAGCGACATCGTCACCTTCTCGGGCGAGACCGGCGCCGTCGAGACCCTGGTCAGGACCGGCCTTGCGCGTCGCGGCTGGGAAACGCTGCTGGCCGCAGTCGGCGTCAGCATCATTCTCTACGCCTGCCTCGCCTATATCCTGCGCCGCAGGACGGCGGGGCAACGGGCCTGGCCGTTCATGGCGCTTTGCCTGCTGCTTGCGGCCGTCTACTTTGTCCGGTTTCCGACCTATGTCTATGCGTTCGGGGACAAGCCGCTCTTCGAGAATGTGGTCGAGCGCAATGCCAGCTATTTCAGGCAGACGGCATACAGCGAGCCCTTCCGCAGGCAACTGCTGGCGACGGCACCGACCCCCAACTGCCGGAAGGGGATGAACAAGCCGCTCAACGTGCTGCTGGTCATCGTGGAGAGCCTGTCGGCATATCATTCGAAATACTTTTCCGGCATCGAAGACTGGACCCCGCGCATGGATGTGATCGCGGCAAAGGAGACCGCGATCACGAACTTCCATGCGAACGGCTGGACGACCATTGGTGGCCTGATCTCGCTTCTCACGGGCACGTTTCCCTTCGTCCCGGAACGTGCGGCATTCAACGAGTGGGGCTCGCCGCGGCTTGACGACTTCACTCATCTGGAAGGCGCGCTTCCGCGTCAGCTCGCCGGCAAGGGCTATCAGACGACGTTCGTCAGCGCCGGCGATCTCGGTTTTCTCGGTCAGGGGAACTGGCTTCAGGAGATCGGCTTTCAGCGCATCATCGGCAACCGCGATCCGCGCTTCGACAGCCAGACGGTGCGGGGGCCGTTCGATTCCGTCCCGGACAAGCTCTTGTACGACGTGGTGCTCGAGGAAATGGACGCGATGCCCGCGGGCAAACCCTATCTGATCACCGGGCAGACCTTCTGGAGCCACCGTCCGTTCATGGCTCCCGACGGCAGTGCCGACCACACCGAGGAATACGTCATCCGCATGACCGACCAGATGATCGGCGAGCTCTACGATCGCCTGGAAAGCCGCGGTTTCTTCGAGACCGGGATCCTGATCGTCACCGGCGATCATCGCGCGATGGAGCCCTATCGCCGGACGGAAATAGAGAGGTTCGGCTCGACCGCGGCGGCGCGCGTGCCGGCGATCGTGGCGACGCGGGCGGTCGACCTGCCTGAGGTCATCTCCGACAACTACCAGCAGCGCGACCTGCAGGCTTCCCTGCTGGCGCTGGTCGCCGACCAGTATTGCCTGACCCCATTCGAAGGCGCCATGTTCGGGCCCGAACCCTCCGCGCCCGGATGCGTGATGCACGCCCGGGCGGACGACCGCGACCTGATAACGGTACGGTGCGGCGAGGAGGAGGGCGTCGTGATCGTTGCCGGAGATGCGACGGCCGTCGCCAGCGGGACGTTGTCCGATGGCACGTCGGTCGTGGAGGCGATCAATCGCAACCGGCTGCGCACGGCAGCTCTGCAGGCGGACCTGCAACTCGGCGGCGCTGTCAGGCGGTGAGCGGGAAGATGCGGGGGCCCGTGGGCTAAATTTCAATAGATGTTAAAATACAAAAACATAAATCTCGCGTTCCTGCGCGAGCGGTCATTGCGCATTGCCAGCAATGCCTTCAGCGTTCTCACAAACGCTGTCGCAGTCGCCATACGTTAACTGAAAATTGGCGCTAGCGCCAAGTAGTCCAATTCGCGGGCTGCTTGGCCGTTGTGGCTGCGCTTTCGGAATTGTAGGTAGGAGTTCTATTTTTTAGCAAGAGGTTGATTTTCATGTCAAAAATTAAACTTGATGGCTTTGTTGGCGTAAACGGTGCCTCGTTCAGGCAACTTCTTTCCGAAGATCTGAACACCATCCTGGACTACAGCCGCGAGAAGGCCACTTCGACCTCTCTCAAGTTCTGGGATGACGACAACAATTTCATGCAGTTTGACGGAACATCCCTCAAGTACAAATTTGTGAATGGCATTGTCTTCGGTATCACGTCGGGGACAATTACGAACATCACGATCAAGGCCGAGGGGAGTGTAATCATCTCGGCGCTCGGACTTGAACTATCCGGAAAAGCGCTGAGCAACGCGATCGACAGCGGAGTTACCGAAACCTTCTTCCGGACGATCCTCTCCGGAAAGGATCAGATTTCGGGCACGAAGTTTGCGGATGACTTCTGGGGAGGGGCGGGCGACGACGTCCTGAGCGGACTGGCAGGGGCCGACAATCTTCGTGGAGACCAGGGCAACGATTACCTCGATGGCGGCAACGGCAACGATAGGCTCTATGGCGGTGCCGGCGCGGACAAGCTTTATGGAGGGCGCGGCGCCGACAAGCTTTACGGTGGAGCAGGGGCCGATAGCTTCATCTTCAAGTCGGTCGCTGAATCGAACGGTAAAGCCGTCGACACCATCTTCGATTTTTCGAGCGCTGCCGGTGACCGGATCGACCTGTCGGCCATCGACGCAAACGCCAGGATTGCCGGGAACCAGGCGTTCTCGTTCATTGGCAGCAAGGATTTCACCGGCAAGGCCGGGGAACTGCGCTACGAGACCTCGGCTTCGGGTTCCTATGTCTATGGGGATGTGAACGGCGATGCGAAGGCCGATTTCGCCATCCGTTTCGACGACGCTCTGACATTCAAGAGCGCGGACTTCATTCTCTAGGACCCGGATCCTCGACGGGCGGTTCAGGCGCGCGGGCTTTCACCCGCGCGAGCCAAAACCGCCCGCGATGGGGGGATAAGTCCGACGGGTGGTTCCAGAGGGCGGCTGAATACCGAAAATTCCGGTATTTAGCCCGGCTGGTTGCAGACAGGAAATCACCGTCAAAGCCTTGCGGCACAGGGGCTAGAGGTGTCCCCGCTCGGGGCTTAGTTGCAATAGAGTCCTACGGCGCGCCAGTGGTCTTTAAGCTTTTGGTGGATTTCCTCTGGGGTTCGGTGACGATAGTAATTATGTAGAGACTGCGCCAGAGCCCAAAGATCAAGAAGCCTAGGCGCTGCATTCATTGCTCTTTCGGCGTGCGTTTCGATTTCGGCCATCAACTCTTGATCTTGTTCCACCGGGCGCTCCTATAGCCAGTTCGTAGAAATCTAAAATGCCGTGCCGACAACAATGAATATCAAGCCAAGATATCCCAACTTCTGGTATGCCTTTTCCTTGCGAATGTCCGGTTGGCTTTTTTGCCCGGCTACAAGAAACGTTGTCCCACGCGTCGGAACGTGGAACGGCATCCCATAGAGAAACAAAATGATGACTCCTATGAGGCTAAGTACCAACCCCGCGGTATTCAGCAGCGCAATCGTCATAACTTCCCCCTCCCACTCCCTATAGGCTCAACCTGCCAGAATGATCGCGGGAGTAAAATAGGGAGCCATGGTTATCCACGTCTTCGGAAACTCCCGTACCGGTTAAATAAAACGAAAAATGCAGAAAATAATGTTCTGCGTCTGTTGAGCAGAAACCCATGCTTCTTGCGTTTTCGATCACGAAAAGGTCGAAGCGCTTAATCAGGTATCCGCCGATACTCGAACAATACAAAAAAAGATCTTGCTCTCGACCTAAACTGCGAAATCTATGTCTGGCGGTTGAACCGTCTCGGGGTTTCGACGGACCCCTTTGATGCGGGAACCATAGAGCCAAGAGCGAACAATAGTCGGCTCAGCCTTAATCGAGGCGACGATGGCGTCGCGATGCCGATCACAAATTGGGGGTACGTTCGCCATCGGACATCTTGCATTTCATGCAGCACGGATTCGCTGAGGTGCACGCCGCAGTCAAGGTGAGGGGCCGCGATCCACATTGATCATGTCGGATGCGTCTGGCTCCTGTTGGCTTTTGGCGTGAGGCGTTGAAGAGATTTCTGGACCGCCACATAACCGCGGATTCGACGGCTCTGAAAACATTCGTCTTTTCGCGATGCCTGTAACCATAAAAGCAAACTCAGATCGGATAAGTGCGGATTCGTGCTCGCTTGAGAAGCATAAACGTGGACTCAGTTTTTGCTCGCAAACCGCGAATCCAATGCTGCCTGATGATTGCCCGGGTGTGTTCGGTAGGCAAGGTCTATCACCACATACCCGCCCGATACGGGAACTTGCCCGAATCCGCCGTTCGACCTCTAATCATAAGAAAGGAGATCAATGGCAATGAACGCAGTATCCAATCCCGCCACGATGGCTCCGGTGACGCCGATCACGGGCATCCCCTACTTGGAGGCAATGCAGCACTGCGCGAGTATCGGATCTCTGAGTTCTCTGAGGGAAATGCTGAAGGAGCTGGAAGGTCAAGGCGCGTTGTCGGAAGACTTCTCCGCATTGGCAGCATACTGCAGGCGAGCCTCTGACTTCGAAGATCACTTTGGCGCCGGGAGCCTCCTCGACCTCTCTCATCCCAGTGTGGCGATCCTGATCGAAAATGTGATCAGCCCGAAGGAATTGCAGGCTATTCGTGGTCGGCAGGAAGCCATCGCCATGAACCCTGTGGACGCTGCTCGCGCCGAGGCGTTAGCGTCGGAAGGACGGCTCCTCGTCTGAGTCATCGTCTGGACGATTGTTCTGTTGGTTGCTCCGGGCCTGGCGGATCATGTCTTCCGCCTCTTTGAGATCACGGCACAAGCCGGATCCGAATATGCCAGGCCCCTTCACCCGAAAGCATAGCCCTCCAGAACAAGGCCTCTGTTCCTCGATATCGTATTCACCGTTCGACTTCACCCGAATCCATTTGCCTGCCACGGCGCGACTCCTCTTTTTGCTGTCCACAGCATGGCGGTTTACAAACTGTAGCTTAAGGAACTCCTTCCCGAAGGAGGCATAGGGCGGCTAAGATCGATGACCTTGAGTTGTGGTCGGCCAGTGACGTAAGATCCCTGCGACTCGGCAAGGATTCGCCAGCGAAGCGATCCTAACGCCGGGGCTGGGGGATCTATGATTACAATTGGCATTCGCGCCGCGCCGAAGGTCATCACCTTCGCGATATACGACACCGATGCAGGTTCCATTCTCAACGTCGAGGAGATCAGGATCCCGGCCGCTTTCGAAACGCCGGCCGCGCTGAAGTACGTGCGTTCGAATCTTCTGGACGTCCTCCGCGAATATCAGGTTGAGCGTGCAGGGGTGAGGGTGACGGAGTCGGTGGCGAACTACCCCAACATCGAACGGATCCAGATAGAAGGTGTCATTCAGGAAGCATTCGCGAGCAGCGAACTGCAATCCTACTACGTCGGGCAGATCTCATCGATCTCCAAGCGTCTTGGCATCGACCGCAAGAAGTTCAAGCCACTGGTCGATGGCGATGAAGATCCAGGAGTCGAGAACTGGAAGAAGATGGGAAAGGAAGAACGGGAAGCAATTCTTTGCGCGATGGGAGCCAAGGATGCTTAAGCCATACCAGAAGGCGGAACTCACGTTCGACATCCTCAAGGAGATTGGGCAGGACGGACGCAACTCCCGCACCTATGTGACCCGCGACCATCAGCTCAACGCCGAGATCGTCACGAAGCAGATCCAGAAAAACTCGCTGAGTTCGACAGCCGAATTCTTTGCGGAGTCTCAAGCCCTTTATGCGAGCGCCCATCCGCACGTCGTGCAGATCCACTACGCCTGCTATGACGATGATCATGTCTATGTGGCGATGCCATATTATCAGAACGGCTCGATCAAGGATCTGATCACCGGACGCCACATGACTGTCCGGGAGATCATCAGCCTCGGGGCGCAGATCCTTGCGGGCCTTCATAACATTCATTCCAAGGGTCTCGTGCACTTCGATGTGAAGCCCGACAATATTCTCCTGTCGCCGAGGCGCGAGGCGCTCGTGTCGGACTTCGGCCAAGCTAAGCAGATGAACTACCGAGGCATCGCGGCACAGGACAGGCATTATGGCCCGATGATGCCCCCTGAGGCGATGGAGCGCGATCAGTTCGACCGGACCTTCGACATCTACCAGGTTGGGCTCACGCTCTACCGCATGTGCAATGGTAATGAGCATTTCCGCGCCCAGATGGCAAAATACGGGCCGCCGAACGCCTTCGACCGAAACGCTTTCCGCTTCGACGTCCGGAACGGCCGGTTCCCTGACCGGAAATCATTTGCCGCACATGTGCCATCAACGCTCCGTAACGTTATCAAGCGATGCTTGGAGACGAAGGCCGAGGATCGGTACCAGTCGGCGCTCGATGTTGCGAATGCCATGGCGGGCATTGACGGCGGATGCCTGGATTGGCGCCTCGTGGATCACGCGGATCGGAAGGTCTGGACAAAGGCGATTGATGGCGTCCAGTATGAAATGACCGTTAACGCGGATGGAACCAGCACCTGCTACAAGAGCGTTAACGGAGGGCAGGCGCGCCGCGTAGGCGATGCCTGCAAGAACAATATCAGCGACAAAGATCTCAGGAAGATCTTCACGGATTACTGATGCGCAAGGTGAAGAACAGTCCCGCCAACTACGTGAAGCGCTCGCAGATCAAACCTGCGTGCGTCGTGGTGGAGCGCGTGTCTGAACCGCCGAAGAAGCGCACTGGCGCAGACTTTGCCAACGCAGTCATCGACAGCAACTTCTACGTCAGCTTCCGAGCTGAGCCGAAGGCAGAGAAGCGGAAATAGGACTCTTCCTGGATAAGCTTGCGGCATCGAACTCTGTGACGAGAGATGCCGCAAGCGATCGTGGCGCGGAGGCTCTTATGTCCCTATGGCATCTTGTACCGGAAGAATCCCGTCAGTTCCCCAAGCTGGAGGGTAATGGATTCGATCTCGGTCGAAGTCTTCGCCGTCGCCTGTATCACTGTGGCTCCATCTCCATCTATCCACGTGAACGAGGTCAGTAGGCGCCGGATCGCCTCCTCATTCGCTCGATAAATGCGCAACGCACGCGGGCTTTCTCCAGGATGTAGCCTAAGCTTGAAGATCAGCGCCTCCGGGTTCGACAGGACGCGGAAGAACAGCTTGCGTGATGACGTGTAGACGATCATTTCGCCATCGCCCATGATGGACGGAATCAGGAAGGATGGGCAATTCCTGGCGCCAGCCCTCCGCAACTCCTTCCATCGTCGGTGCTCTTCAGTCGAATACTCCTTCAGTGGTCCGATACAGGCAGCAAGCGCCGATCGCTCAACAATCAGGCTGCCGATGTCCTGGTATGCGAACGCCGTCTTCAGTCCATACTTGGAGAGCGAGAGGGCATTGCCCACAATAATCGTACCGAGAGCGGAGTATCGCGCAAGGTTCACGTATCGTTGGTGGAAAGTGATCGCAGAACTCCGACTCAGGAACGGAGAGCCTGCGAGCAGCGCCAGATGACCCGTTGTCAGCAGGTATTTAATACCGGGCGACGGGATTCCCGTTATTGCAACGAACTCCGTCACGCGCATCGCGTCCTTGGGCAGAAAGCGTCTTCCGATGATCGCTGGCTTGCCTCCGAACTTCCGTCTCGGGGGGCGTGGAAGCACGACGGATCGCAGGCCTTGGGATCCGACTCTGTAGGCCGGGAGTTCGCCTCTCAGAACTCCAACCATCGTGCCAGCAATCGAGGCCTTTCGGGCCTGCCGGACGAATCTTTCGACGCTGATCGTTTCGGCATCTGCGGGCTTTTCGGGAAGGGTGGAAAGAACGTTCAAGAACGTCTCGAGCTCCGAGCGGAAAACGTGCCGGATCACCTTGTCTCCAACCCGCACCCCGACGGCGCCACGCCATCCTTTCCTGGCAAGGACAAGACAGATCCTGTTCGCATCGCGGACGGAACAACCGAGCGCGACCGCAACTTCCGAGATGGGCACCAGGGACTTTATTTCGCTAGCAAGGGCTTCGATTATCTGAGAGGTGTATTTCATAACGCCGTCGCCGGATCTCTCGACCTTCATCTTCAGCCTCTGTCTCAGTACGTCGAGTCCATACTGCGTCACGCCCAGCTCGCGCTGCACATCCCGGCCGTTGGGCAAGATGCCCACAAGATCCTTGTTGCGCAACGCTCTGCCTAGTGACCCGTAACGCCCACAGGCCTTATTGAGAAGGGCGACGAGCTTTTCCTGTAGGGCAGGCTGGACATTCTTCTCATTCCAGATGTGGGTAGCGTGGCCGAGGTAGGCTTGGGACGCGAAGCGGAAGGACTTCACGTCAACATGCGCGTCGATCCACGCCGATACCTGATCTTCGAAATGGTCGTCGTCTCGCCCTAGAGCCTCGAATCCTACATCAGCGTCTTCAACGCGGGACGCAGGCGTCTTTCGGGAGTATGGGTTGCCGAGAAGTCTGCCGATCGCGGGAACGATACAAAGAATCTCATCCAACGGATGATCGTCGAGCATAGGCCTCGGAATGCCGGTCGCAACTGCTCCCATTTTCTGTAGAATGTACCCTTCGAACGAGGCAGAGCCCCGTGCGGTCAGCGATGGCCGATGCTCGACGCCGCCCCGATGAAAGCCGAAGTACGGGAATTTCGCCTTGTGCGCGGTGAACTTCTCCTCGATCAGGAGCGTGTCATGGAAGGGGCATGTCGAAAACTTCGAGACGCTCCACCAAATCCTGGAATAGGCACCTTCCTCGATACATTTGACACAGTAGCGGCGTAGCGCGCTCAGCCTTTCGCCTGAGAGAGGATTCCCACAGAAGGCAAGATTTCTGAACCCGGTCGGCGTCTACTGCACGAGGCTCTCCCTCTCGGCCGCCGCCGCCGCTCATATCGAATCCTCGGATAAACAGGAGGTGAGTCGTGGAGCAGGAATTGTCTTACAGGCAGAAGGCGGACGCCGCCGTGCGCGATCTCCTGCTGGAGTTCGAGTGCCAGCCGATCCTGTTCGTCGGCAGCGGCTTGTCCAGGAGATATTTCGGCGCCCCCAACTGGCACGAACTCCTGAAGGCCATATTCAACCGGATACCCGACGGCCCCGACACATGCGAGTACCTCCGACAGAAGCATGACGACGACCCTGTCGCGATCGGTTCTGTTCTATCAGACATGGTGTTCGAGTGGGCATGGAAGGAAGCGCGGGACGAGTTCCCGGAGGGGTTCTTCAACTCCAAGGTCAGCAAGGATTCGTTCCTCAAGCATTTGGCCTGCCAGCACGTGGCTCAGATCACGCCGGCAATAGCCGACATCAACGATGCGGCGATCCAGAAGGAGCTGGAGGCGCTGGCGGACATCAAGCCGCACGCCATCATCACCACCAACTACGATCTCTTTCTCGAGCAGGTGTTCGACGGCTACGAGCCGATCAGCGGCCAGACCATCCTGCGATACAACACCAACAGCTTCGGCGAGATCTTCCACATCCACGGAGACGTGTCGGATCCCACGTCGATCGTGCTCACCAAGCGGGACTACGACGAGTGGACGGAAAAGAAGAAGTACGTCTCGGCAAAACTGCTGACCTACTTCGCGGAGCATCCGGTATTCATTGTCGGCTACGGCCTCAATGATCCGAACGTCAAGGCGATCCTCCGTGACATCGGCGAGCTCGTCGTGGACGAGAATGGACTGATACCCAACGTCTACCAGATCATCTGGCGACCGGAAGCCATCGAAAAGCATCCGCCTGATCAGTCGATTTTCGCGGTCGAAGGGCGGGAGTTTCGGATCCGTGCTATCCATACCAACGACTTCGACTGGATCTTCAAGGCGCTGAAGAGCCAGTCGGCTCTCACCTCGATCAATCCGAAGCTGGTACGCGCACTGGCGGCCCGCACAATGAAGTTGATCCGGCACGACATACCCTCAGGATCCGTTCAGGTCGACTACGACGTCCTGGAACGTGTCGCCGGCGAGAAGGATTTCCTTCCGAAGCTTCTGGGGATCACGGTCATCGACAATCCCAATCAGTCTCACCCCTACACGCTGACGCAGTTGTCCCAGCGCATCGGCTTGCCGAACTGGCAGGCAGCGAACCACCTCTTGAACAGGATCAAGGACGAGAAAGGTATCGACCTGCGGTCATCGGACAACCGCTATCACTGCAAGATCAAGACCGGGAACAAGGCCTCAAGCATGGCCCGGAAGTGGTCCCACGAAGGAGTCGCGCTCCTGAAAAAGGTGCAGGATGACGAGGATTACGAAGTAGCGCTGCAATGAGCAGATCGCTGCTTGGGCGACAGGATTGAATCCTCGAAGTGGCATCCGTCGTCCCGAGCCAGCTACACGCGCGTCGGTCGACAGTCGGTCTGAAGAGCGGGTGGCCGAAGGACTCGTTAAGTATTAACCATCCGCTTCCGCGCCAATTCTGCACCGCTCGAACGATTTGCATCCGGATACTAATTCGGTTGCGAACTCCGAAGTATTTCTATCGGGCAAGGCGCGGCCCTATTCTTTTCGGTTGGCGGCTCGTCAGAGCGAGATTTCGGCTGTTTACGGTTCTTTAACCATAAAACTCCAACGAGTCCTTGGATTGGCCGAGTCCTAGGAAAAACGCCGTCTGCGCCAAAAATATGGGTCAGAAATGTCCATGAGGGAGAGCGAGTTTGAATTGAACGGGCTGTGTGGCCGGAGGAGCCCTGCGATCCCCGCGCGGGCTGCGATCAGCCCCTCCGGCCGACGAAGACCGCCAAAGCGGCCCCGCATGTTCTAACGCTAGACAGCCGCCACTAGCACTTGGCTTCGGTCGTCTTCCTGTTCAGGCCAGGCCCACTCGCGCTCCCGGAGGTAGTGTTCGGAGGTTTCCTTCTGTGTAAGATACCGCTTGTGCTCCGTTTCAACGTACCTCGGCTCACGAACCGTAGGGTTCCTGTAAACAATGGTGATGTCTTCCCCGCGGTACACCCCCGGCTCGACCATCGAAAGTAGGTCGGGATCTTGAGAGGCTTTTCCCGGGTCGATGGTCATTCCGACGTGCATCTCGGGATAGAAGCACGTGATACCATGTTCATCGGCGCCGTGTTCGTTCCTGATCAGGTTGCTCTCAAAGAAGGAACGGGTTCCCGCTGCTGCCTCTGTAAAGAGCTGTTCGGCAGCTTCCCTTGGAGTGAGGTGGCGATCCCAGTCGAAGAGGTAGTCCTCGAACAAGAAACGATCGCCCTGGCAGTCCGAATTTGCTCCGAGCATCTTGCTGTACGACGCATAGCCATCGATGACGACACCGAGCTCACCGATCAGCCATCTCCTGAGTTCCGTCGGCTCCGCAAACTCCGGGCGTGGAGTGAGACCGCGGCTCCGTACCACCTCTTCGGTGTAAACCGCGAGGGCTTTGTTGTGGTACTCGCCGTCGCGATACTTCCGGCAGAGGCGATGAATGTTGGATTCGTCGTTGCCCCCAAGCGACCGGGCAGCATCCGTGACGCTCTGAAACCGCCCCTCGATGATGCCGAGTCCCATCTCGATGAGAATGGCCCCGTCGTCATAGCCCCTGGCGGGCTTCACGATAGCTGAATTCAGTCTTCCCTGGGTCATTGCCGTCTCCGTTTATGAACTGCTCCAAGCCAAGCAGATCGAACGGAATACGACGAGGACTTTTCGAGTTGTCCGAAACGGACAGGTCCACAGGCACTCAGTCCGCATTTATGTGGCGATCAAGAAGATTGGCGCACCCGACAGGATTCGAACCTGTGACCTTTGGAATCGGAATCCAACACTCTATCCAGCTGAGCTACGGGTGCATGCCTCATGGCGAGGTGACTCGCCGTTCGTCCGATGCTGCGGTTCTTAACCCAGTATTCGCGCCGCATCAATCTGAAAAATTCAGGAAAATGAGTTCCCTGCCGAATGGCGGTGAAAGCGCCTGTTAAAGCAGCCCTTTGGCGGATCCCTGTCGTCGCGCCGCGTGATGCCTCGGGCCGGGCATCTGCAGAGGATGATCATGCCGGGAAGCACGTGCCTGTCGTTCCTGGTGACGGCCTCGTGCGGGAAGAGGCGGGCGAGGGCGGGCGACGATCTGGTCGTTCGTCGCCGCCGGGTGCAGCCGGCATGGCGGATAAAGTCGCTGGCGCCTGGTCGTGGAAAAATTCGCGAAGACGGGCCCCGCGCGAAAGCGATCGTTTCGCGCGGGGCCCGTCGCCGGGAAAATTTCTCAGGCGGGCTGCATGGCGCCCGGGCCGGGAATGGCCTTGGCCGGGCACTTGCCGAGGATGATCATGCCGAGCACCTCGTCCTTGGTCACGTCCTCGGTGCGGGCGTGGCCGACCACCTGGCCGTTCTTCATGACGGAAATCCGGTCGGCGAGATCGAAGACGTCGTGGATGTCGTGGCTGATCAGGAAGATGCCGATGCCTTCCTTCTTCAACTGCCTGATCAGTTCGCCGACCTGTGCGGTCTCCTGTGGCCCGAGGGCCGCCGTCGGTTCGTCCATGATCAGGATGCGGGCGTTGAAGAGGATGGCGCGGGCGATCGCCACCGATTGCCGCTGGCCGCCGGAAAGCGCCTTCACCGGCTCCTTGAAGCGCTGGAAGTTGGGGTTGAGCCGTCCCATGACCTCGCGCGCCCTGGCTTCCATCGCCACGTCGTCGAGCGTGCCCCAGGCGGTGCGCAGCTCGCGGCCGAGATAGAGATTGGCGGCGGCGTCGACGTTGTCGGCGACCGCAAGCGTCTGGTAGATCGTCTCGATGCCGTAGCCCTTGGCGTCGCGCGGATTGTTGATCGTGGCCGGCTGCCCGGCAATCAGGATCTCGCCGGCATCGCGGCGATAGGCGCCGGAGAGGATCTTGATCAGCGTCGACTTGCCGGCGCCGTTGTGGCCGAGAAGTGCGACGACTTCGCCGGGATAGAGATCGATCGAGGCGTTGTCGACCGCATGGATACCGCCGAAGGAGATGGAGATGTTCTTCATTTCCACGAGTGGAGTGCGTTGTTCCGTCATTGGTCCATCTCCTGTTACTTGGCGCGGGCGCGGTACACGGTGTCGAGCCAGACGGCGATGACCAGTACCATGCCGACCACGATGCGCTGCAGCGGGCTGTCGATGCCGAGCAGCACCATCCCCGATTGCAGCGACTGCATGACGAGCGCGCCGAGCATGGCGCCGGCGATCGTGCCCGTGCCGCCGGCAAGCGAGGTGCCGCCGATGACGGCGGCCGCGATGGTGTAGAGTTCGTCGAGTTCGCCCTGCGCGTTGGTGGCAGCGTTGAGACGGGCGGTGGAAATCGCCGCGGCGATGGCACACAGCGCTCCCATCAGCGCAAAGATCCGGACGGTCACCCAGCGGGTCTTGATGCCGGCGAGTTCGGCGGCTTCCGGATTGCCACCGATGGCGAAGACGTAGCGGCCGAACCTGAGCCGCGTCGAGATGAACGTCATGATGATGCCGATGAATATGGCCATTAGCACGGGAATGGCAATGCCGTGCGAAATGAACAGCCCGCCTTCCGGCCAGGCGATGCCGTGGGCCTCGGCGTAGCGGCGGGCGATGTTCGCCGGCCAGGGATAGGCGTTGGCAACGGTGACGGCGCCGAGAACGAGGGTGCAGCCGAGCAGTGCCAGGAAGTATTCCGCCCAGACCGGCCGGCGGGGAAAGCCGAAGCGCTTGCGCTGGTTGCGCGAATGGACGATCGTCGCGATGATGGCGATGCAGGCGATGATGCCGACCGTCCAGCTGGCGGTGGCCCCGATCGAGCCCTCGGTGCCGCCGCCCATCAGCCGGAAGGTGGCGTCCATGGGGGCAACGGTGCGGCCGCTGGTGACGAACCAGGTGGCGCCGCGCCAGACCAGCAGGCCGCCAAGCGTGACGATGAAGGACGGCACGTTCAGGAAGGCGATGATGACGCCGTGGAAGGCGCCGATGGCGGCGCCGAGCATGAGGCCGACGGCAAGCGTGATGATCCAGGTCGCCGGATTGTTGAAGCCGATCATCTGCGGCAGCAGCTCTGCCTGCATCACGCCCATGATCATGCCGACGAAGCCGAGCACGGAGCCGACCGACAGGTCGATGTTGCGGGTGACGATGACCAGCACCATGCCGGTGGCCATCACCGCGATCGAGGCGGTCTGAACCGAGAGGTTCCAGAGGTTGCGCGGGGTCAGGAAAAGGCTGCCGGTCAGGAGCTGGAAGCCAATCCAGATGATCAGCAACGCGCCGACCATGCCGAGCAGGCGGGTGTCGATTTCGGTGGCGCGGAAAAAGCGCTGGATGACGCCTTCCTCGGCCGCCCGGGCGCGGTTTACTTGCGTGGTATTCGTCGTATCGGCCATGGCCTTGCCGTTCTCCCCCACTGGATCACGATTGGTTTCGCGCCGGAAGCCTTCCGGTTGCCGGCGGTCTGATCGGCGCAAACGCCGCAACGGCGGTCCGCTGCGGCGCTTGGGATCAGACGGCTGCCCTTCGGCTATGGATCACTTGCAGGCGTCGACGCTGCCGGCGGCAACGTTCTGGCAGGCTGCGTCCTTGGAGATCCAGCCGGCATCGATCACCACGCCGAGGTTTTCCTTGGTGATCGGCATCGGCGCCAAGAACACCGACTTCATCTCGACGCCCTTCGGGCCGCCGCTGAAGCTGGTGACGCCGGGGACCTCGTCCATCGTCTTGCCGCCGGCGAGAAGCGCGGCGATCTCTGCGGCGCGCTTGCCGAGTTCGCGGCTGTCCTTCCACACCGATACCGTCTGGGTGCCGAGGGCGACGCGGTTGAGCGCGGCATGATCGGCGTCCTGGCCGGAAACCGGCACCGCACCGGCCAGACCCTGCGCCGAGAGCGCCGCGATGGCGCCGCCGGCGGTGCCGTCATTCGAGGCGACGACCGCGTCGACCTTGTTGTCGTTGGCGGTCAGGAACTGCTCCATGTTCTTCTGGGCGTTCTCCGGCTTCCAGCCGTCGGTATAGGCCTCGCC
The DNA here is from genome assembly GCA_023399465.1 of Pseudomonadota bacterium. Taxonomy (GTDB): domain Bacteria; phylum Pseudomonadota; class Alphaproteobacteria; order Rhizobiales; family Rhizobiaceae; genus Ferirhizobium. The sequence goes on from JAEWPB010000046.1 coordinate 29,965, forward strand.
GACATTCTTGATCTTGCCGGCGTCGATAGCTTCCTTGAGCACTTCGACCTGGCCGGAGAACAGGAAGTCGGCGTTCGGGTCGGCCGAGTTGCCCTTGATGAAGACGTAATTGCCTTCCGGCTTCACCTTGAACACTTCGCGGGCCTGCATGCGGCCGACTTCCTTGTTGTCGAAGGTGATGTAGAAGGCGGCCGGGTTCTCGATCAGGCGGTCATAGCCGACGACCGGGATACCTTCGGCTGCGGCCTTTTCGATTGCCGGGCCGATGGCGTCGGAATCCTGCGCCAGCACGATCAGCGCATTGGCGCCCTGGGCGATCAGCGATTCGATGTCGGTCAACTGCTTGGCGGCGGACGACTGGGCGTCGGCGGAGATGTATTTGTCGCCGGATGCCTCGAGGGCAGCCTTGATCGCGGCCTCGTCGGTCTTCCAACGCTCTTCCTGGAAGTTCGACCAGGAGACGCCGACGACCAGATCCTTTGCCTGGGCGACGGAATGCATGCCTGCAATGATGGCCACGCCGGCCATCAGCTTCAAAAGCGATTTCATATTTTCCTCCCAAGTGACAAGCAGGCGACCCTCACAATGAGCTCTCTCCGGTCGCCGCGACATCTGTCCAGAAGCCTCAAAAGATTTTTTCTCGACAGTCGAGAAATTAAATGTCAGAGAATCCGGGAACTGTCAACGGAGCAATTGCGCTTGCCGTCGGCAGGCATGTGAGGCACTGGGCGGGACGAGCAGAAGGCGGCTGAGTCGGGGAGGCGGCATCGCGATGTTGACCAAATCCAGCACCGAATTGGTACGGCAGCAGAACAGCGGCCTGGTGCTTTCGGCTCTGCGACGCCACGGGAAGCTGGCGCATACCGAGATCTCGGACTTCACCCGTCTGTCCTCGGCAACGGTGTCGGCGATCACCGCCGAGCTGGAGCGGGCAGGGATCATCGTCAAGAGCGAAAGCCAGGCGCCGAGCGGACGGGGTCGGCCGCGCGTGCTGTTCGAGCAGCGGCGCGACTGCGCCTATCTGATCGTCGTCATCCTCTCGTCCGATGCGGTGCAGTATTCGCTGGTCGACTATTCCGGCCGCCTGCTCGATCGCTTCTCCGAAGCCCGCACCATCCAGCAGGCTTCCGCATCGGCATTGACCGCGATGATCTCCCTCGGGCTGGATCGCCTCGTCGCACGCTCCGCGATTTCGCGCGACAAGGTGATGGTGATCTCGATCAGCAGCAAGGGGTTGGTCGACCAGGAGCGGGCGCAACTCGTCTGGTCGCCGGTGCTCGGCGAGGAGCGGGTCGATTTTGCCGCGGCGCTTCAATCGAGCTGGTCGGCCAAGGTGCATCTGAGCAACGAAACGCTGCTGGTTGCGGCAGCGCTCGGCGAACGCGCGGCAAGGCAGGAGCCGGACCGCAAGAGGAGGCTCGCCGCGCTGTCGCTCGGCCACAGTATCGGCCTCGGGATCATGGAAGGCGGCGGTGAACAGCGGGCGATCGCCCCGAATTTCGGGCACATGCTGCATGTGCCGGGCGGTGCGCTCTGTCGTTGCGGGTCACGCGGCTGCATCGAGGCCTATTCCGGGTTCTATGCGATCCTGAGGACCGCCTTCGAGGTGCCGCAGGATACGGTTCCTGCGAAGTTCGTGCCGATCGCCGAACTCGACAAGCTTGCGCTCAAGGCGAGGCAGGGGAGCCGCAATGCCATCTTCGCCTTTCGCCAGTCCGGCCTGGCGCTCGGCAACGGACTGTCGAGGGTGCTCAGCCTCTACGAGCGCATGCCGATATTCATCACCGGACCGGGGACGCGCTATTACGACCTGCTGCAGGCGGGGATAGAGGAGGGGCTTGCCCAGTCGCAGGTCGTCCGGCTGGAGGGCATGCCCGTGATCGACATCGTCGCGGACGAGCCGGGGCTGGTTTTCGAAGGCCACTTGAACCAGGCGCTGGCGATCATCGACCAGGACGTCGTCGGCAACACGCCGTGAAACGGCCGGACCTGCCGGCCGTTTCCAATTAAACGCCCGATTGGCGGCGTTAGCCGATGCGGATCTGGCGCTTTTCCCTGACCGATTGCAGCGCCGCGTCGGCAAGCCGAAGGGCGGCCAGCCCGTCGGTGCCGGAAGGCGTGATCGGTGCACCCTTCTCGATCGCGGCGATGAAGCTGGCAATCTCGTTGGCATAGGCTTCGGTGTAGCGGGTCATGAAGAAGTCGTGCAGCGGCGGCCTGGTGTAGCCGTCGCCATTGGCGACCTCGATCGAAACGGGACGCTGGTTTTCGGCCGCGACCATACCCTTTGATCCGTGCACCTCGATGCGCTGGTCGTAGCCGTAGGTGGCGCGCCGCGAATTGGAAATGATCGCCTGCCTGCCCGACGCGGTTTCAAGGATCACCGAGACGCTGTCATAGTCGCCGGCATCGCCGATGGCCTTGTCGACCAGCACCGCCGCATGGGCGCTGACGCTGACCGGTTCCTCGCCGAGAAGGAAGCGGGCCATGTCGAAGTCATGGATGGTCATGTCGCGGAAGATGCCGCCCGAGCGCTTGATGTAGTCGACCGGCGGGGCGCCCGGATCGCGCGAGGTGATCGTCACCATTTCGACTTCGCCGATGCGGCCATCGTCGATCGCCCTGCGAACCGCCATGAAATGCGGATCGAAGCGGCGGTTGAAGCCGACCATCAGCTTGGCGTTGGTCCTGGCGACGACCTCAAGGCAGGCTTTCACGCGTCCGGCATCGAGGTCGACCGGCTTCTCGCAGAAGATTGCCTTGCCGGCGCGAGCGAAGCGTTCGATCAGATCGGCATGGGTGTCGGTCGGAGTGCAGATAACCACGGCGTCGATGTCGTCGGCGGCTTCGATCGCCTCGATCGAGCGCACATCGCAGCCATAGGCGTCGGCAATCGCCTGCGCGGCGGCCGGAAACGCGTCGGCAACCGCAACGAGGCGGGCATCGGCATCGCCGCTGACGGCCTTTGCGTGGACCTTGCCGATCCGACCGGCGCCGAGAAGACCAAATCTGACTGTCATTTCTTCATCTCTTTCGATCTGCCGGCGGTGCCGGACGTGCGGTGTGAACGAGCCATGCAATACGGGAGGGGTGGGGTTTTGCGGATGCGCGGTCTCCTCCTCCAGGGGAACGCCTCCGTCGACTTCGGAATGGAAGTGCCGAAATATTCCATTGCTGGAATTTTTATTCCGTTTTCGTCTTTGCCGTCAAGCGGGACCCGCCGTGCCGCGTTGCGATTTTTGGTCGGGGCAGGAACGTTAAACTCCAGGTCTTTCGAATTCGGCTGAACGGCATTATGAACTGAGGCAACAGGCGCTACAGACAACAATCGCGACGGGAACCGCAATGCAGCTGATCGATCCGAACCATCCCATTTATCGTCCCCTTTGGGTGCGTCTGCTGATCGTCGGCATCTGCGCGGGCTGGACGGCGGTGGAGGTCGCCTATGGCGAACCTTTCTGGGTGGTGCTGGTCGGGGCGCTGGCGATCTATGCCGCCTATGTGCTGCTGTTCACCTTCAATCCGGCTCCCCCGGAAGCAAAGAACGCTCCCGCCGAGCGTGAGGACGGTGACGACAGCGATCGGTGATCGATCGCCCGCTCGTCAGCGCGGCTTAGCGCGTTCGAGACGGCGGATAGCCTCGTCGATCAGCTGGTTGGCGATCGTCATCCGCTGTGTCGCGTTGTCCCGGAAGGCCTCGTGCACGCCATCGGGATGATTGGCGCGGGCAAAGGCGCGGCGCTTTTCCGCCAGTGTCGGGATGGTGTCGGCGGCGGAAAGGGCGAGATCCTCGGCAATTTCCGCAGGCTGGAGGCGGGCAAGATGCCCCGGCAGTTGCGGCTCTTCCGCTGCTGCAGGCTCGTCGGCAGGCGCAGGTTCTTCGGGCACTGGATCGCCGGCGAGGTCGAGATAGGCCGCTTCCGGGTGAAAGGCGGCGGTGTTGTGGCTGCTTCCCTCGACCACGAATCCGCTATTAAGCCCCGACACGCGAAAGGCTGCGGTCTCTTGCGGACCGTCGTTCGGGTCTTCCGTTTGCAGCCGGTCCAGCACCGACTGGAATACCGATTTTGCGAATACCATGCGCCGTTCCTCCAACGGGAAGGCGAAGCTTATTCCCTCCAGCCTGCGCCGGGCTTGTCAGGCGGAGAGCGCCCGGCTCTCGGCAAGGATCATGTCATAGAGCAATCGTGCGCTCGGCGGCAGCGCGCGCTCGCGCGTGGTGATCAGGCCGTAGGGCTTCACGTTGATCTCGAAGTCGGTCTGGAGGACGCGGATTTCGCCGGCATGAGAGCTCTGGCCGGAGACGAACTGCGCCATGTCGAGCGCCACCGGCGCAATCGCGTCGGTATTGCAGACGACGGCAAGCGTCAGCAGCAGCGACGAGGTGTTGACGATGTTTTCCGGCAGGGGCACGCGGCCGGCGATGAAAATGTCCTCGACGGTGCGGCGCAGCAGCGTGCCCGGCGGCTGGAACACCCATTCGAACCGAGGCAGGTCGGTGAGGCTGACGACCGGCTTTTCCGCCAGCGGATGACCGTTGCGGACGATCAGGCAGGCTTTCTCGATGCCGATTTCCTCGACCACGAACAGGCGCGGATTGAGGTCGTCGGGCACGCGGCCGATGATGAAGTCGTGGCGCGCGGCCAGCAGTTCGCGCGCGAGCACATTGCTGGTCTCCACCTGGACGTTGATCTCGATGCCGGGATAGGCGGCGCTGACCTTGCGAATAGCGGGAACGGCGAGGCTGATCGCCGGCGCCGTCACCGAACCGATGAACACCGAACCGCCATTGCCGGTTCTAAGTTCCGCCATCTCGCGGCTCGCCTCGCGCAGCTCGAGCAGGATCTTGCGGGCGCGACGGGCAAGCGCCTCGCCGAAGGGCGTCAGCACCACCCCGCGCGCCACGCGCTCGTAGAGCGATGCCTTCACGATCGCTTCCATCTCGGTCAGCATCCGCGATGCCGCCGGCTGCGAAATGTGCATGGCCTCGGCGGCGGCCGAGATCTGGCCGTAGTCCTCGATGGCGACCAGCATGCGCAGGTGGGTGAGCTTCAACCCCGAGCGCAGCAGTCCGTCCGCCCCGGCGATTGTGGATAAGTCCTTGCCGACCGCCAGTGGCGAGCCTGCCGCTTCATTGCTCATCGGTGTTTTCCCTCACAATGGGCCAAAAAGTATGACTTTTCTATAGTTATACCAAATTCGGTATAATTATCGCCATCCATTCTATTTGACAGTTATACGAAATCATAACAGCTTGCACGGGTGTGCTGAAAACATCGCACGCAGGTGGGGATCGCGGGAGGAGGTTTTCGCGGTTCCACCAGGGTTTGACGTCACGGATCACATTGCGAGACCTGCCACAGTTTCGGGGCGGGCGTTTTCTCGTCCGTCGGTTCGATGAAAAGGGGAGTGAGAGATGAAATCCATTATTTCGTACATGGCGGCTGCGGCCATCGGCGTCGCATCGATGCTGACGCCGGCGCTGGCACAGGACAAGGGAACCGTCGGCGTCGCCATGCCGACCAAGTCTTCGGCCCGCTGGATTGCGGACGGCGACAACATGGCCAAGCTGCTCCAGGAAGCCGGCTACGGCGTCGATCTGCAGTATGCCGAAGACGACATTCCGAACCAGCTCGCGCAGATCGAGAACATGATCACCAAGGGCGTCAAGGTCCTCGTCATCGCCTCGATCGACGGCACCACGCTTTCCGACGTGCTGCAGCAGGCAAACGATGCCGGCATCAAGGTCATCGCCTATGACCGCCTGATCCGTGACAGCGGCAATGTCGACTACTACGCCACCTTCGACAACTTCCAAGTCGGCGTCCAGCAGGCGACGTCGCTAGTCGATGCGCTCGGGGTCAACGACGGCAAGGGCCCGTTCAACATCGAGCTCTTCGGTGGTTCGCCGGACGACAACAACGCCTTCTTCTTCTACGACGGCGCAATGTCGGTGCTGCAGCCGCACATCGACAGCGGCAAGCTCGTCGTGAAGTCCGGCCAGACCGGCATGGAGAAGGTCGGTACGCTCCGCTGGGACGGTGCCGTTGCCCAGGCGCGCATGGATAACCTGCTTTCGGCCCACTACACCGATGCCCGCGTCGATGCGGTGCTGTCGCCCTATGACGGCCTGTCGATCGGTATCCTGTCGTCGCTGAAGGGCGTCGGCTACGGTTCCGCCGAGCAGCCGATGCCGTTCGTTTCCGGCCAGGACGCCGAAGTGCCGTCGGTCAAGTCGATCCTTGCCGGCGAGCAGTATTCGACGATCTTCAAGGACACCCGTGAGCTCGCCCGGGTCACCGTCGGCATGGTCAACGCCGTTCTCGAAGGCAAGGAGCCGGAGATCAACGACACCAAGACCTACGACAACGGCGTCAAGGTCGTTCCGTCCTACCTGCTGAAGCCGGTGGCCGTCGACAAGAACAACTGGAAGGAAGTTCTGGTCGGCAGCGGTTACTACACCGAAGACCAGATCACCAACTGAGATCGAGCCCCGGGGTCTGGCTGAGGCCGGACCCCGGCGCCGCTTGCCCGGCCGCTTCGCGGCGCTGCCCCCGGAATGCGCGACATGAACGACATCATTCTCGAAATGCGGAACATCACCAAACGTTTTCCTGGCGTGATTGCGCTTGAAAACGTCAACCTCAAGGTGAGGCAGGGTGAAATTCACGCTCTCGTCGGTGAGAACGGCGCCGGCAAGTCGACGCTGATGAAAGTGCTCTCCGGCGTCTACCCGGCCGGAAGCTATGAAGGCGAGATCGCCTTCGAGGGTAAGGTCCGCCGCTTCCGTACCATCACCGACAGTGAAGATGTCGGCATCATCATTATCCACCAGGAACTGGCGCTGGTGCCGCTGCTGTCGATCGCGGAAAACATCTTCCTCGGCAACGAAGTGCAGAAGCGCGGCATCATCGACTGGGCCGCGACCTTCAACCGCACGCGCGAACTGCTCGGCAAGGTGGGCCTGAAGGAATCGCCGGAAACACTGGTGACAGACATCGGCGTCGGCAAGCAGCAGCTGGTCGAAATCGCCAAGGCGCTGTCGAAGCGCGTCAAGCTCTTGATCCTCGACGAGCCGACCGCCTCGCTCAACGAGAAGGATTCTGACGCGCTCCTCAACCTGCTGATGGAGTTCAGGACCCAGGGCCTGACATCGATCATCATCACCCACAAGCTCAATGAGGTGCGCAAGGTCGCCGACCAGATCACCGTGCTGCGCGACGGCCATACAGTGGAAACACTGGATTGCCATGCCGAGGAGGTCAGCGAGGACCGCATCATCCGCAACATGGTCGGCCGTGCCATGGACGACCGCTACCCGCTGCGCGAGGTTGAGGTCGGCGAAACGATCTTCGAGGTCAGCAACTGGAACGCCTATCACCAGCTGCATTCCGACCGGCAGGTGCTGCACGACATTAACATCCACGTCCGTCGCGGCGAGGTCGTCGGTATCGCCGGTCTGATGGGGGCAGGGCGGACCGAGTTCGCCATGAGCGTCTTCGGGCGCTCCTACGGCCAGCGGATCTCCGGCGAGGTGCGCTTGAAGGGCAAGCCGGTCGATATCGGCACCGTGCGCAAGGCTATCGATGCCGGTCTCGCCTATGTCACCGAGGACCGCAAGCATCTCGGCCTGGTGCTGAACAACAACATCATGCACAACACCACGCTCGCCAATCTCAAGGGCATCTCCAACGCGACTGTTATCGACGACATCCGGGAACTGAAGGTCGCCAACGACTATCGCTCGCGACTGAGGATCCGCAGTTCCGGCGTCTACCAGGAGACCGTGAACCTCTCGGGCGGCAACCAGCAGAAGGTGGTGCTGTCGAAGTGGCTGTTCTCCGGTCCCGACGTGCTGATCCTCGACGAACCCACGCGCGGCATCGACGTCGGCGCGAAATACGAAATCTACACCATCATCAACCAGCTCGCCTCCGAGGGGAAGGGCGTTCTGATGATCTCGTCGGAAATGCCCGAGCTTCTGGGTACGTGCGACCGGATCTACGTGATGAACGAGGGCCGCATCGTCGCGGAATTGGCGAAGGGCGAGGCGAGCCAGGAAACGATCATGCGGGCGATCATGCGCTCGGGGGAGAAATGAGAATGAGTTCTGCCGAAAAGACCGTGGAGGCGACGAGTACCGTTTCGGTCGCCGATTACATCCGCAACAACATCCGCGAATACGGGATGCTGATCGCGCTTGTCGTCATCATGGTGTTCTTCCAGTTCGTGACCGGCGGCATCCTGTTCAAGGCGGTCAACCTCACCAACCTGGTGCTGCAGAACTCGTTCATCGTCATCATGGCGCTCGGCATGCTGCTGGTCATCGTCGCCGGGCATATCGATCTCTCGGTGGGGTCGATCGTCGGCTTCATCGGCGCCGTCGCCGCCATCATGACGGTGAACTGGGGCATGAACTTCCTCGTGGTCATCGGCCTCTGTCTGCTGGTCGGGGCGCTGATCGGCGCGGTCCAGGGCTATTTCGTCGCCTATCACAAGATCCCGTCCTTCATCGTCACGCTTGCCGGCATGCTGGTGCTGCGCGGCCTGACGCTATCGGTGCTCGGCGGCCGCAACGTCGGCCCGTTCCCCAAGGACTTCCAGCTGATGAGCACCGGCTTCGTGCCGAAGTTCGCCGACATGGGATCCATCCATTCGACCTCGATCGTGCTGACGGTGCTGATCGCGCTGTTCCTTGTCGCCATGGCCTTCCGTCGCCGCAAGCTCAACCAGAGCCATGGCGTCGAGGTCGAGCCCTACGGCTTCTTCCTGTTCCAGAACCTGCTGATCGCGGCGGCGATCCTGTTCCTCGGCTACCAGCTCTCCTCCTACAAGGGCCTGCCGAACGTGCTGATCGTCATGCTGGTGCTGATCGCGCTCTATACCTTCGTCACCACCCGCACGACCATCGGCCGCAGGATCTACGCGCTCGGCGGCAACGAGAAGGCGACCCGCCTTTCCGGCATCAACACCGAGCGCCTGAGCTTCTACACTTTCGTCAACATGGGGGTGCTTGCGGCACTCGCCGGCATGATCGTCGCGGCGCGCCTCAACTCCGCGACGCCGAAGGCCGGCGCCGGCTTCGAGCTCGATGTCATCGCCGCCTGCTTCATCGGCGGCGCGTCGGCGTCCGGCGGCGTCGGCAAGATCACCGGCGCTGTGATCGGCGCCTTCATCATGGGCGTGATGAACAACGGCATGTCGATCATGGGGTTGGGCATCGATTACCAGCAGATGGTCAAGGGCGCGGTGCTGCTCGCAGCGGTGTTCTTCGATGTCTACAACAAGAGCAAGGCCTGACCGGCACGGGACCGGGCAAGCGGACGGTTACAATTTACATGACGGGCGCTGCGGCCTTTCGGGAGGCCGGGAAAGGGACTTCGCGTCCGACCTGTCGAGATATGCGGAAGGACGGATGCAATGCTGATTTCACAGATCAAGAACGAAAGGGGCGGGATCGACGTCGTCGTTCGCGCCCTGGGCGGCCGGGCGCGGGTGGTCGGGAACGCCGCCAGCGTCTATGCGCTGGCGATGGAGGCTGCCAACAGCGGCCGGTCTCTCGCGGTCGTGATCGAGGCCCATGGCCTTGGCCACGAGGTCGATCTCGAAAAGGCCTATGCCGAGGGCCGTTTCCTGTCGCCGATCACCCATCCGGATCCGGCCCACGTGCATCTGACCGGTACGGGGCTGACCCATCTCGGCTCGGCGGCAACGCGCGACGCGATGCACAAGTCGACCACCGGGCAGGCCGAGGAAAAGCTGACCGACTCGATGAAGATGTTCCGCATGGGGCTCGAGGGTGGCAAGCCGAAGACCGGCGAGAAGGGCGTCCAGCCGGAGTGGTTCTACAAGGGCAACGGCACCCAGGCGGTCGCCCCCGGCGCGCCGATCACCTCGCCACCCTTCGCGCTTGACGGCGGCGAGGAACCGGAGATGGCGGGCATCTACGTCATCGCCGAGGACGGCACGCCGTTCCGGGTCGGCTTTGCCGTGTCGAACGAGTTTTCCGACCATGTGACCGAGCGCATTAACTACCTGTTTCTCGCCCATTCGAAGCTGCGCCCGGCAAGCTTTGGCCCGGAAATCCGCATCGGCACGCCACCCGGCGACATTCGCGGCACGTCGCGGATCAGGCGCGATGGCGCGGTGATATGGGAAAAGCCGTTCCTGTCGGGCGAGGACAACATGTCCCACACCTTCGCCAATCTCGAATATCACCACTTCAAGTATGGCCTCTTCCGCATGCCCGGCGACATCCACGTCCACATGTTCGGCACGGCGACGCTGTCCTTTGCCGATGGGATCAAGCCGCAACCGGGGGACGAGTTCGAGATCGAGGTCTCCGATTTCGGCTTGGCGCTCCGCAATAAGCTCGCCGTCGCCGGCGAGGAAGAGATCGTCGTTCGTCAGCTGTGACGATCAGGGGAAAGAACATGACCATGAAGAAGAAAGCGGAATGGCCGCGCAAGCTGCGCTCCCAGGACTGGTTCGGCGGAACCGGCAAGAACGCCATCATGCACCGCTCCTGGATGAAGAACCAGGGTCTGCCGGCCGACACCTTCGACGGGCGGCCGATCATCGGCATCTGCAATACCTGGTCGGAGCTGACGCCCTGCAACGCGCATCTGCGCGATCTCGCCGAACGGGTGAAGCGCGGCGTCTATGAAGCCGGCGGCTTTCCGGTCGAGTTCCCGGTGTTCTCGGTTGGCGAAAGCACGCTGCGCCCGACCGCGATGATGTTCCGCAACCTTGCCGCCATGGACGTCGAGGAGGCGATCCGCGGCAACCCGGTCGACGGCGTCGTGCTGCTCGGCGGCTGCGACAAGACGACGCCAAGCCTGCTGATGGGCGCGGCGAGCGTCGATGTCCCTGTCATCCTCGTCTCCGGCGGCCCGATGCTGAACGGCAAGTGGCGTGGCAAGGACGTCGGCTCGGGAACGGCTATCTGGCAGTTTTCTGAAATGGTGAAGTCGGGCGAGATGAGCCTCGAGGAGTTCATGGATGCCGAGCAGGGCATGGCCCGCTCCGCGGGGAGCTGCATGACCATGGGCACGGCCTCGACCATGGCGTCGATGGCCGAGGCGCTCGGCATGACACTGCCCGGCAATGCCGCGATCCCCGCCGTCGATGCGCGTCGCCGGGTGATCTCGCAGCTTTCCGGCCGCCGCATCGTCGATATGGTCAAGGAGGACCTGAAGCCTTCGGACATCCTGACCAAAGAGGCCTTCGAGAACGCCATCCGCGTCAACGGCGCCGTCGGCGGCTCGACCAATGCCGTGCTGCACCTGTTGGCGCTTGCCGGCCGTATCGGTGTCGATCTGACGCTCGACGACTGGGATCGCCTTGGCCGCGAGGTTCCGACCATCGTCAACCTGCAGCCGTCGGGCAAGTACCTGATGGAGGAGTTCTATTATGCCGGCGGCCTGCCTGTCGTTATCAAGGCGGTCGGTGAGATGGGCCTTCTGCACAAGGAGGCCATCACCGTCACCGGCGATACGATCTGGAACGGCGTCAAGGATGTGGTCAATTATAACGACGATGTCATCGTGCCGCCTGAAAAGGCGCTGACCCAGGCGGGCGGCATTGCGGTGCTGCGCGGCAATCTCGCGCCGAAGGGCTGCGTCCTGAAGCCGTCCGCGGCGTCGCCGCACCTGATGCAGCACAGGGGCCGCGCCGTGGTGTTCGAAAGCATCGAGGACTACCACGCCCGCATCAACCGCGACGATCTCGACATCGACGAGACCTGCATCATGGTGCTGAAATACTGCGGTCCGAAGGGCTATCCCGGCATGGCCGAGGTCGGCAACATGGGGCTGCCGCCGAAGGTGCTGAAGAAGGGCGTCACCGACATGATCCGCATATCCGACGCGCGCATGTCGGGGACCGCCTACGGCACCGTCATCCTGCACACTGCGCCCGAGGCCGCCGACGGCGGGCCGCTGGCACTGGTCGAGAACGGCGACATGATCTCCGTCGACGTGCCGAACCGCTCGATCACCCTGGAGATTTCGAACGAGGAGATGGAGCGCCGCCGCGCCGCCTGGGTCAATCCGGTCAAGCCGCTGAGCGGCGGCTATGGCGGCCTCTACGTCAAGACGGTGATGCAGGCCGACACCGGCGCCGACCTCGACTTTCTCGTCGGCAGTCGCGGCGCGGACATCCCGATGGATCGCGACAGCCATTGATCGACAAAAACGGACCGGGGCCGCCAGACAGGCCCCGATCCCCATATCAGTGCCGGCGCAAACCTACTGGCTCTGCGTCTGCATCTGGCCGTTGTTCTCGACGCTGATAGTGACCGAAAGGTTCTCGCCGCCGCCGTTGCCGATGCGCAGGCCCGAGACCGGTGCCGCATCGCGATAGTCGAGCCCGGTGGCGACGCGGACATAGCGGGCATCGGGGCAGATGCCGTTGGCGGGATCAAAGCCGATCCAGCCGAGACCGTCGACATGCACCTCGGCCCAGGCATGGGTGGCGCTCTGCTGCGGCTGGTCCGGCATCATCAGGTAGCCCGAGACGTAGCGCGAGGGAAGGCCGAGCGTGCGGGCGGCGGCGATGAAGACATGGGCGTGGTCCTGGCAGACGCCGGCACCGTGCTGCAACGCTTCCTCGGCCGTCGTTTCCGTGCCCGTCGCCCCCGGCTTGTATTCGACGCGCTTGCGGATTGCTTCCATCAAGCCGTGCATCCGCTCGATGTCGGCGCCCTGGGGAAGCCGGCGCGCAAGGTCGCCGACCAGTTTCCCGGCCGTCGTCAGCGCCGTTTCGCGGCGGAACAGCCAGAGCGGGCAGAAGCCTGCATGCGGCCCGGTGATGCCG
>JAEWPB010000066.1 GCA_023399465.1 Pseudomonadota bacterium
GACTGGAGCCAGTTGCAGAGCATTGCCGTCTGCCCGACGGCTACGAAGGGCATGGCATCGTGCACCTCGGGTGGCTCGACGGAAGTGACCTCGCTCGATCTTCTGTATCGTGATGGCTGGACCATCAACGCCGGTATCGGCCACAAGTTCAACGATCAGTGGGCCGGCGCCATCAGCTTGACCTGGGATCGTGGCACGAGCCACGGCTATGGCTACCAGACCGACCTCTGGACGCTCGGCACCGGCGTTTCCTACAAGCCGCGCGAAAACATCGAGCTGCGTCTGGCCGGTGCCATCGGTCTTTGGAAGAGCGGTGAATCCAACCCGACGACCCTCAACGGCAAGCCTATCGGTCATGGTGTGTCCTACGACTTCGGCAACGACGTAGTCGGCGCGCTGTCGAGCTTCGTGAAGGTCACGTTCTGAGGTCCGCAAGGATATCCTGAAACCATCGAACCCCGGTTAAGGCCGGGGTTTTTTGGGATCTGCGGCCGCGTCATTCGGTGCGTAGACAAGGTAAGGAAAATTATACGATTTCAATGTGATGCTGGAGCATGCTTTATCGCCGTGGCAATCGGGACAGATGCGTACCTGCTAAAAATCGTCCATGATTTTGTGACGATTCAGCAACACTTTTGTGCAAGTATTTTCCTGATGCGTGTGCCGAGACAATTTGTCTACTTCCCGCCACAAACGGGGCGCAGCGATACGATCAGAAAGGCCCGGCCCCGCAGTTGGTTCCGTGTTTTGGAGAAGAATGGTAGAGTTGCATAGTGCATATGACGTCCGGTCCGAACGGTCTCGTACCGTCGCAGGACGCGTTGTCAAGGCGGGTTCCCCGTTTTGGCGCGAATGCGCCATCGCAGCTCCGGAAATTGGTCCAAGTCTTGCCGGAAACGGGTTTTATCTTGCTGTCAATCGTCAAGGGACGTTGCATTGTCGCACCATCGTCCGCGGCAGCATTCGGACAAATGGGCAGTCGAGCCACAGCATTGCAGGCACATGTTGCCGAGGCGTGACGGATCGGCGTTCCACGGAAAATATACCGACGCGGCAGGCATTGCATGGCGTAGCGGGAAGCGAAAGAAGACATAGCGATCATGTTGAAGCTTGAGTGTGTGTCAGCCAAAATTCTGGTCGTTGGTGTCTCGCTTGCTATCGGCGGCGGGCTCGCCGAACGCGCCAATGCTTTCGACATCAATTCCGGGATCACCAAGGAGGCGGGGCCTTTCGACCTGTTCAAATTCGGCTTCAAGGCCTACAAGAACGGTCAGAAAGAGGATGCCGTCGAAGCTTATCGATATGCGGCCGAGAAGGGGCACACCGGGTCACGCTGGGCACTGGCCAACATGTACGCCTATGGCGACGGCGTCGCCCAGAACGATTTCGAAGCATTCAAGATCTATAGCGAAATCGCCAGCCAGGGTGTCGAGCCGGGTTCGGAGGATACCGGTTTCTTCGTCAATGCCTTGCTCTCGCTGGCGAGCTACTATCGCAATGGCATTCCCGGCAGTCCGGTCAAGGCAGACCTGACCCAGGCCCGGCAACTCTATTTCCAGGCGGCCTCAGCCTTCGGCGTCGCCGAGGCGCAGTTCCAGCTTGCGAAGATGATTCTGGCGGGCGAGGGCGGCAAGAGCAATGCCCAGCAGGCCAAGAAGTGGCTGAACCAGGCGCGCAAGAGCGGTCATGCCGGTGCCATGGCCATCTTCGGCAACGTGATTTTCCAGGAAGGGCAGACGGCCCGCGGACTGGCTTTCATGACGGCGGCGCTGAACAAGTGTCATCCGAAGGATCTGGGCTGGATGCAGTCCCTGCAGGAGCAGGCGTTTTCCGTTGCAACAGAGCAGGACCGCCGCGTCGCCATTGCGCTCGCGCAGGATATCGATCGCGGCATCGAATAGGCCAGGAACTGGCCGCTCCCGGCGCGAGTCTGCCCGTACTGCCGGGAAGCTCTTGTTTTTCTAGAACTCGAAGTCGAAGTGCGCAACGACGGGCACGTGGTCAGACGGCTTTTCCCAGGCGCGCACATGCTTCTCGATCGCGGTCGACTGCAGCCGGTCGGCGGCTTCCGGCGACAGCAGGAGATGGTCGATGCGGATGCCATTGTTCTTCTGCCAGGCGCCGGCCTGGTAATCCCAGAACGTATAGAGTTTAGCGGCATCCGTCGTTGCCCTGACGGCCTCGATCAGCCCGATGTTCTCGAGGCGGCGGAATGCCTCGCGGGTGCGCGGAAGAAAGAGAGCGTCGCCGGCCCAGACCCGCGGGTCATGGCAGTCGTAGGGTTCGGGAATGACGTTGTAGTCGCCGGCGAGAATGAGCGGCTCTTCGAGCTGCAGCCGGTCTTCTGCAAAGAGCTTCAGGCGCTCCATCCATGCAAGCTTGTAGGGATACTTCACCGGATCGTCGGGCGGATTGCCGTTCGGAAGGTACAGGCAGCAGACGCGAATGGCGCCGCCCTTGACGGTGTATACGCCTTCGATGAACCGGGCCTGCTCGTCGCTGTCGTCACCCGGCAGTCCGCGGTTGACCTCGTCCGGCGAAACCTTCGACAGCAGAGCTACGCCGTTGAAGCCTTTCTGGCCGTGCGTCTCCACATGGTAGCCCAGCGCTTCGATATCTGCGCGCGGGAACGACTCGTCGATCGACTTGATCTCCTGCAGGCAGGCGATGTCGGGGTTTGCATCCTGCAGCCACTGGCAAAGGTTGTCGATGCGCGCTTTTACGCCGTTGATGTTCCAGGTGGCGATCTTCATGCCTGATATCCCTTCGTACTGCCCTCTTCATAGCGCAAGCGACGGATTTTGCCACCGGCTATCGGCACGGATTTGTCGGGATCTCGCATCTTGCCGGTCGCCACACAAAAAAATCGGCCGGGTTTCCGGCCGATCATGCGTTTTGCGAATTGTGCTGTGCTCGGAGCCGTTCAGATCGAGAAACTTGTGCCGCAACCGCAGCTCGCTACCGCGTTCGGATTCTTGATCTGGAATGATTGCCCCATCAGATTGTCGATGAAGTCGATTTCCGAGCCGGCCATGTAGATCAGCGACAGCTTGTCGATCAGTACCTTGGCATCGCCCTTCTGCACGACGACGTCGTCAGCTTCGGGCGCTTCGACAAGGTCGAATTTGTAGGAGAAGCCGGAACAGCCGCCGCCTTCGACGGAAACGCGCATCGCGCTCTTGCCGCTCTCGTTGCCGAGGATCGCTGCAATCCGCTTTGCGGCCGAATCGGACAGGGTTACATTGGTTTCGCTCATTCATGCCTCCTGCCGGGGTCAAGGCCCGGAGAGATTGCGGGTCATAGGTACATGCGCCTCAAGTCACTGAAAAGTCTAATCATTGTTCCGACGCCGGTGGCAGCCATGGTAATGCTTGCCGGTGCCTCCGGGATCTGTGCTTTGCTGCGCTCCGATCTATAGGTATGAAGGCGGAAGATGGACGTCAATGGGCAGGACGACGCCAGGGCAGGGAACACGATGACCATAGACAGGCACGCACTCGGTTTCGGCGGAGACAACAGGGCGACCTATGCAGCAGATCCGTGGACAAGTCGCGGCCGGCTTTATCCCGAGACATCCAGCCCGACGCGCTCGGATTTCCAGCGGGACCGCGACCGTATTGTTCACACCACCGCATTCCGTCGCCTGAAGCACAAGACGCAGGTATTCATCGGTAATGATGGCGATCACTACCGTACGCGCCTGACCCATACGATCGAGGTGGCCCAGATCGCCAGAGCGCTTGCCCGGGCGTTGCGGCTCGACGAGGATCTCGCCGAAGGCGTGGCGCTCGTGCACGATTTCGGCCACACGCCGTTCGGCCATACCGGCGAGGATGCGCTCCATGAAATGCTCATTCCCTATGGCGGCTTCGACCATAACGCCCAGTCGCTGCGGATCGTCACCAAGCTCGAGCGGCGCTATGCGGAGTTCGACGGTATCAACCTGACCTGGGAGACCCTTGAGGGGCTGGTGAAGCACAATGGTCCGCTCCTGACCTGGGACGGGCAGGGTACGCGCGGTCCCGTGCCGCAGCCGATTCTCGACTATTGCGAGATCCACGATCTCGAGCTTGCAAGTTTCGCCAGCCTCGAAGCGCAGGTCGCCGCCATCGCCGACGACATCGCCTACAACACCCACGATATCGACGATGGGCTGCGCGCCGGTTTCCTGACCTATGAGATGCTCGAGGAGGTGCCCTTCCTTGCCGGCCTGATGGCCGAGGTCAGCGAGCGCTATCCCGCCCTTGAGCCGGCGCGGTTCACCAATGAGATCATGCGGCGGCAGATTACCCGCATGGTGGAGGACGTGATCGCCGTGTCGCAGGAGCGGCTGCAGCGCGTCAAGCCGCAGTCGGCCGACGACGTCCGCCAGGCGGGGTTGGCAATCGCCACCTTCTCCGACGCCATGGCCGAGACGGATCGCCAGATAAAGCAGATGCTGTTCAAGCGGATTTACCGGCATCCGGAGGTCATGCGGATTCGCGCAGGCGCCGCCCAGATTGTAACGGATCTGTTCTCGACCTATATGAAGGATCCGCAATTGATGGAGAGCCACTACTGGGTGGATCACATCGCGGGTCTTAGCGAAGCCGCCAAGGCGCGGCATGTTGGTGACTATCTGGCCGGCATGACCGATACCTTCGCCATCCGGGCCCATAACCGCTTGTTTGACCATACCCCTGATTTGCGGTAGGCAGCGGCGGACCAACACGGGCAGAACCCGAGGCAGATCGGTGCCGCAATGCGTGGGATAACGACATGAACCTTTTTACTGACTTCGAAAACCGGATTAAGAACGCTCTGGAAACGATTGATATCGTCAAGGAAAAGCGATCCGAGATCGATTTCGGGCGCGTAGGTGTCGAACCGCCGCGCGATCCGAGTCACGGTGAAGTGGCCACCAATGCCGCCATGGTGCTGGCAAAGCCCCTCGGTCAGAATCCGCGCGCTCTTGCCGACATCATCGCCGCAAAGCTCGGCGAGGATCCGGATATTGCCGAGATTTCCGTCGCAGGTCCCGGCTTCATCAACATCCGCCTGGCTGTCGGTTACTGGCAGCGCTTGCTGACGTCGATGATTACGGCCGGAACGGACTACGGCCGCTCCAAACTCGGTACGGGCCGCAAGGTTAACGTCGAATATGTATCCGCCAACCCGACCGGCCCGATGCATGTCGGCCATTGCCGTGGTGCCGTTGTCGGCGACACGCTCGCCAATCTGCTGGCGTTCGCCGGCTGGGACGTTACCAAGGAATACTACATCAACGATGCCGGTTCCCAGATCGACGTGCTGGCGCGGTCCGTTTTCCTGCGTTACCGGGAAGCGCTCGGCGAGAATGTCGGGACCATTCCGGCCGGCCTTTATCCGGGCGACTATCTGGTTCCGGTCGGCAAGGCGCTGGCTGACGAATTCGGCACCAAGCTCCGGGGTATGCACGAAGACCAGTGGATGCCGATCGTCAAGGAGCGGGCGATCGATGCGATGATGGCGATGATCCGCGAAGATCTGGATGCCCTCAACGTGAAGCACGAGGTGTTCTTCTCCGAGCGGACCCTGCATGCCAATGGCGGCGCCGCTATCCGCACCGCAATCAACGACCTGACCTTCAAGGGTCACGTCTACAAGGGCACCCTGCCGCCGCCGAAGGGGCAGTTGCCGGAAGACTGGGAAGATCGCGAGCAGACGCTGTTCCGTTCGACCGAGGTCGGCGACGATATCGACCGTCCGCTGATCAAGTCCGATGGAAGTTATACTTATTTTGCCGCCGACGTTGCTTACTTCAAGGACAAGTTCGACCGCGGCTTCAATGAAATGATCTACGTGCTCGGCGCCGACCATGGCGGCTACGTCAAGCGGCTCGAGGCGCTCGCTCGCGCGGTTTCGGAAGGCAAGGCCAAGCTGACCGTGCTGATCTGCCAGCTCGTCAAGCTGTTCCGCGACGGCGAACCGGTGAAGATGTCGAAGCGGTCCGGCGATTTCGTCACGCTCCGCGAGGTGGTCGACGAAGTCGGTCGCGATCCGGTTCGGTTCATGATGCTCTATCGCAAGAACTCCGAGCCGCTCGATTTCGACTTTGCCAAGGTCACCGAGCAGTCGAAGGACAATCCGGTCTTCTACGTGCAGTATGCCCATGCGCGCTGCATGTCCGTGTTCCGTCAGGCAAAGGACGCATTCCCCGATCTCGATATCGCAAAGCTCGATCTCGCCGGGGCGGTCAATGGCATGATTACCGATCCGAGCGAACTTCAGCTCGTCGGAAAGCTTGCAGAATATCCGCGAGTCATCGAAGCTGCAGCTTTGGCTCAGGAGCCGCATCGCATCGCGTTTTATCTCTATGATCTGGCTAGTTCCTTCCATGCGCACTGGAACAAGGGTAAGGAAAATCCGGAATTACGTTTTGTTAACGATAAGAATAGAGAATTGAGCATTGCCAGACTCGGGCTGGTGCATGCTGTCGCTTCCGTGTTGAAGTCGGGATTGACCATCGCCGGCACCAATGCGCCGGAGGAGATGCGATAGTTGTCACCATTTACCCACATTAAGCTGGCAAGTACCGGTATGATATTTGCAAGTGGAAAAGGGAATGGCTGAAAAACAATTCGCGTTGAGCGGGAGCACAAACGAGGAATTCTTCGCGGACGATGATCCGCTTGCTGAACTCGCCCGCATCGTCGGTTTTGAGACGCGACCGGCTGCTCCGGTCGCGCCGCTTCCCGTTACCCGCCACGAACCGGTGCTGGAACCGCAGCCTGCGGTAGCCCAGCCTGCCGCCGCCACCCAGCCAGCAGACTTCGGACTGGAAGACGAATTGGAGCGCGAGTTCGCGCTCTATGATTCTCCGCGTCTCGATCCGGTCGATGAAATTCCGCTCCATGAACCGCGCGCCGCGCCGGTGCAGGAAGAGTTCGCTGCCTATGCGCCGGCCGAGGTCGAGCAGCCGCAGGAGCACGTCTCGTTCGTGCCTGCGGCCGAGCCGTCACCGGAACCGGTGACGCCGGTTGCTGCCGCTCCGTCCTACGAGGAGACGTTCCCGATCGAGGAACTGCTCGAGGCAGAACTTGCTGCTGACGTGCCGGCGAGCGAGTACCAGGAGATGCTTCCGGAAGGCGATCACTTTGCTTCGTCCGAGCCGGAAAATCCGTCGTATCCCACGGATGACGGCTATGCTGCTGCGCCTGACGCATCCGGCTATGCTCACCAGAGCCTTGTTGCCCCGGTGGAACCGGCAGCATACGAGCCGCATTTCGCATTGGAGGATCTGGCAGACGAACTGGAGCAGTCGATTGCCGAGGTCGAGCCTGTGGCTCCGGCCGCTTCCGTTGTTCCGCTGCTGCCCGCCAGCGAACCGGCGCGTTTTCGCATGCCTCTTGCGAATTTCAACGTAGCCTCTCATCAGCCTGCCGGTGAACCGGTGGAGCCTGAGCCGGCGCCTGTCGTGCCTGCCAACCTCGATGTGGCTCCGGAAGTATCGGGTGCGCGCGGGCCGTCCGTTGACTATACGCCCGAACTGCCCGAGCTCGATTTCGCCATCGACGCCGACCAACTCGCCGCGCAGTATATGGAGGGCGTCAGCCCGTCGCCTGCGCCCGTCGCGCCGAAAATTGCCGTCGACGCCAGTCAGCCGGCCGTTACCCGCCACGGCGATTTCGACGACCTGCTGGCCGATGTCGAGCGCTACGCCATTCCGGCGCAGGGCGCGGTGAAGCCCCGCTACGAACCGGCAGTGGACCTGTTTCCGGCTCCTGCCGCTCCCGTCACCATTCCGCCTGCTTTCACGCCCGCTCCGGAAAATCCGCGGACGGTGGCAGCGGATGCCGATTTCGCCGAATTCGAACTCGACCTCGATGGTATCGAGCTTGAACTTTCCGACATGAACTTTGATGGAGCGGTTGCTCCCCCCGAGCCTGCACCCGTGCCGGCACCAGCGATGCCGGTAGCGCTGGCGCCGATCGTTGCTGCTGCCCCGCCGGCACATTCGATCTGGGACGCGCCGTTTGCCGCTGCGGCAAGCGCCGCCGCACAGATCCCGGCTCAGCCTGCCTATGGCGGTCATGACGATGTCTTTGCGAATGCAGCTCCGGCACCGCGGGCTCCGGCCGAAAGCGTTGCGCTTCCCTTCGATCCCGCGCTGATCGCCGAGCCGGAGGAGCGGCCGGAAGCGATTGCCGAACTCGACGTTCCGGCACTGCCCGTCATCGAGAAGGAAGAGCCGGTCGCGCTGCCACCGGAATACGATATCGATATCGACGCCGAAATGGCGAACCTGTTCGACGCGCCGAACCATGACGACCTTGCCGAGCCGGCTGGTGCTGCTGCCGTGGCCGCGGGTGCTGTCGCTACGGGTGCAACTGCGTGGGCGGCGGCGAACAGCAAGCCGCAGCAGAGTGCTCCCGACGATTTCGATGTTTTCGAAAAGGCTCTGGAGGAAGACTTCCGCCAGACCATGAACGAGCCGCAGGACGACGATCTCCATGTTACCAAGATGACGCTGGATCCGGGCCTGCCCGGCGCCCGCAAGGGTCGCACGCGTTCGCTCAAGGGCATGCTGCTCGCGTCCTCGCTTCTGGTGGTCGGCGGTGGTGCGGCCTATGGCGCCTACAGCTGGTTCTTCGGTGATGCGGCCGGGACGTCGAGCAATGGCCCGATCGTCATTGCCGCCGACAAGGATCCGGTAAAGATCGTTCCTGAAAATCCGGGCGGCAAGACGGTGCCCAACCAGGACAAGGCGGTCTACGATCGCGTCGCCGGCGCAAGCGTCGGTGATCCGAAGCAGGAAAAGCTGGTTTCTTCGACCGAGGAGCCGATTGATGTCGTCCAGCGGACCCTGATTCCGGAAAGCCTGCCTCTCGAGGGGGCCGAGGATGATCTTGGCGTCGTACCTACGCCTGCCGGCGAAACGGTCGACGAGCGTCTGCTGCCTTCGGCGAACGGCGCCGATGCAGTGCCCGAGGACAATACCCCGGCAGGCGTTGCCGCCCGCAAGGTGCGCAGCATGATCGTCAAGCCGGATGGCACGATCGTCGCCCGCGAAACGCTGTCGGAACCGGAGCCCGAAGTTGCCCTGGCGCCAGCTGCCGAAATGCCGAAGCCGGGTGCCGCCGAGGCGGAGCTGGTCGAGCGCAATCGTCCCGCCCTTGCTGAGAGCAATGTCGAGCCGGCGCAGCCGGTGGTGAACACGGCCCCGGCGGCCGATCTGCGCGCGAGCGCTCCGGCTGAGGAACCTTCCGCGTCCGATCAGGTGCTGTCCGAGGTCGCCAACAGCAATGTCGGCGAGCCGGCACCGGTTCGCACGGTCACCACCAGCCCGGTCGGTGGCAATGCCCCGACACCTGCCGCACGCCCCGCCGAACAGCCGGTAAACGTCGTCGGCACGGTTACGGACCAGGGCAACGTGCAGAGTGCTCCGGCTGCTGCCGAGCCGGCTCAGCAGGTGGCGAGCGTCGCTCCGGGTACCTACTACGTGCAGGTTGCTTCGCTTCCGTCCGAAGCCGAGGCGCGCAAGTCCTACGACAGCCTGTCGCGGAAGTTCCCCAGCATCATCGCGGGACGCGGCGTCGACATCAAGCAGGCAGATATTCCGGGCAGGGGCACGTTCTATCGCGTCCGTATCCCGGGCGGCACCAAGGATGAAGCGGCTGCACTCTGCGAGCGCTATCGCGCCGCGGGCGGAAGCTGCCTCATTGCGAAATAGGTTGAGGCCTGATCCATCAACAAGCGGCGGGAACGTTTCCCGCCGCTTTTTTATTGTGAATGCTGCGGGACCTCACTCGCAAGTTTCCGGTCGCATCACTATGATTCATGGCATGACAGAATCTAAAGCGATGATCCTGGGCTGCCATGGCCTGACCCTCACTCCCGACGAAATCGCGCTCTACAAGGCAGAGCAGCCTTGGGGGTTTATTCTTTTCGGGCGAAACATCGGCGAGGCTGCGCAGATTTCCGACCTCGTCGCTGCGTTGCGTGACTGCGTCGGTCGCGATGCGCCCGTACTGATCGACCAGGAGGGAGGGCGCGTGCAGCGCATCCGTCCGCCGATTCTGGCGCGTTATCCGTCCGGACAGGCACTGGGCGAACTCTATCGCCGGGACCGGGAGGCGGGGATCCGAGCCGCCTGGCTGATGTCGCGGCTCCACGCCTTCGACCTGAAATCGTTCGGCATCAATGTCGACTGCCTGCCGGTGCTCGACGTGCCGGTTGCGGGCAGCAGCAACGTCATCGGTGACCGCGCCTATGGCTCGGATCCGGTCACTGTGACGGAGATGGGACGCGCCGCCGCCGAGGGGCTCAAGGCAGGCGGCGTCCTGCCGGTCATGAAGCACATGCCCGGTCATGGTCGCGGCATGGTGGATTCGCACCATGAGTTGCCTGTGGTCGAGGCTTCGCGTGCCGAACTCGAGGCCCATGACTTCGTGCCTTTCGTTGCGATGAAGGACGAACTGATGGCAATGACCAGCCACGTCGTCTACAAGGCGATCGATCCGTCGAACCCGGCAACCACGTCGCGGATCGTCATCGATGAGATCATCCGCGGCTATATCGGCTTCGAGGGATTGCTGATGTCCGACGACAGCTCGATGAACGCGCTCAGGGGCACGCTCGGCGAGCGCGCCGCGAACATTGCCGGGGCCGGTTGCGATATCGTCCTGCATTGCAACGGCGTCATGGAAGAGATGACCGCCGTTGTCGCCAACGTGCCGGTGCTTAGCGGACAGGCGCTTGCGCGCGCGCGGAAGGTGGAAGAGGCGCTTCTGGCCGTCGATGCCGCCGAGGAGGCGGCCCTGAGGGCGGAGTTTGATTCCCTCGTCGCAGTCGCATAAGGTCTGCTGGAGCGCTGATATGGCCGCCCGCCGCGCGTAAGGGTGTGAAAAGCCTGCCCTTGCGCGCCCTGAAGTGGTAGACATTCGAAAAGCGTCTCGTGCAGCAAGAGGAAGTGCGCTGGTGAGCAAGGTCAAGGTCACGGATGGATCCGGTGCGACGGCAGCGCCGATGGATCAATTGTGGCAGGATCCCGCCAGCGAACGCACGAGCGACGATCCGGCATTGCTGATCGACGTTGCCGGTTTCGAAGGGCCGCTCGATCTCCTGCTGCATCTCGCCCGCACCCAGAAGGTCGATCTCTCCCGCATCTCGGTTCTGGCGCTGGCGGAGCAGTACATCGAGTTCGTGGAAAGCGCGCAGCGCATTCGCATCGAACTCGCCGCCGACTATCTGGTCATGGCGGCCTGGCTCGCGTTCCTGAAGTCCAAGCTGCTCATTCCGCAGCAGGCAAAGGACGACGATGGTCCTTCGGGCGAAGAGATGGCGGCGACGCTCGCTTTCCGCCTGAAGCGCCTCGAGGCGATGCGCGAGGCGGCGAGCCGTCTGATCAATCGCGACCGACTGGGCAGGGATGTGTTCGCCCGCGGCGCGCCGGAACATATCCCCGACCGCAGGCAGTCGGCCTATGATGCCAGCCTTTACGACCTGTTGACTGCCTATGCCTCGCTCCGCCAGCGCCAGTCGGTGACCCAGGTGACGATCGAGCGCCGGCGCGTGTGGTCGCTCTCCGATGCCCGGCTGATCCTCACCCGGATGATCGGCGAGATTTCTGACTGGACCGCGCTCGAGCACTACCTGCTGCGCTACATGACGACGCCGAAGGAGCGCGCCACCGCTATCGCCAGCGCCTTCGCGGCGTCGCTGGAAATGGTCCGCGAGGGCAAGCTCGAAATTCGGCAGGACGGCGCGTTCGAGCCCATTTATATGCGGCGGGGACCGCGCCATGCGCCCCTGACCATAGCGGACTAGGCCCGGCCCGATGACGGATATGCATGAACTTGCCCATGAACCGGTCGATGCCGAGCACCCAGCCTCGGGAAGCGCCGTCGATCCGCACGTGCTGCATGAAGCGCAGAGGATCGCCGAGGCACTCGTCTTCGCCTCTGCCCAGCCGGTTTCCGAAACCTTCATCGCCGAACGCCTTCCGCACGGCGTCGATGTCCGCACCCTGATGCGGCAGTTGCGGGACGCCTATGCTTCGCGTGGCGTCAACCTGGTGCAGGTCGGCGATCACTGGGCGTTCCGGACCGCTTCCGACCTTTCCTTCGTCATCCGCACCGACGAGAACGAGGCCAAGAAACTGTCGCGTGCCGCCCTGGAGGTTCTCGCGATCGTGGCCTATCACCAGCCGGTGACGCGCGCCGAGATCGAGGAAATCCGCGGGGTCCAGACTTCGAAGGGTACGCTCGATGTGCTGATGGAGGCCGGCTGGGTCCGTTTCCGCGGGCGGCGGCGTACGCCGGGGCGGCCGGTAACCCTCGGTACCACCAGAGACTTCCTCGACCATTTCGGGCTGGAGGAACTGCGCGACTTGCCCGGGATGGAAGAGCTGAAAGGGGCAGGGCTGTTGTCCAGCAGGATACCCGCCAGCTTCAGCATGCCTCTTCCGCACCTGAATGATGATCTTGCCGAAGACGAGGATCCGATCACTCAGCTCGATCTGGAGGAACTTGGCCTCTTGACACCGCGTGGTGAAGCGGACGAATAGGATCATGTTTTTCTCCTGGAAATTCCCGGTCGTGGATCTCGATCCGCGATCGGCCGAAACGAGCGATGAGCATGCATTCTGATCCGGGAAACTCGGCGGCGGAGCAAACCAGACGCACCGCAGGCGTGACTTTTGCCGCACGCCTGACCTTCGATGACATCCACCACAGCTATCATGGCAAGGAGACGATCAAGGGCGTCACCCTGACGGCGGAGCCCGGGGAAGTCCTCTGCCTGCTCGGTCCATCCGGCTCCGGCAAGACGACGCTGTTGCGGATCGCCGCCGGGATCGAGGCGCAGACCCATGGCCGGGTGCTCCTGAACGGGCGGGAAGTTTCGGGCGCCAATGTTTTCCTGCCGCCGGAAAAGCGCGGCATCGGCCTGATGTTTCAGGATTTCGCGCTGTTTCCGCACATGACGATCATCGAGAACGTCCGCTTCGGCCTGACGGCGCTCCCGCAGAAGGAAGCGACTGCGGAGGCGATGGTGGCGCTCGAACGCGTGGGGCTCGCGCACTATGCCCAGAAGTACCCGCATGTGCTGTCGGGCGGCGAGCAGCAGCGCGTGGCGCTTGCCCGCGCCCTGGCGCCGCGCCCGGAGGTGCTGTTGATGGACGAGCCGTTCTCGGGCCTGGACTCGCGCCTCAAGGACACGATCCGCGCCGATACGCTGGCCATCCTGCGCGAGACGCGAGCCACTGCAATCGTTGTAACCCACGACGCCGAAGAGGCGATGCGCATGGCCGACCGCATAGCGCTCCTGAAGGATGGCACGCTGGTGCAGGCTGGAACATCCGACGACCTTTATCGCCGTCCATGCAATCTCTTTGCGGCCGCGTTCTTCTCCGAGATCAACGAATTCGAGGGCGTCGTGCGCAACGGACGCGTGGGAACGCCGCTCGGCGAGACGTCGGCCCGTGGCATTGCGGAGGGGAAGGCGGTCTCGATTGCCGTCCGGCTTTCCGGCGTCGGCGTGGTCGAGGAAGGTGGCACAGTTCCGGCCCGGATCATTTCCCGCCGCTTTCTCGGCGTGGTCGAACTCCTCAACCTCGCCGTGCCCGGAACCGAGAAGCAGGTCCGGGCCCGGGTGCGTGCCGATCAGTTGCGTCCTGGCATCCGCGATGTGACCCTGAACATCAACGAGCAGGACATTCTGGTGTTTGAGAAATCCGCATCCCTGTGAGAGATGTGAACAATTATTTTCTTCGATATGCCCGGACGGGATTGCACTTTCCGGAAGCGTACGGGCATCGGTTCCGACGTTTTTTTAGGCGCAAGCCGGGCTCGCAGGCTTCCTTGACGGGGAAGTAGGTGGCGGCGTTTCGTATATGTAAAAGTCCACGAATTAAAGGCGTATATGGACTTCATATTAATGTTTGAAAAAGACGCCTAAAGGCCTTACATCACGAGTACGCATAACGAGGAGTTAGGATATGGGTTCTTTTAGCATGTGGCACTGGCTGATCGTTCTGGTCATCGTGCTGTTGTTGTTCGGCCGCGGCAAGATTCCTGAGCTGATGGGCGACGTTGCCAAGGGTATCAAGAGTTTCAAGAAGGGCATGTCCGACGACGACACTTCGGCCGATCAGGCCAAGACTGTCGAGCACAAGTCCGACGAGACGAAGTAATCAAGCCACTATGATCAGCGGTCCGGAAACGGATCGCCATGGCTTGAGGAGCCGCATCGATGTTGGAAATCGGCTGGACCGAATTGCTAGTTATAGCGGTCGTGTTGATTGTGGTCGTGGGTCCGAAGGATCTGCCGCCTATGCTTAGAGCGTTCGGGAAAATGACGGCGCGGTTTCGCACCATGGCTGGCGAATTTCGCAGCCAGTTCGATGAGGCGATGCGGGAAGCAGATCTCGATGAAGTTCGTCGCACGATCGACGACGCTCGCAAGCTCAACCCGGTCAGCACCCTGATGGACGCCGTCAATCCCTTGCGCGAGGCCGGCGAGGACATCAGGAGCGAACTCCAGAAGGCTACCGCCGTCGATCGCAAGACCGATGCCGGATCGGCACTCGATACGTCTCTCAGCGTTCCGGAGCCAAGCGTAAGCCTGCCGGATTCCCCGCCAGTCGTTTCCGCGCCTGCCGTTGCTGCTTCGGCTCCGGTGGCAACACCGGCAACTGCAGTCCCAGCGGCAGCTCCTGCTCCGTCGCCGCAGCCTCCCGCAACGGCCAGCGCTGCTGTCGCCGATAGCGCGCCGGCGACCAAGCCGGCACGAAAGGCGAAGCCGGCGGCCACCGAGGCTGTAACGCCGGAAAAGCCAGCAAAGGCAAAGAAGCCTGCCGCAACCAAGAAGAAGAAGGACGACGCATGAGCGGCGACATCGAGGACAAGCCACAGCCGCTTATCGAGCACCTGATTGAACTGCGCCGGCGACTGATTTGGGCGCTCGTCGCGTTCTTCGTGGCGTTTGTCGTCTGCTTTGCCTTTGCCAAGCAGTTGTTCAACTATCTGGTGATCCCCTACAAGTGGGCAGTCCTTTGGGCCGGGCTCGACCTCAGCAAGTCGGAACTGATCTACACCGCGCCGCAGGAATTCTTCTTCACGCAGCTGAAGGTGGCGATGTTCGGCGCCATGGTGATCTCGTTCCCCGTGGTTGCCGCCCAGATCTACAAGTTCGTGGCGCCGGGTCTCTATAAGAACGAGCGCGCGGCTTTCCTGCCGTTCCTGATCGCATCGCCCATCCTGTTCCTCCTCGGTGCGGCGCTGGTGTATTTCTTCTTTACCCCGATGGTGATGTGGTTCTTCCTGACCATGCAGCAGGCGCCGGGCGAGGGTGAAGTCGCGATTTCGCTGATGCCGAAGGTTTCGGAATATCTCGGCCTGATCATGACGCTGGTCTTCTCGTTCGGCCTCGTCTTCCAGTTGCCTGTTGTCACCACGCTCCTGGCCAAGGTCGGCTTTGTCACCGCGGACGGCCTTGCCGAAAAGCGCAAGTACGCCATCGTGATTGCCTTCGTGGTTGCCGCCGTGCTGACGCCGCCGGATCCGCTGTCCCAGATTGGCCTTGCGGTGCCGACGATCCTTCTCTACGAAATTTCCATCTATGCTGCGCGACTCATCGAGCGCCAGCGGGCCCGTCAGGCGCTCTCGGAAGAATCCGGCTCCACGGACGTAGCAAGCAGCAGCGACACCGCGTAACCTGCTACGTCCGGGATCCTCGACACGGGAGACCTCGACGAGATCACTCCGGCTTTGCGGCTAGGTCAGGCCGTGGCCGGAGATATCAACCTATTCAACGACCTGGAACGACGATGCTCGATATCAAATGGATTCGCGAGAATGCTGCAGCCCTCGACGCGGCGCTGGAAAAGCGCGGCGCAGCACCTCTTTCGGACACGCTCATTGCTCTCGATGAAAAACGCCGCTCCGTCGTCTCCACGCTGCAGGAAATGCAGTCGCGCCGCAATTCCGCCTCCAAGGAGATCGGTGCGGCGATGGCGCAGAAGAACGTCGAGCTCGCTGACAGGCTGAAGGCCGAAGTTGCCAACCTGAAGAATACGCTTCCCGAGATGGAAGACCAGGAACGCGAACTGACGGCTGCGCTCAATGACGCATTGTCGCGTATTCCGAACATTCCGATGGACGACGTGCCTGTCGGCAGCGACGAGAAGGACAATGTCGTCAAGCTTACCTGGGGCAACAAGCCGACCTGGAACCATCAGCCCAAGGAGCATTTCGAAATCGGCGAAGCGCTCGGCTGGATGGATTTCGAGGGTGCCGCGCGGATCGCCGGGTCGCGCTTCACGATCCTGAAGGGCCAGCTAGCGCGCCTCGAGCGGGCGCTCGGCCAGTTCATGCTCGACGTTCACACCACCGAGCACGGCTACATGGAAGTGCAGCCGCCGCTTCTGGTGCGTGACGACGCGATGTATGGCACCGGCCAGTTGCCGAAGTTCGCCGAGGATCTGTTCCGCACGACGGACGGTCGCTGGCTGATCCCGACGGCGGAAGTGCCGCTGACCAACCTCGTTCGCGAGGAGATCCTCGATCAGGACAAGCTGCCGCTGCGCTTCACTGCGCTCACTCCCTGCTTCCGTTCCGAAGCCGGTTCGGCCGGGCGCGACACGCGCGGCATGCTGCGTCAGCACCAGTTCATGAAGTGCGAACTGGTGTCGATCACCGACGCCGACAGCTCGGTCGAAGAGCATGAACGCATGACCGCCTGCGCCGAGGAAATCCTGAAGCGTCTCGGACTGCACTACCGCGTCATGACGCTTTGCACTGGCGATATGGGCTTCGGCGCCCGCAAGACCTACGACCTGGAGGTCTGGCTGCCGGGGCAGGATACCTATCGCGAGATTTCGTCCTGCTCGGTCTGCGGCGATTTCCAGGGGCGCCGGATGAACACCCGCTATCGCGGCAAGGAAGACAAGGCGACCAGGTTCGTGCATACGCTGAACGGATCGGGTGTCGCGGTCGGTCGCGCCCTGATCGCCGTCATCGAGAACTATTTCAACGAGGATGGCACCATCACGATCCCGGACGCCCTGCTGCCCTACATGGGCGGGCTGAAGAAGATCGAACGGGCATAAGACGCCCGGGAGGCATCAGATGCGTATTCTCCTGACCAATGACGACGGCATACATGCCGAGGGACTGGCGGTGCTCGAGCGCATCGCCCGCACCATTTCCGACGATGTCTGGGTGGTTGCGCCCGAGACCGACCAGAGCGGTCTGGCGCATTCGCTGACGCTTTCGGAACCGCTTCGCCTGCGCAAGGTTGCCGACAAGCGCTATGCGTTGCGCGGCACGCCGACCGATTGCGTCATCATGGGCATTCGCGAGGTCATGGACGAAAAGCCCGATCTGGTGCTTTCGGGCGTCAATGCCGGGGCGAATATTGCCGACGACGTCACCTATTCCGGCACCGTTGCCGGGGCCATCGAGGGCACGCTGCAGGGCGTGCGCGCCTTCGCGCTCAGCCAGGCGTCGAGACGCGGCGAACTCATCCGCTGGGAAGTGGCCGAGTCCTTCGCGCCGGAACTGATCAAGCGCCTGATGGATGTCGAACTTCCCGATGGCACCTTCCTCAACCTGAATTTCCCTGATTGCGAGGCCGCCAATGTCCAGGGCATGGTCGTCACCGCCCAGGGAAAGCTCAATTTCGGCCTGACCGTGGAGCAGCGCACCGACGGTCGCGGCTTTCCCTATTACTGGCTGCGCTTCGGCGAGCGCGAGTGGGAGTTCCGCGAAGGCACCGATCTGGCCGCACTCAAGGCCGGGAAGATTTCCGTCACCCCATTGAAGCTCGACTTCACTGACTATAGCGTGCAAGACAGGGTTGCAAAGGCGCTTGGTTTCGGAGTGGCTGATTGACAGGTCGGATGGTCGAGAAAGAGGGATTTGCCGCCCTTGTGCTGCGGTTGCGGGCGGAAGGCATCAACGACCTTGACCTGCTGACCGCAGTCGAGCAGACGCCGCGCACGCAGTTCGTTCCGCCGCAATACGTCCAGAATGCCTATTCCAGCCGCACTATCCCCATTGATTGCGGATCGTTCATGGAGGGTAGCGATTTTACCGTGCGCGCCCTGCACCATCTCCGCATCATGCCGGGCCAGCGGGTCCTGGAGATCGGCACGGGGAGCGGATTCACGGCTGCGGTGATGGGGCGCCTTGCGGAGCGCGTGTTGACCATCGAGCGCTACAAGACGCTGACAACCGCGGCGCAGAAGCGCATGGAAGCCCTGTCGCTGCGCAACGTCATTATCCGCCAGGCAGACGGTTCCAACGGCCTGCAGGGCGAGGGTACTTTCGATCGCATCTTCGTTTCCGCTGCCTTCTCAGCGATACCGCGCTTCTATGCCGATCAACTGGTGTCGGGCGGCTCGATGGTGGCGCCCCTGATGGTATCGGACACGGCATGCCGCATGATACGCCTGACCAAGACCGGCAGTCGCTATGAGCGCGAGGATCTGTTCGAGGCGCCCTACCTGCCGATGATGTCGCAGGTCGCTTCCTTCCTCTGATCAAGGCAAATGATCGCCGCCATGGCGGCCCGGGCCGGTCGTCCGTGCCCATATCCGCACGGCATGGTTAGCATTTTCTCAAAAACATACGCCTGATAAGCCCGCCTTAACCGGCTAGTAACACTAACGCGTTTTAATCATCCCATATCAGTTGCGTTATTTGTGGGTCGGGTCATGCGTTTGAGTGTATCGCCGAGAGTCGGAAAATCAGCGGTTAAGGTCATGGTTGCGGCACTTCTTGCTGGCGCCGCCACCGGGTGCAGCTCCGACGCATCCCGCTTCGACGGGATTTTTTCTTCCACTGACAATCTGACGACCAATTCGATCCAGCGCCCGAGCTATGGCGGGGCGGTGGGGCAGGCGCCTGTCCCGCGCGGCGATGTGATGAGTTCGGCGCCGATGGCATCTTCGGCTCCGCTTGCACAGAACTATCCGCAGAGCGGCACCTCCTACGAGCCCATCAATACGGCGACCAACAGCGGATCCGGCGCCCGCATGGCATCGACGCCGGTTTCCGTGCAGCGTTCTGAACTGGCTGCTCCGAGCGCGGCCCAGACGTCGGAGCGTTCGGTCGCACTTGCGCAGCCGTTCCCGGCGACCAACAAGCCGAACAATGTTGCGCTGGCGAAGCCGGACACCCCCGATCCGCTGACGACGGCAACGACCGGTACCCAGTCCAAGAACGGCTGGTCCACGGTAAATGCGCCGAGCGTGAAGTTGCGTCCGGGCGAGAGTATCGCAGCGCTTGCCAACCGTTACGGCGTACCGGAAAAGGAAATCCTCAAGGCGAACGGACTGAAGTCCGCTTCCGCAGTTGCACCGGGCCAGGCGATCGTCATTCCGACCTTCGGCGGTCAGCGCAATCCCGTTCGCGCTGCCGCCGAGGCTGCGGATCTCGCCAATCAGAACAAGGCGCCGACGCCGGCCAAGGGGCCGGAGCAGGAAGTCGCCGTTCTGCCGTCAGCTACTGCCGGGCGCGACAAGGCATCCGATGCGGCGAGCGGCAAGCTCCCGGCCGGCGATGGGAAGCCCTCCGGCGGCAAGGGTGGCAGCTACGTCGTCAAGCCGGGTGACTCGCTTGCCAAGATCGCACGTACGACCGGGACGAGCGTCGATGCGCTGAAGGCGGCAAACGGCATCTCCACCAGTTCGATCCGTATCGGCCAGACACTCGTCATCCCGGGTGAAGGCGGTGCGGATGGCGTGCAGACTGCGTCCATCGGCAATGCACAGGTGACCCCGGCAAAGGCACCTGCAGCAGCTCCGGGTGCGGGTGCCAAGCAGCCAGAGTCCTACAAGGCGCCGGTTCAGACGGCATCGATTTCGGAAGTCGAAAGCAAGGCCGACATCAAGGAAGCCGCGCCCGAGGCGACCGGTATCGGGAAGTATCGCTGGCCGGTCCGCGGTGCGGTCGTCAATTCCTACGGCTCGAATGTCGATGGCAACCGCAATGACGGCATCAACATCTCTGTCCCGTCCGGCACCCCGATCAAGGCAGCCGAAAATGGCGTCGTCATCTATGCCGGTAACGGCCTGAAGGAACTGGGCAACACCGTTCTCGTTCGCCACGACGACGGCACTGTAACCGTCTACGGTCACGCCGACAGCCTGAACGTCACGCGTGGCCAGAAGGTCCAGCGCGGCCAGACGCTGGCTGCATCGGGCATGAGCGGCAGCGCCAAGCGTCCGCAGGTGCATTTCGAAGTGCGCAAGGATGCGACGCCGGTGAACCCGATGACCTACCTCGAGTAGTATCGTGATCATCTCGAGCTGATGTAGAGATCCCCGGCTTGCCGGGGATTTTTGCATCTAAGGCGTCGTCGGTCAGCCCGAGGTGGTTACGCGAGGCGGACGGACCCGATGGGCCCGTCATCGGGCGGGGACCGGGGCAAGTACGACATCGGCGTTGCCGTGCGTGTTCGCAGCTTGCCGTGCGCATAAAAAAAGCGCGGGCCCATCGAGGACCCGCGCATCAGCTTGGCTGTAGTGCAATTCCGAACTTATGAGACCGGCGGGTTCTGGCTGTGGAACAGTTTGCCTTTCTCGCCGACTAGAACCAGCGCGAGGCCGATCACCGAGACGACGAAGAAGCCGGCGACCATCGGCAGCGCGGTGCCGTCGAAGGCCTGGCCGATCACCGCTCCGATCGCTGCACCACCGATGGTGCTCATGAAGCCGAGTACCGAAGACGCGGTTCCCGCGACATGGCCGAGCGGTTCCATTGCCAGCGTGTTGAAGTTCGAGCCTATCAAGCCGAACTGGAACATCGCCAGAGCGAAGAAGGTGATGAACAGCGCGAACGGCATCGGCTGCGGACCGAAATACTGCACCACCAGCCAGGCGAAGGTGATGACGATGAAGCCCACCAATGACCCGTGCGACAGTTTGCGGATGCCCAGTTGGCCGACAAGCCTAGCGTTGATGAAGGAGGCGAGCGCCATGAACAGCGCCACGCCGGCAAAAGCGACGGGGAACCATACGCCGAGATCATAGATGCCGACATAGACCTGCTGGGCCGAGTTGATGAAGCCGAACAGCGCGCCGAAGATGAAAGTCGACGACAGCGTGTAGCAAAGCGCGATGCGATTGCTCAGCACGATACGGAAGCCGGCGAGAACAGAGCTCAGGGTGAAGGGCCGAACATCTTCGGGGTGTAGGGTTTCCGGCAGCCGGATATACATCCAGACGGTCGTCAACAACCCGGCGAGAGCCATGAAGACGAAGATCAGGTGCCAGTCGCCGAACAGCATCACCACCTGGCCGGTGCCCGGGGCGATGACCGGTACGACCATGAACACCATCATGATCAGCGACATCACCTCGGCCATCTTGCGACCACCGTAGATGTCGCGGACGATCGAAACGGTAATGACGCGCGTGGCGGCGGAACCAATCCCCTGGATGACGCGCAGGAACAGCAGGCCGGCGAAGGAGGGTACGAACACGACGGCGAGCGCGGAGACGATATAGACCGCGAGGCCGGCAAGCATTGGCAGGCGGCGACCGAAGCGGTCTGCAAGCGGCCCGTAGAACAACTGGGCAATGCCGAAGCCAATGAGATAGGCGGATACCACATATTGCCGGTGGTTCTCGTTCTCGACGCCGAGGCTGGCGCCGATTTCCTGAAGGCCGGGCAGCATGATGTCGATGGCGAGCGCATTCAGCGACATTAACGCCGCCATCATCGCGATAAACTCGACTTTTCCCATGCTCTTCAGACCCGGGGCAGGCGATTGTGAATGTTTTGTCACTGGAAAATCCCCAAACAAACGAGAAGGCGCTGCTGGCGCAGCGCCTTACAGAAAATCGTCGAGGTGAGAACCGGGACGAATCCCGGTCGCTGCTCAGGCGGCGCCGCGGACGGTGATACCGTTCTGCTCGAAGTGCGACTGGAGTTCTCCGGCCTGGAACATCTCGCGGACGATGTCGCATCCGCCGACGAATTCGCCCTTGACGTAGAGCTGCGGGATGGTCGGCCAGTTGGAATAGTCCTTGATCCCCTGGCGGATCTCCGAATCGGCGAGCACGTTGATGCCCTTATAGTCTACGCCGAGGTAATCCAGAATCTGGACGACCTGGCCCGAAAAGCCACACTGCGGGAACTGTGGCGTGCCCTTCATGAAGAGAACGACGTCGTTGGTCTTCACTTCATTGTCGATGAATTCGTTGATGCCGCTCATACGAAGCTACCTCTTCCATGCGGGTTCAAGGTCCGCGGGTTTAATCATTTGCTGTAGATAGCAATCCTGACTGGTGATTTCCAGCATCGGCCGCCAAAAAGCAATCGCGATCTGTAGCTTATCGTGACCCGGGATTCGCGTAAATGGCCTGCCGTAGCATGGGTGCAACAGGCCTGACCGTGCGCCCCGGATCCCGGGCTTGGCCATGTCCTTTAGTGTCTTTCAAAATAGCGCAATGTCGGATACCAAGCGACACGTTGAGATGCGAGAGTTTCTGGGATGCAGGCCGGTGGAGGTAACGGCGCATTCTGAAGGGAAGCGGCGCAGCTGATCCGTACGATGTCGAACCGCTGGAATGAATTCTACCGATGCAGCATGTAAGTAAGCGGGTTGTTCTTCACTTCCCGGGATTTGAACCTCTTGATGCCAAGGCCCATCACCGTCGCTACGAGCGCTCGGCAAGGCAGAGCGGGCAGGCCTGGAACTGCACATATCAGGTGGGGCCGCTTGGAGGTCCGTCGGTCACGCCGTTCTTCGATGTGCGAAGCGCCGGGCCGGGCTGGAGCGTCGAAACGCGCATTCATGTCCTCGACCACAATGACATCGTCACGGAATTCAGCAACAAGCCGTTGCTCAAGCGCCTGCGCGACGGTTTCGCCGCCGCCGCCCGCGTGATCGGCTATGGCGGCATGACCGGCTACTTCCGTCACGCATGGCGCTTCGGCCTCTTCTTCCTCTTTCCTTTCCTGCTGATGCTTGTCGGCATGGCGGTGGCGGTGGGCATCGTCAGCGCACCGCTTTGGGCGGGCCTCTCTGTCTGGCACCTTCTGTGGTCCGTTCCGCTCGCGGTTCTCCTGTTCCTGAAGGCATTCCTGCCCTTCGCGGAGCGCTATTTCACGCTCCACCTCTTCGCCGACTGGGAAATGGCGGTGGCGATGGCGCGGCTCGACAATGCGGTCGTCAGCCGCCGGATCGAGGAGTGCGTCGCGGCGGCCCGAAAGGCGCTTGCGGAGGGCGCCGACGAGTATCTCATCACTTCGCACAGTATGGGCGCGAACATGGCGGTTCATGTGATCGGTTCCTTGCTGGAACGCGAACCGGAACTGTTCGAAGGCAAGCGCATCGTTTTTGCTACGCTCGGCGGAGCGGTGTTGCAGTGTTCGCTGCTGAAGCCCGCAACCGTACTGAGAGACAGGGTAGGGCGGATCGCCCGTCATCCGTCGATTGACTGGATCGACGTCCAGTGCCTGACAGACGCCATTCATTTCTATCGTTCGAAGGTGGTCGCAGCGTCAGGGCATCCCGATGCGCCGCAGGCCTCTATCCTGCTGATCAGGTTCAAGAACATGCTGACGGCGGATCACTATCGCCGGATCAAGCGCGACATGTTGCGGGTTCACCGTCAGTATGTGCTGGGGCCGGACCATCGCGCTGCCTTCGACTTCACCCTGATGACCGCCGGTCCATTGCCTGCGGCCTCGTTTGCTTCGGTATCTCAAGGCGCCTTGCCGGAGATTGCGGATGATGGAGCGCTTGCCGCCTAGGGCGAGGTCCCGGACGCCATGATTGTTGCTGAAAATCCCAAGGGGAAGCGAAGGCCGCACAAGCTCGCCCGGGTGGCCGCGGCGGCGGGATCGCTGATCCCGCTGATAGCGCGGCGGTCAGCCGCCGCGCTGGTTCTCCTGAAGAATCGGCTCGATAGCCGCCTTTCTGATCAGTCCGGAGCGGACGTCTGCAACGCCAGGGCGTGCAGCACACCCCCCATATTGCCCTGCAGGGCCTTGTAGACCATCTGGTGCTGCTGCACGCGGGTTTTGCCGCGGAAGGCTTCCGCGACAACTTCTGCTGCATAGTGGTCACCGTCTCCTGCCAGGTCACGAATGACCACCCTGGCACCCGGGATGCCGGCCTTGATCATGTCTTCGATATCACCGGGGTTCATGGGCATGACGGTTCACTCCTCTTTCTTATTCTGCGGTAGCCATTGATGCGTCGGCAGCCATGAAGTCAGGGAACCACGATTCATGGGCCGAAAGCAATTGCTGAATCGGCAGTGACAGCAGGTCGTCCACGACCAGCGCCGTACCGCCGACGGTGCCCAGGCGACGGAACGGAACGCCAGCGCCTTCGGCATTGGCGCAGATGAAGTTGGCGAGATCGGCCGGAACGGCCAGCACATAGCGCGCCTGGTCTTCGCCGAAAAGTTGTGCATGCGGCAGGCCACGGCCTTCCGCGAGGCTGATCTTCATGCCCTTGCCCGATGCCATCGCCATCTCGGCGAGCGCAACCGCAAGTCCGCCGGAGGAAATGTCGTGGCAGGCGGTTACCTGGCCGTTGCGGATGGCGGAGCGGACGAAGTCGCCGTTACGGCGTTCGGCGAAGAGGTCGACCTCCGGTGCCGGGCCGTCGATCAGGCCGAGGACGTCGCGCATGTAGACCGACGAGCCGAGATGGCTGCCGTCGACGCCGATCAGCAGGATGTGGTCGCCTTCGTTGGCCGAGCCGATGCGGGCCATGCGGCTCCAGTCCGGCAGCAGGCCGACGCCGGCGATGGTCGGGGTCGGCAGGATGGCGACGCCGTTGGTCTCGTTATAGAGCGACACGTTGCCCGAGACGATCGGGAAGTCGAGTGCCCGGCAGGCGTCGCCGATGCCCTTGATTGCATTGACGAACTGGCCCATGATTTCGGGCTTTTCCGGATTGCCGAAGTTGAGGTTGTCGGTCGCCGCCAGAGGCTCGGCGCCGGTCGCGGTGATGTTGCGCCAGCACTCGGCGACGGCCTGCTTGCCGCCTTCATAAGGATCGGCTTCGACGTAGCGCGGGGTCACGTCCGAGGAGAATGCCAGAGCCTTGGTCGGATGGTTCTCGACGCGAACGACGCCGGCGTCGCCGCCGGGAAGCTGTAGGGAATTGCCCTGGATCAGCGTGTCGTACTGCTCGTAGACCCAGCGGCGGCTCGACTGGTTCGGCGAACCGACCAGCTTCAGCAGCGCATCGCCGTAGTTTTCCGGGGCAGCCACGAGATTGGCCGGGAGTGCAGCACGCTTGTCGCTGTCGCGCCACGGGCGGTCATATTCCGGAGCCTCGTCGCCGAGTTCCTTGATCGGCAGGTTCGCCACTTCCTCGCCCTGATGAAGGACGCGGAAGCGCAGGTCGTCGGTGGTCTTGCCGACGATGGCGAAATCGAGGCCACACTTGACGAAGATCGCCTTGGCAACTTCTTCCTTGGCCGGCTCCAGAACCATGAGCATGCGCTCCTGGCTTTCCGACAGCATCATTTCATAGGCCGTCATCCGCTCTTCGCGCACCGGAACCTTGTCGAGTTCGAGCTCGATTCCGAGGTCGCCCTTGGCGCCCATTTCAACAGCCGAGCAGGTGAGGCCGGCAGCACCCATGTCCTGGATGGCGATGACCGCGCCGGTCTGCATCAGTTCGAGGCAGGCCTCGAGCAGGCACTTTTCGGTGAAGGGGTCGCCGACCTGGACGGTCGGGCGCTTTTCCTCGATCGACTCGTCGAATTCAGCGGACGCCATTGTGGCGCCGCCGACGCCATCGCGACCGGTCTTGGCGCCGAGATAGACGACCGGCAGGCCGACGCCCTTGGCTTCGGAAAGGAAGATCGCATCCGACTTTGCGAGACCGGCGGCGAACGCGTTCACCAAGATGTTGCCGTTGTAGCGCTTGTCGAACTCGACCTCGCCGCCGACCGTCGGCACGCCGAAGGAGTTGCCGTAGCCGCCGACGCCGGAGACGACGCCTGCGACCAGGTGGCGGGTCTTCGGATGGTCGGGCTCACCGAAGCGCAGCGCGTTCATCGCCGCAACGGGGCGGGCGCCCATGGTGAAGACGTCGCGCAGGATGCCGCCGACGCCGGTTGCCGCACCCTGGTAAGGCTCGATGTAGGAGGGGTGGTTGTGGCTTTCCATCTTGAAGACGACGCAATCGCCATCGTCGATGTCGACGACACCGGCATTCTCGCCCGGTCCCTGGATCACCCGCGGGCCTTTGGTCGGGAGCGTGCGCAGCCACTTCTTCGAGCTCTTGTAGGAGCAGTGCTCGTTCCACATCGCCGAAAAGATGCCGAGTTCGGTGAAGGTCGGCTCGCGGCCGATCAGGGACAGGATCCGCTCATATTCATCGGGCTTGAGGCCATGCGAAGCAATCAGTTCCGGGGTGATCGGGCGGGTGTTGGAAATGGTCATGGGACATCCGTTCGAGAGGGCCGTTTGCCGGTCTCTTTAGCCTATGTGCGCATGGAGTGCGACAGGAAAATGCCGCTTCGCACAACGCCTGCGCGGCATTGCACCAGACATCGGCACTGCGCGTTCAATCGAAGCTGTCGTAGCCAGCGGTTCCGTTTTCGAGGAGCCGGCGCAGGATAAGGAAGCCCTTTTCCATCTCGCTTCGGTCGGGCGTCGAGGAGAAGCCGATGCGCACCCTGTGGTAGACGCGGTCTGTGCGTGCCGCCTTGAACTCGTCCTCGTCGTCGACAAGGAGGCCTTCGTCATAGGCGGCTCGCTTGAATGTCCCGGAAAGCCAGGGGTCGGGTAGCTTCAGCCAGATGAAGGGAACGCGCGGATGCGAGCGGAAATCGAAGCCGGCAAGCGCCTCGCGCCCGATCCGTTCACGTTCGGCGATTTCGGCGATGCTGCGCCCGCTGAGTTCGGACGCCGCGCCTGACAGGACGAGCCGGGCGCCCGTCTCGGCCAGCGCAAAGGATATCCCGCCGGTCATCATCTTGTGTGCGACCCTTACGCGCTGGCTGTAGTGCGGCGGGCAGGCGACCCAGCCGCCACGCACGCCGGCGCTCACCGATTTCGAAAGACCGCCGACGAGGAACGTACGCTCCGGGCCGAACTCCGTCAGCAGCGGATTGTCGTCGCCGGACATGGCGCCGTAGAGATCGTCCTCGATCAGCCAGACCCCATGCCTGCGGGCGATTTCCGCAATCGCGCGACGTCGGTCCGCCGGAATCACCGCAAGGGTCGGATTGTGGGCCGTCGGCATCAGAAAGGCGAGCTTGGGATGCTGCTGGGCGCAGACCCGCTCGAAATCCTCCGGGATCAGGCCCAGGTCGTCGGAGTTCGCCAGGATCGTCCGCCGGCCAAGCAGCCGCGCGCTACGACTGACCTGGGTATAGGTCAGGTTCTCGAACACGATCTTGTCGCCCGGTGAGGTGACCGCTGCAATGACGGCGATGGCCGCGGCATGGGCCCCGAGCGTCGGCACGACGTTGTCGATTTCAGGTCGCCAGTTGTTGCGGCTGAGCCAGTGCTGCCCGGCTTCGAGCCAGTGGCGGGGAAAGTCGCGGGAGTAGCTGGCGATCTCGAGCGGATGGTCGCGGGCGATGTCGCCAATGACCCTGCCGAGGATTTCGCCCTGTCCGACATCCGGGGCTGCCGTGGTGTCGAAGCGGATCTTTCCCGCCGGCGGGTTGGTTGTCCGGGTTCCGGAGAGGCTGGCGACCACCGTATCCGTCTTTTCGGTCGGGGACGCGTCATTGTTCGGGGCCAGAACATAGGTTCCGCGGCCGACCTCGCCGCTGACAAGGCCGCGCTCGTGCACCAGCGCGTAGGCGCGGCCGACGGTGCCGATCGTGACTTTCAGGTCGAAGGCGAGATTGCGTTGCGGCGGCAGTTTCCCGCCGGGCGGAAGTTCGCCCGTTGCGATTGCCGATTCAATGCTGTCGGCAAGACGGAGATAGAGCGGGCCGGTGCCGCCGGACAGGTCTGGGAGCCAATTTGTCATGGTAACAATTCTATATCTGGCGCCGGAAAATATGTCAATGATACTGCATTGTACCTGAATGTTAGGCGAAGGAGTGCCTGAAATGACTGGTCACAATGCATACACAGATACAATTGATACAATATATCCTGATGGCTTTGCGCGAGAGTCCTACTTCCGCGATACCGGCGACATGCTGGATCCACCGTCTCGTCAGGCGGTCCATTCCGGTCGAGGCTGGCTATGGCGTCTGTGGGAGGGAATGTCGTTGCGGCTTGCGAAGCGCAAGGGACGCCTGGTGCTGAGGGAACTGACGGAGCATCAATTGCTGGATATCGGTCTCACACGTTGCGAGGCCGATCAGGAGGTCAGCAAGTCTTTCTTCTGGGACTGACTGGCGTGCAGGATCTTGGAACACAGGTGGCAGGACGCGCGGCGGGTATCGGTTG
>JAEWPB010000086.1 GCA_023399465.1 Pseudomonadota bacterium
GCGCGGGGCTGGATTTCAGCTGCATCGTCCCGACTGCCGACGAGCAGAGGCTGATCGACTTCGGCCGGGCGATCGTCGCCAACTCCAATTCGGTCCCCGAAGAGATCTGGAACGCCTTGAAGGCACGCTATGACGAGACCACCCTCGTCAATCTCGTCGCCTTCGCCGGCATCATGGTCGCGACGGCGCTCTTCAACAATGTGGTGAAAGTCGATTTCGATACCGAGCTTCTACCCTACGCCGACCCGGCCTGACCTCCGGGCCCGATCGGCGCCGCTGGCTGTGCTCAGCCCGAGACCTTGCTGACGAATTGCGGATCGCCCTTCAGGGTGTTGCTGACCGTGCAGATCTCGTTTTCTGCGGCTTCGGCAATGGCGTGGCGGGTGGCATCGTCAAAATCGCCCCTGATGACGAAGTCGATATCGAATCGCGCAACCCGCGACGGCCCTTCCTGCGCCTTTTCGCCGGTCACCCGGGCTGACACCTCGGTCAGCTTGTCGAGAACGCCAAGGCGGCTTGCTGCCATCCGTGCACTCAGCACCAGGCAGGCCGACAACGACGCGTAGAGGAGATCGAGCGGGTTGAAGCCCGGCAAAGACGGACTGGTGACGATGTCGAGCTCGCCATTGGTCGCCGAGGTCACATGAGGCAGGCCGGTTCGACCGGCGACCGCGGTTGCCCCGGTTTCCCGCGTTTTCACTTTCAATTCGACCATCCCGCCCGCCTCCATTCAATTCGGCACGCGATGACAATCGAATGATCCCCATCGATACTTGCCTTACGTTTCGCAGCCCATGCATACGGCGGTCGCGCGACCAATTCAATCAGCCCTTCGCCCGCTCCGGAATGGGCAGACCGCCAAAGCTCTTCAGGGTATCGAGGACGATCGCCGTCTTCACATGCTGGACGCTGTCATGCGGCAGCAGCACATCGTTGACGAAGCGCGACAGGCCCGCGAGATCAGGGGTCACCACGCGCAGGTGGTAGTCCATTTCCCCGGTCAGCGCATAGGCTTCCAGCACCTCCGGCAACCCCGATATCAGGTTGGCGAACCGCTTGGCATTGTCGCGATTGTGGGTGGCGAGCGTGACCGAGATCACCACCATCAGTTCGAGGCCGAGTTTCAGCCGGTCGATCTGCGCCTGATAGCCGGTGATGTAGCCTTCCGCCTCAAGTCGCGAGCGCCGGCGTGAACATTGCGACGGCGAAAGCGCAATCAGTTCGGAGAGCTCGTTATTGGTCAGATGCCCGTCGCGCTGCAATTCGCCGAGGATCTTCAGATCGAAACCGTCAAGCCGTTCCATTCATGCATCCTCTGGGAATAACGCGCACAATCCGTGCGTAAACTCGCAAGAAGAGCGCGAGAATACAAGCACCGTGCATCGCTATTCGATCATACTTCGCGCAACGCACTGACGAATTAGGAGGAGAATTCGATGGGCCCCTTCCCGCATGATGCACCGCCGTCTGAAATCACGGCAGACAACCCGGCCGGTACAGACGGCTTCGAGTTTGTCGAATTCGCCCACCCGGAACCCGAGAAGCTGAAAGAGCTGTTCACCCGCATGGGTTACAGCCCGGTCGCCAGGCACCGGAGCAAGGACATCACCGTCTGGCGCCAGGGCGACATCAACTACATCCTGAACGCCGAACCCGGCTCGCATGCCATGGGCTTCGTCGACAAGCACGGCCCCTGCGCCCCCTCGATGGCCTGGCGCGTTGTCGATGCGCAGCACGCCTTCAACCATGCCGTTTCCAAGGGCGCCACGCCCTATGAAGGCGATGACAAGACGCTCGACGTCCCGGCGATATCAGGCATCGGCGGATCGCTGCTTTATTTCGTCGACAAATACGGCGCCAAGGGCTCGGTTTACGATGCCGAATTCGAATGGCTGGGTATGCGCGATCCGAAGCCGGAGGGCGTCGGTTTCTATTATCTCGACCACCTGACCCACAACGTCTATCGCGGCAACATGGACAAGTGGTGGGACTTCTACCGCGAACTGTTCAACTTCAAGCAGATCCATTTCTTCAACATCGACGGGCGCATTACTGGCCTCACAAGCCGCGCCATCACCTCGCCCTGCGGAAAGATCAGGATTCCGCTAAACGAGTCCAAGGACGACACCAGCCAGATCGAGGAATATCTGAAGAAGTACAAGGGTGAAGGCATCCAGCATATCGCGGTCGGTACCGACGACATTTACGACGCGACCGACAAGCTCGCCGCCAACGAGCTGAAGTTCATGCCCGGCCCGCCGGAAACCTATTACGACATGTCGCACGAACGGGTGCACGGCCACGACGAACCGATCGACCGGATGAAGAAGCACGGCATCCTCATCGATGGCGAGGGGGTCGTCGACGGCGGCACGACCAAGATCCTGCTGCAGATCTTCTCGAAGACCGTGATCGGCCCGATATTCTTCGAGTTCATCCAGCGCAAGGGCGACGAGGGTTTCGGCGAGGGCAATTTCCGGGCGCTGTTCGAATCGATCGAAGCCGACCAGATCAAGCGCGGTGTGCTGACTGTTCACGCGGCGGAATAGCCGAGCGTTACTTCACACCGCCGCCGGTGTCACGCGCCGGCGGCAACCTCATCGCCGGCAAAGGTGACGAGCACCGTGCCTTCGGTGACCTGATCGCCGGTTGCGACGTTGATTTCGGCGATCTCGCCGTCCCGTGGCGCAAGCAGGGTCAGCTCCATCTTCATGGCCTCCATCGTGACGAGCGCGTCGCCCTTCAGCACTTTTGAGCCGAGAACCGCGGAAATGCCGCTGACGAGCCCCGGCATCGGCGCGGTCACGTGATCAGCATCAGGACCGCCGGCCGCGGTGGCGGCGAGCGGATCCGGCAGTGCAAAGCTGTCGGCCGCGCCGTCAAGAAACACCGTCAACGTCGTACCGTCATGGACGATAACCGTTTCGGCGATGCGATCGCCGAAGTCGATCCGCTTTTTCACCCCGCGTCCCGCAAGCGGCTTCAGCCAGATCGTTCGTTCTCCAAGCGATACGCCGAAAGCGTCGTCGGCAAGCAGCTCCACCTGGGCAATGACACTGCCGCCGTGATGGTGCAGCTCAATCACCTGCACCGCCGGTGCCCACAGGCGAAAATTGTACAGCTCCTGCCACGGATCGCCTGACGGCGTCCGGTCGAAAAGTCCGAGCGCGGCAACGGCTGCGATGGCCTTCACCTCGTCCGAGGCCGGGCGCTCGGCGACGAGGCGCGGCAGAGCCCGTTCGATCAGTCCGGTATCGACATTGCCCGCGGCAAAGTCCGGCTCGGCGCAAAGCCTTGCGAGAAAATCCGTATTCGTCGCCAAACCGGCGATATGGGTGTGGAGGAGAGCCGAACGCAGGCGTTCCAGTGCCTGCCGCCGTGTCTTGCCGTGCACGATCACCTTGGCGATCAACGGGTCGTAGAATGGCGTAATCACGTCGCCGCTGCGCACGCCGGTATCGACACGAACACCCGTCGGCGGATCGAAGAGCGTGAGCCGCCCGGTCGCCGGCAGGAATCCGGTCGCCGGATTCTCGGCATAGATGCGGGCCTCGAAGGCCCAACCGTTGATTGCAAGGTCGGCCTGCGTGCGCGGCAGCGCCTCTCCGGCCGCCACCCGCAACTGCCACTCGACAAGGTCATGGCCGGTCACGGCTTCCGTCACCGGATGCTCGACCTGCAATCGCGTGTTCATTTCCATGAAGAAGAAGCGATCGGAACGCAGGCCCTCGGAAACGTCGGCGATGAACTCGACCGTGCCGGCGCCGACATAGCCGACCGCACGCGC
This sequence comes from Pseudomonadota bacterium, assembly GCA_023399465.1. Lineage (GTDB taxonomy): Bacteria > Pseudomonadota > Alphaproteobacteria > Rhizobiales > Rhizobiaceae > Ferirhizobium. The sequence continues at coordinate 3,788 of JAEWPB010000086.1, forward strand.
TGCCCGTACCGCCGCCTCGCCCATGGCAGACCGCATTTCCTCGGTCATGCCGGGTGCCGGTGCTTCCTCGATCACCTTCTGGTGGCGGCGCTGCGCCGAGCAATCGCGCTCGAAGAGATGCACGACATTGCCATGCTGATCGGCGAAGACCTGGACCTCGATATGCCGGGGCTTCGTCAGGTATTTCTCCATCAGCAACCCGCCGTCGCCGAAAGCGGATTGCGCTTCGCGGCGGGCGCTTTCGAGCGCTGCCGGCAGGTCCGCCGGATCATCGACGCGACGCATGCCCTTGCCGCCGCCACCGGCGCGGGCCTTGACCAGCACGGGATAACCGATCTCCGCCGCCTGTTCCTCAAGGCGAGCCGGATCCTGGTCGACGCCATGATAGCCGGGCACGACAGGCACGCCGGACCGCGCCATCAGCGCCTTGGCCGCATCCTTCAACCCCATGGCCCGGATCGCACCCGCAGGCGGACCGATGAAGACGATCCCGGCACGCTCCAGCGCCTCGGCGAATGCCGGGTTCTCGGAGAGAAAGCCATAGCCCGGATGCACCGCCTCGGCGCCGCACCGTTTGGCGATGGCGATGATGGCGTCGATGTCGAGATAGCTCTCGGCGGCCGGCGCGGGACCGACCCGATACGCCTCATCAGCCTCGTCCACATGCAGCGCCGTGCGATCGGCATCGGAATAGATCGCGACGGTGCGGATGCCGAGCCGCCGCGCCGTGCGCATGATCCGACAGGCGATTTCCCCGCGATTGGCGATAAGGATCTTGCCGAACATTTGCCCCCTCACATCCGGAAGACGCCGAAGCGCGTCGGCTCGGCGGGTGCGTTGAGTGCGACGGCAAGCGAGAGACCGAGAACATCGCGTGTCTTGCGCGGGTCGACGATACCGTCGTCCCAGAGCCGCGCTGACGCATAGAGCGGATGGCTCTGGCGCTCGAACATCTCGATCGTCGGTCGCTTGAACTCCGTCTCCTCGGCTTCGGACCACTGGCCGCCGCGGCGCTCGATGCCCTCGCGCCGCACCGTCGCCAGCACGCCGGCCGCCTGCTCTCCTCCCATGACGGCGATGCGGCTGTTCGGCCAGGTCCAGAGCAGGCGCGGCGAATAGGCACGACCGGCCATGCCATAGTTGCCAGCTCCATACGAACTGCCGATCAGCATGGTGACTTTCGGCACGGCGGTGGTGGCGACCGCCGTGACGAGCTTGGCGCCATGCTTGGTGATGCCCTCGGCCTCATATCGCCGCCCGACCATGAAGCCCGTGATGTTCTGCAGGAAGACCAGCGGAATGCCGCGTTGCGAGCAGAGTTCGACGAAGTGCGCGCCCTTCAGCGCCGCTTCGGAGAAAAGCACGCCATTGTTGGCGATGATGCCCGCGAGTATCCCATGGACGTAGGCGAAGCCGCAGACGAGCGTCGTGCCGTACTGGGCCTTGAACTCGTCGAAGCGCGAGCCGTCGACGACGCGGGCAATGACCTCGCGGACGTCATACTGGATGCGCGGGTCGGCCGGTACGATGCTCAGGAGTTCCTCCGGGTCGTATGCGGGCGGTTCGGCTCGCCCTGTTGCGAGGCCGTCCGCGGCATTCCCGCCGAGGTTGGCCATGATCCGACGTGCGAGCGCCAGCGCATGCGCATCGTCGACGGCAAGGTGGTCCGCGACACCGGAGAGCCTGGCATGGAGATCGCCGCCGCCGAGTTCCTCGGCCGAAACCACCTCCCCGGTCGCGGCGCGAACCAGCGGGGGGCCGGCGAGAAAGATCGTCCCCTGGTTCTGGACGATGATCGCCTCGTCGCTCATCGCCGGGACATAGGCACCGCCCGCCGTGCACGAGCCCATGACGACGGCAATCTGCGGAATGCCCGCCGCCGACATGCGGGCCTGGTTGTAGAAGATCCGCCCGAAATGTTCGCGATCGGGAAAAACCTCGTCCTGGTTCGGCAAGTTGGCCCCGCCGGAATCGACGAGATAAACGCATGGCAGGCGATTTTCCGCGGCGATTTCCTGGGCTCGCAAATGCTTCTTCACGGTGATCGGATAATAGGTCCCGCCTTTGACCGTGGCATCGTTGCAGACGATCATTGCCAGCCGCCCGTCGATGCGACCGATCCCGGCGATCAACCCGGCGCATGGAGTGGCGCCTTCATGGAGGCCGTGGCCGGCGACGAGCCCGATCTCGAGAAAAGGCGATCCCGGATCGAGCAATCGCGCCACGCGATCGCGCGGCAGGATCTTGCCGCGGGCGATATGGCGCTCACGAGCCTCGGCTCCTCCCCCATCCATGGCCTTATGCACGGCATCCTCGACCGCCTCGATTGCGGCAATCATCGCCCGACGGTTGGCTTCGAACGCGGCGCTACGGGTCGCGACCTGCGACGACAGCACCGCCATCACACGCTCTCCTCGAAGATTTCCCGTCCGATCAGCATGCGGCGGATTTCGCTGGTTCCGGCACCGATTTCATAGAGTTTTGCATCGCGAAGCAGGCGTCCGGTCGCCACGTCGTTGACATAGCCATTGCCGCCGAGCGCCTGGATCGCCTGCAGCGCCACCTGGGTGGCGTTCTCCGCCGCATAGAGAATGCAGCCGGCGGCGTCCTTGCGCGTGGTCTCGTCGCGGTCGCAGGCGGCGGCTACGGCGTAGACATAGGCGCGCGCCGAATTGAGCGCGACATACATATCCGCGACCTTTGCCTGCATCAGTTGGAAGGTCCCGATCGGCTGGTCGAACTGCCGACGCTCGTGCACGTAGGGCACCACGAGGTCGAGACAGGCGGCCATGATGCCGACGGGACCGGCGGAGAGCACGACCCGCTCGTAGTCGAGGCCGGACATCAGGATCTTCACGCCGCCGCCGACCGCGCCGAGAACGTTTTCTTCCGGGACCTCGCAATCGGCAAAGATCAGTTCGCAGGTATTCGAACCGCGCATCCCGAGCTTGTCGAGCTTCTGGGCGGTGGAAAATCCGGCAAAACGTTTCTCGACGATGAAGGCGGTGATCCCGCGCGAGCCGGCGCCCGGGTCGGTCTTGGCATAGACCACCAGCACATCGGCATCGGGACCGTTCGTGATCCACATCTTGGTGCCGTTGAGGATATAGCTGTCTCCACGCTTCTCCGCCCTAAGCTTCATCGACACGACGTCCGAGCCGGCGCCCGGTTCCGACATCGCCAGCGCACCGACATGCTCGCCGGAAACCAGTTTCGGCAGATAACGCTTCTGCTGCTCCGCACTGCCGTTACGACGGATCTGGTTGACGCAGAGATTGGAGTGAGCGCCGTAGCTCAGCCCGACGGAGGCGGAGGCGCGGCTGATTTCCTCCATCGCCACGCAATGGGCGAGATAACCCATGCCGGCACCGCCGAGTTCTTCGGGAACGGTAATGCCAAGGAGCCCCATCGCGCCGAGTTCCCGCCAGAGATGCGCGGGAAAGCTGTTGCTGCGATCTAGTTCCTCGGCAACCGGGGCAATGATGTCCTCGGCAAAACGCCGGACGCTGTCGCGCAACGCGTCGACGGAAGAGCCAAGCCCGAAATTCATTTCGCCAGTGTACATGCTCCTCCGTCCTCCCGATCCATCCCCCGATGGCAATCCGGCTCACGCTGGTTTTCAAGTGAACATCAGCGCCGGTTGTTCCAGCAAGCCCTTCACTTTTTGAATGAATGCCGCAGCATCGTATCCATCGATGACCCGGTGGTCGAAGGACGACGACAGGTTCATCATCTTGCGCGGCACGAACTGATTGTGCTGCCAGACGGGCCGGACCGTCACGCGGTTGACGCCGATGATCGCCACTTCAGGCCGGTTGATGATCGGCGTCGCGGCAATGCCGCCGAGCGCCCCGAGACTGGTGATGGTGATCGTCGAACCGGTGAGTTCGTCGCGGGTCGCACTGCCCTTGCGCGCCGCCTCGGCAAGACGCCGGATTTCGGCGGCGCAGTCCCAGATGTCGCGGGCCTCGGCATGGCGTACGACCGGCACGACCAGGCCGCCCGGGGTCTGGGTGGCGATGCCCATATGCACACCGCCATAGCGGCGGATGACATTGGCCTCGTCGTCATAGTGGGCATTCATCTGCGGAAAATCGGCAATAACCCGGACCACCGCCCGGGTGATGAAAGGCAGGAGAGTGAGTTTCGTGCGCTCGCCCGCGCCAGCGTTCAGGGTCGCTCGCAGCGTCTCCAACTCGGTAACGTCGATCTCCTCGACATAGGTGAACGAGGAAATCCGCCGCGTTGTCTCCGCCATCGCTTCGGCGATCTGCCGCCTCAGCCCGACCACCTTGATTTCGTCGACTCTGTCGCTGGGGAGAGGCGTGAAAATCGGCCCGCCTGCCGAGGCACCCCCGCCATGTCCGAGAAACCGGTCGAGATCCTCATGGTTGATGTGGCCCTCCGGTCCGGTGGCGGTTACCTGGCCGAGATCGATGCCCATCATCCGCGCCCGCTCACGCACGGCAGGTGCGGCCAGTATGCGCTGCGAAGCGGCTGGGCTTTCCGGTGGTGGCGCGCCCTCAGCGCCTGCGGTTTCAGCAGTCTCCCCGGCAGGTATATTCTCCGGTGTTGTGCCGGGTGCACTTGCCGCAACCTCGGCATCGCCGCTGCCGGCCGCCGCTCCGTTCGGCGACGCGCTTACCGACGTGTCGATGCTGATCAGATCCCCGCCGACGGCAAGACGCTCGCCGATCCCGGCGCCGATCATCATCACCCGGCCGGCAACGGGCGAAGGAATTTCGACGGTCGCCTTGTCGGTCATGACCGCGGCCAGCAACTGGTCCTCGGCCACCAGGTCGCCGACCGACACCATCCACTCCACCACTTCGGCATCGGCCACGCCTTCGCCGATATCGGGCAACCTGACGACGCGAACGACCATGTGTCAAACCTCCAGAACGGCTGAAAGGGCACGACCTACCCGCTGCGGGCCGGGGAAATAATCCCATTCCTGGGCATGCGGATAGGGCGTATCCCAGCCGGTGACGCGCTGGATCGGCGCTTCGAGATGATAGAAGCAGGCCTCCTGCACCAGCGACACCAGTTCTGCCCCGAAGCCTGAGGTGAGCGTCGCCTCGTGGACCACGACGCAGCGGCCGGTCTTCTTCACCGATTGCACGATGGTGTCGATGTCGAGCGGCACCAGCGAGCGAAGGTCGATGATCTCGGCATCGATGCCGGTTTCGGCAGCGGCCGCCTCGGCCACATGCACCATGGTTCCATAGGCGAGCACGGTCACCGCCGAACCGTCCCGACGGATCGCGGCCTTGCCGAGCGGCACGGTGTAGTGCCCATCCGGCACCTCGCCGAGTTCGTGCTTCGCCCAGGGTGTCACCGGGCGTTCGTGATGGCCGTCGAACGGACCGCTATAGAGCCGCTTCGGCTCGAGAAAGATCACCGGATCATCCTCCTCGATCGCTGCGATCAGCAGGCCCTTGGCATCCTGGGGATTGGAGGGCACCACGGTTTTCAGGCCGGCGACATGGGTGAACAGCGCCTCGGGGCTCTGGCTGTGGGTCTGGCCGCCAAAGATGCCGCCGCCGGTCGGCATCCGGATCACCAGCGGCGCGGTGAAATCGCCGTTGGAGCGGTAACGCAGTCGCGCCGCCTCCGAGACGATCTGGTCATAGGCGGGGTAGACATAGTCGGCGAACTGCACCTCGACGCAGGGGCGCAGGCCATAGGCCGCCATGCCGATCGCCACGCCGACGATGCCGAGTTCGCTGATCGGCGCGTCGAAACACCGATGATTGCCGTATTTCTGCTGCAGCCCCTGAGTGCAGCGGAACACGCCGCCGAAATAGCCGACGTCCTCGCCGAAAATGACCACGTCCTCGTCGCGGCCCATCGCCACGTCGAGCCCGTCACGGATCGCTTCCACCATCGAGCGCCTCATGCTTCACACTCCCGACTGCTGGCGTTGAAGGACAAGGTGCGGCGGCATCTCCTTGTAGACGCCCTCGAACATGTCGCGGGCGGGCGGCTTGCCGCCGGCGCCGAGCGTACCGTGGCTCTCGGCCTCCTTCTGCGCAGTGATGACCGTATCCATGATCTCGGCCTCGAACTGGACGTGGCGCTCGGGCGACCAGATGCCGCGGCGGATCAGGTGGTTCTTCAGCCTCAGCACCGGATCGCCGAGCGGCCAGGCGTCGGATTCGGCTTTCGGCCGGTAGGCCGACGGATCGTCCGAGGTCGAGTGGGCGCCGGCGCGATAGGTGACGAACTCGATCAGCGTCGGACCGAGATTGCGCCTTGCTCGGGCCGTCGCCCACTGCGCCACCGCATGCACCGCCAGATAGTCGTTGCCGTCGACCCTGAGCGAGGGGATGCCGAAGCCGAGGCCACGGGCGGCAAAGGTCGCGGACCCACCGCGGGCAAAACCCTGGAAGGTCGAGATCGCCCACTGGTTATTGACGATGTTGAGCACCACCGGCGCCTTGTAGGTCGAGGCGAAGACCAGAGCCGCATGGAAATCGGCCTCCGCGGTCGATCCGTCGCCTACCCAGCCGACGGCGATGCGCGTATCATTCTTGATCGCCGAGGCCATGGCCCAGCCGACCGCCTGCACGTACTGGGTGGCAAGATTACCAGAGATCGAGAAGAAACCGTACTCCCGCGAGGAATAGAGCACCGGAAGCTGCCGTCCGTGCAGCGGATCGCGCTCGTTCGAATAGATCTGGTTCATCATGTCGACGATGGGGTAGCCGCCGGCGATCAGCAGCCCGGCCTGCCGATAGGTGGGAAAGTTCATGTCACCCGGTTCGAGGGCTTCGCGGAAGGCGCAGGCAACGGCCTCTTCGCCGAGGTTCTGCATGTAGAAGGAGGTCTTGCCCTGTCGCTGCGCCATCATCATGCGCTGGTCGAAGGCGCGCAGCGTCATCATATGGCGCAGCCCCTGCAGCAGTTGCGGATCGGTCAACGTTCCGGCCCAGGGCCCGACCGCCTCACCTTCGCGGTTCAGGACACGGATGATCGAATAGGCGAGATCGCGGATCTCCTGCGGATCGACATCCACCGGCGGCCGCTGGACGCTGCCGGCTTTCGGGATCTCCATGTCGGAAAAGTCGGGCGTATCGCCGGGGCGGCAATGCGGTTCTGGAACTGAGAGGGAAAGCGGTTCGTGTACATTCATGTCGGTCGCCTCCGTCAGCCGCATGTCAGTGCTCCCGTCCGGTCGCCGGCGAACGGCGGTGGAAGATGCCCTCGTTCTGTCGCTTCATTGCATCTCCCCCTTGATGAGCGAACGCGCCACGATCATCCGCATGATCTCGTTGGTGCCTTCGAGAATGCGGTGGACGCGCAAATCGCGCAGCAGCTTCTCGATGCCGAACTCGGCGAGATAGCCGTAACCGCCGTGCAGTTGCAGCGCATCGTCCACCACTTCGAAACAGCTGTCGGTCACGAAACGCTTGGCCATCGCGATGCGGGCCGTCGCGTCCGGCGCGCCGCGGTCCAGCGCCTCGGCGGCCGAATAGAGCAGCGCCCTGGACGCCTCGATCTTGGTCGCCATATCGGCAAGACGAAACTGCAGTGCCTGGAAATCCTCAAGCCGATGGCCGAAGGCCTTGCGCTCCTTCATATAGGCCAGCGTCCGCTCGAGAGCCGATTGCGCTCCGCCGAGCGAAGCTGCAGCAATGTTCAGCCGCCCGCCATCCAGTCCCTTCATCGCCAGCCGGAAGCCTTCGCCCTCCTCGCCGAGGCGATTGCCGACCGGCACCCGCACGCCATCGAACGTGACCATCCGTGTCGGTTGCGCGTGCCAGCCCATCTTCCTCTCGTTCGCGCCGAAGGAAATGCCGGGAGCGTCCTTGGGAATGACGAGCGCCGTAATACCGGAAGCCCCCTCGCCGCCGGTGCGCACCATCGTGACATAGACATCGGAAAGACCGGCACCCGAGATGAACTGCTTGGTGCCATCGATGATATAGTGGTCATCATCGCGGCGCGCGCGGGTGGTGAGCGCCGCAGCATCGGAGCCGCTTCCGGGTTCGGTGAGGCAATAGCTGCCAATGAGTTCCATCGTCGCCAGTTTCGGCACCAGGGCGGCACGCAAGGCCGGCGAGCCGGCGGTGTCGATCATCCAGGTCGTCATGTTGTGAATGGACAGAAACGCCGAAATGGTCGGACAACCGCGCGCCAGAGCCTCGAAGATCAGCACCGCATCCATGCGGCCGAGGCCGGAGCCGCCTAATTCCTCACCGGTATAGATCGCAGCCATTCCCAGCGCCGCGGCTTGCCTGAGCACGTCGACCGGCAGCGTCTTCGCCTCATCCCAGGCCAGTGCATAGGGCGCGATCTGCTCCCGGGCGAAATCTTCCGCCATCTCACGCACGGCAATCTGGGTATTGGTGAAGGCAAAGGGCATTCGCTACGCTCCGTTTCCGGGCGGGTCGCGGGTTCGTTGGGCAGCAAAGCGAGAAGCGCGCAGACCTTTGGGGGCCAGCATCGACGCCTCCCTACTCTCCTCCACGGAGAGCCGCCACTGCATGAAACGCCGCACTCCTCCCGTGCTTGCAATCCAATGGGGCGAACTGTAACCTGCGTTATTGTAGATACAAAGGCGCTTTACTGCCAGAAGATTATGCATTTCTGCATGATCTATTGTTGCGCGAAACGGTCACCGAACATTGTGAAAGCCGATGAACTGGGACGACTTGCGATATTTTCTTGCGGCAGCACGTCATGGACAGGTCACCGCCGCCGGACAACGGCTCGGCGTCGATCAGGCGACCGTCGGCCGCCGCATCGCCCAGCTCGAAAAGAGATTCGACACACGGCTCTTCGACAAGAGCCCGCGCGGCTATGAACTGACGGCAGCGGGCGAACGGCTGCTATCGTTTGCCGAAGAGATCGAAGCGCGCGTCGAAAGTGCGGGCGAAGCGATTGCCGGCAATGCCAAGACGCTTTCCGGGGCGATCCGCATCGGCGCGCCGGAAGGGGTCGCGAGCCACCTGATCAGCGAGGGCGCACTCGAACTTTGCCGTGCCAATCCCGATCTCGACCTGCAGATCGTCGCCCTGCCGCGGGTGTTCAGCCTGTCGAAGCGCGAGGTCGATTTCGCCGTCGCGGTATCGCCGCCGACCAGCGGCCGGCTCAAGGTCCGGCGCATTGCCAACTACCGCCTCCATATCGTCGCCTCGCGCGATTATCTCGAGCGTCATCCGGTCGCGTCGCGCGAGGATCTCTTCGCCTGTCGCGGCATCGGCTATATCCAGGACCTGATCTTCGACCGCGAACTCGACTACATCCCGCTGGTCCATCCGGGCCTCGTGCCGCGGCTGACGAGCACCAGCCTGCATGTGCAGCTCGAATGGACCAGACGCGGCGCCGGATTGTGCGTGCTTCCAGATTTCATTGCCGATCGTCACCCCGACCTCATCCGGGTCCTCCCGCAGTCGGTCAGTTTCCAGCGGTCGTTCTGGCTGGTGGTGCATGAGGACAACGCCCATCTCGACCGGATCCGCCGCTGCGCGGATGCGATCTCCAGCGCCATATCGGCCAAGCTTGCGGATCATTCCGAACCGGACGGTCCTGTTCCGCCGCTCTAGATTTTCGGCGCGCACCCTTCCGTGATATGACGGAATTTGAAAGCAAGAGGCGGAGTGAGCCCTGCGGCAAGGCGCGATAGAGATACCGGCAGGACCAGCAGAAGGACGATCGACATGACTCTTGCCATGAACAACATATCGCCAGCCGACCACCCGCAGTCCCGGCAGATCGACGATGACAGGCGCTGGCAGGCCGTGGTCGAGCGCGACGCAAGGTTCGACGGAGAATTCGTCTACTCCGTAAGGACCACCGGCGTCTATTGCCGGCCGACATGCCCGGCCCGACATGCCAAACGGGAAAACGTCGCGTTCCATCAAAGTTGCGAGGCCGCAGAAGCGGCCGGCTTCAGGGCCTGCCGGCGCTGCTTCCCCAATGCCGCTTCGCTCGCCGAACAGCACGCGTCCCTGATCGCCAGGGCCTGCCGCAGCATCGAAGCGTCGGAAGAATTGCCGTCGCTCGACACGCTCGCCGCGGAGGTCGGCTTCAGCTCCTTCCATTTCCATCGGCTGTTCAAGGCGGTGACCGGGCTGACGCCGAAGGCCTATGGCAACGCCAAGCGTGCCGAGAGGATCAGGACCGGACTGGCCGATGGCCAGGGCAGCGTGACCGCGGCGATCTATGACGCCGGCTATAATTCCAGCAGCCGCTTCTACGAGGCCGCAGGTTCGGTGCTCGGGATGACGCCGACGGCGTTTCGCGGCGGCGGCAGCAATGCCGTCATCCGCTTTGCCATTGGCGAATGCACGCTTGGTGCGATTCTCGTGGCGAAAAGCGAAAGGGGCATCTGCGCCATCCTGCTTGGCGACGATCCCGACGCGCTCGTGCGGGATCTGCAGGACCGCTTCGCCAATGCCGAGCTGATCGGCGGCGATGCCGGCTTCGAGCGCACGGTGGCCGAAGTCGTCGGCTTTGTCGAAGCGCCGGCAATCGGCCTTGACCTTCCCCTCGACATCCGCGGCACCGCGTTCCAGCAGCGGGTGTGGCAGGCCCTTCGCGAGATCCCGGCAGGCGAGACCGCAAGCTACGCCGATGTCGCCCAGAGGATCGGCGCGCCGAAGGCGGTGCGGGCCGTAGCCGGTGCATGCGCGGCTAACAGCATCGCCGTGGCAATTCCGTGCCATCGGGTCGTGCGCAACGACGGCGCTCTGTCCGGCTATCGCTGGGGCGTGGAACGCAAGCGGGCCCTGCTCGACCGGGAGGCAAAGGGATGAGTGTCCCACTCGCCGTCCACCCATCTGCCGTCGATGAGAAACCGGGGGGCCAGCGCATCGGCCGGTATGATTGGCCCGCCCTCAAAGCCGAACTCGATGCCAATGGCTGTGCCATCCTGCAGGAACTGCTGACACCCGACGAATGCCGGGAGATTGCGGCGCTTTACCCGCAGGAGGATCATTTTCGCAGCCATATCGACATGGCCCGCCATGGCTTCGGGCGCGGTGAATATCGATACTTCCGCTATCCGCTGCCAAAGCTGGTGGCGGATCTGCGCGCGGCGCTCTATTCCCGCCTTGCGCCTGTCGCCAACGAATGGAACGCCCGCATGGGGGATGCGACACGCTATCCGGAGCAGCATGGGGATTTTCTCGATGCCTGCCATGCCGCCGGGCAACAACGTCCGACACCGCTGCTGCTGCAGTATGGTGAGGGCGATTTCAATTGCCTGCATCAGGATCTCTACGGCGCGCTGGCCTTCCCCCTGCAGGTGGCGATCCTGCTGTCGGAGCCCGGTCGCGACTTCACCGGCGGAGAATTCGTGCTAACCGAGCAGCGGCCGCGCATGCAGAGCCGGGCCGAGGTCGTGCCCCTGCGCCAGGGCGACGCGGTCGTCTTCGCCGTTCACAACCGGCCGGTCGCCGGCAGTCGCGGCAGCTACCGGGTCAACCTTCGCCACGGCGTAAGCCGGATGCGTAGCGGCCGGCGGCACACGCTCGGGATCATTTTCCACGACGCGCGATGACGCCCGGCCGGGCATTCCTGGCCGCTGATACCTAGGCTTTGGCCGCCGAGACGAGGACCGCCATGCGCTGCAGCGCCAGCAGATAACCCTGCGTGCCAAAGCCGGCGATGACCCCGGAGGCGACGCTCGAGACGTAGGAGTGATGGCGGAAAGGCTCGCGCTTGTGCACGTTGGAGATATGCACCTCGATGATCGGATGGTCGAAGGTGTTCAGCGCATCGAGGATCGCAACCGAGGTAT
>JAEWPB010000099.1 GCA_023399465.1 Pseudomonadota bacterium
ACCCCGTCGATGACGTCGAAATTGTAGGACGGGAAGGCGGCGTTGATCAGAGCCGCATCCTTGGCGCCCGGCTCCACCTGGTTGAAGATGCCGGCCGACATTTCAAGCCAATTCTTGACCTGCTCGCCCGTGATGACCACGGCGCGCAAGGTGTTCGGGTAGAGATAGAGGTCGGCGACGTTCTTGATGGCAATATCGCCGGCGGGAACGTCGGTATAGTAGTCGGCGCCGCCGCGGCCACCCGCCTTGAACGGCGCGGCAGCCGACAGCACCGGCAGGTCCTTGTATTCGGTGTCCTTCAGCATGTCCCTGACGTACCAGGTCTGCGCCTGGGACACGATCTGCACCGAGGGATCGTCGGCAATCAGGGCGAAATAGGAATAAAGCGGTGCGGCGGTCTTGCCGACCGGGGTCCTTACATAGGCAAGGGTCGCTTCATGCCCGGCCTTGGCTGCGGTCAGGACCTCGGCCTTGTCGGCCACGTCGGCCACCACCTTCCTGTTATCGTCGCGATGGTAGATCGGCCGCGCCTCGCTGGTGAAGTCGACGATCTTCCAGCCGCCGCCGTCCTTTTCCAGCAGCAGGTCGATGAGGCCGAGATGCGAGCCCCAGAAACCGCCCATCACTGCCGGCTTGCCGAGCAGCGTGCCCTTGACCGGGTCTGCGCCCTCGATGCCGTCGAAGGATTTCGGCCCGGGAAACACCAGGTGCTGGTGCCCGGTGAAGATCGCGTCGATGCCTTCGACGCCGGCCAGATAAAGCGCCGCATTCTCCATGCGCTCGGTCTTCCCCGAGCCGTCGATGCCGGAATGCGCCAGCGCGATGACGATATCGGCACCTTCCTCCTTCATTGCCGGGACCCAGGCTGACGCCGCTTCGATGATGTCGCGGGTCTGGGCCTTGCCCTCGAGGTTCTTGGCGTCCCACATCATGATTTGCGGCGGAACGAAGCCGATGATGCCAACCTTGATCGGGTTCTCGGCGCCCGAACCGTCGCGGATCTTCCGCTCAAGGATGACATAGGGCTTGAAGAAGAGTTCGTCCTTCTTCGGATCGCTCGCCAGCAATCCCTTGGTCATGTTGGCGCAGACATAGGGAAAGCCGGCGCCTGCCAGCACCTTCGACATATAGTCAAGGCCGTAGTTGAATTCGTGGTTGCCGAGAGTGCCGCAGTCGTATCCGAGCACGTTCATGGCGGCGATGATCGGATGCATGTCGCCATCCTTCATGCCGTGCTGATAGGCCATGTAGTCGCCCATCGGATTGCCCTGCAGGAAGTCGCCATTGTCGACCAGCATCGCGTTGCCGGCCTCGGCGCGAATTGCGTCCATGATCGACGCGGTGCGGGCAAGGCCCATGGTGTCGTTCGGCTTGTCGCCGTAATAGTCATAGGGAAAGACGTGCACGTGCAGGTCCGTCGTTTCCATGATCCGCAGGTGCGCCTGATTGCCGGTGGCGCGTGCTGCGAAGGGATGGAGCAGCACAAGTGCGGAAGAGGCAGCGAAGCCTTTGAGAAGCGAACGGCGGGTAATGGGATGCAGATCGAAAATCGATGACATGACAAACTCCGATTGAAAACTCAGCCCATGTTCGACCTCAAGTTAAGACGAATAGGCTTCCAATGCATCACCAAAATGACAGGCAAAATATGGTTGACTTATGCAACTAGAAATAATCGCGCTTGCTAAAATGACACGTAAAGGTTACAATTAACCCGTTGCACACGTGATGATCGAGTGAGGGGCCGATGTTACCGTGGAGAATCGTGTTTGCCGGAGGCTTTGGCGGGATTGCCCCAAGTCTGCTCGACCGAGCGAGGGCGCTGTATAGCGGGGAAGTGGTGGTGTGGTTCGCCAAGCAGGAATACATCTGGATGTCCGCGCTGTGCGTCACACTCGCCATGCTGATCTATTTCTCAATCGGCGCCGCGGTCGCCGTGCTTAGCAAAGAAGAGGTGTCGCATAAGGCCATGCTGATCGGCATTGGAGCGCCTGCGCTGATCATGGCAGCATTCAATCCGATCGGCGATCGGGCAAGGAATGCGGAGGCGCAGATCCAAAGAGCAGGTGCGCAGTTCACTTTATTCCCTTCGGCCTTTGCCCAGGAGCAAACAGGAGATCCTGAAAAGCAGCGCGACGTGATCTTGAAGCCGGAGGGGTGTGTCAGATGCAACGTCGAAATCCGGGGCGCTGACGGGACGGTGCTCAAGAGCGTGCCGCTTCCCGCGGATTCGACCGCAGCAACGATCACCATACCGCAAGGCGCCGATGCGCTCGTCCTTTCCGGACAGAACACCAACGCGGCGGTCGTGCCCCTCGACACCATCGCGCCGGCAGCGGCCGGGCAAAAAAGCCCGACGCTCGACATTACCCGGGACCGGAACTTCTGGAATGACTTTTCCCGGTCAATGGGGAACCAATCCGCTCGCCCATACGATTTTCGTGTCACGATCCAAGAGTAGCGCCGTCCGCGCTTTGGCGCATGTCCTGCGCGCGCGGACGGAGCGGCGTGCCGGCTATCGCTTGAGAACCGGGTTTACGTCCTTGTGGAAGAACCGGAAGTAGGAAGAAATCTGGGCAAGCGTATTGGAGGTCAGGTTGAGCTGCACTCCGACGCGACCGTCGCGGGTCCAGCGGACGGTTCCCTCGAGGTTGCCGAGATCCTCGCTTTCGATGCGAACGCGGCTTCCTTCAGCTGCATGGAAAGGGCCGTGGAGCTCGAGCGCAATGCCGGTCGCCGACAGATCGACGACACGCATGTCCGTCGCCTGGGTCATGTAACGGATCTTGCCGAAAAACCTGCATTTGCTCCGTTGAGCGGTACGCGTCGGCATGTTCAAGTTGTTGGTCATCGCTTCACCGATGTTTGTATCGTTACATCAGCATACTCGCGCATAAAGGTTGCTTATCCCTTTCTACCAGAGGCAACAAATCGCAAGGCCGGTGCCAACGTTCACAGGCCGACATTCGGCCGGTCGATCACCTCGCGCAGCGCGAAGCTGGAATTGATCTTGACCACATGCGGCAATGCCGAAAGCCAGTCGCGGTGGATGCGCTCGTAATCCTCGAGATCCTTCGCCGCGACCCGCAGGATGTAGTCGTATTCGCCCGACATCAGGTAGCAGACCAGCACATTGGGGCAGCGCTTCACGGCCGCCTCGAATTCGGCGAGCGTCTTGGCGAACTGGCCGGATAGCGAGATGTGGACGATGACGATCATCTTGTAGTCGAGCGCCTTGTTCGACAGGCGGGCGTGATAGCCGCTGATGATCCCGGACTTCTCCAGCATGTCGACCCGGCGCGAGCAGGCCGACGGCGAAAGGCCGATCCTGGCGGCAAGGTCGGCATTGGACATGCGACCGTTCTGCTGGAGCGCCCGGAGTATGGAAGCATCAATGGCATCAAGGCCACTCATTCGCGATTCCTTCGAAAAGAACGCTGTTCCACGCAAGAATATTCGAAAAGCGTGCCATTCGCGGGGCCTCTTTGCAAGGACATTCGCTTGCGCATCTGTTTCGCTATCCCTGTCAGAAGAAATGGCGATCAGCCTACAAGAAGAGAGGAACGCTCAAAATGCGTGTCGGATGTCCGAAGGAAATCAAAAACCATGAATATCGCGTTGGCCTGACCCCCGGGGCCGTGCGCGAATATGTGGCCCATGGCCACGACGTGCTCATCGAAACCAAAGCCGGCGCCGGCATCGGCGCGGACGACAGTGCCTATATCGCCGCCGGCGCCCGTATCATCGGTTCGGCGAAGGAAATTTTCGAAAAGTCCGACATGATCGTGAAGGTCAAGGAACCGCAGCCCGGCGAGTGGGCGCAGCTTCGCGAAGGACAGATCCTCTACACCTATCTTCATCTGGCACCCGATCCCGAGCAGACCAGGGGACTGCTGGCATCCGGCGTGACGGCGGTCGCCTACGAAACCGTGACCGATGGGCGCGGCGGCCTGCCGTTGCTGGCGCCGATGTCGGAGGTTGCCGGGCGCCTGTCGATCCAGGCGGGGGCGACCGCGCTGCAGAAGGTCAATGGCGGCCGCGGCATCCTGCTCGGCGGCGTGCCCGGGGTCCTGCCGG
Organism: Pseudomonadota bacterium; assembly: GCA_023399465.1. Classification (GTDB taxonomy): domain Bacteria; phylum Pseudomonadota; class Alphaproteobacteria; order Rhizobiales; family Rhizobiaceae; genus Ferirhizobium. The sequence goes on from JAEWPB010000099.1 coordinate 4,078, forward strand.
CCAAGGTCACTGTGATCGGCGGCGGCGTCGTCGGCCTGCATGCCGCCAAGATGGCCGCGGGGCTCGGGGCGGACGTGACGATCCTCGACAGGTCGCTGCCGCGCCTGCGACAGCTCGACGACATCTTCAACGGTCGCGTCAACACCCGCTATTCCACCATCGATGCGCTGGAGGACGAGGTTTTCGCAGCCGATCTGGTCATCGGTGCAGTCCTTATTCCCGGTGCCGCCGCGCCGAAGCTCGTCACCCGCGAAATGCTGTCAGGCATGAAGAAGGGCGCGGTCGTCGTCGATGTCGCCATCGACCAGGGCGGCTGCTTCGAAACCTCGCATGCGACGACGCATTCCGATCCGACCTACGAGGTCGACGGCGTCATCCACTATTGCGTCGCCAACATGCCCGGTGCGGTGCCGATCACCTCGGCCCATGCATTGAACAATGCCACGCTGCACTATGGACTGGCGCTCGCCGATCGCGGCCTGCGGGCTATCGCCGAGGACAAGCACTTGCGCGACGGGCTGAACGTCCACAAGGGGCGCGTCACCAACAGGGCCGTGGCCGAAGCACTCGGCTACGAGGCGGTTTCGCCCGAGAGCGTGCTGAACGTCGCCTGAGCGGCGGATATGCAGGAAGCCCGGATCGATCTGGGCTTCCTTATCCGTTGCCGCTCAGTTCGTCGGTTCGACGTAGCTCTGATTGCAGGCCAGCAGAAGCGAAAGCGCATCGGTGACCCGGCCCGCGGCGCACTCGTCGATGGCCGTGCGGGCGACATGCCGATAGTAGTGCTCATGGGCCCGGGCAGTCTTGATGATGACGACATTCTTTTCATGACGCCGGGACGATGCCGCACGAATACCGGGAAGCGGCAGCAACCGCCCTTGCAACCGGTTGAAGTAGTCCTTCCGTGCGACATTGCGTGCGCGCTGTTGACGCGAAAGCGCGAGCTTTGCGGCTGCAGCGAAAATGAAATCCTGCGCATGCTCCTCCCAGGCCGCCCTGAGAGCGGGAGAGCAGTTGGCCAGATAGGTTTCCAGCAGCAGCTTGCGGTTCTGTTCCGGACGGCAAAAGTGCCGCAGCAGCGCCGAGGCAAGCTCGATGCCCGACGCGTCATAGGCCAGCAGTTCGTAGTCGATCAGCGAAATCGTATCGTCCGGCGCGCGGATGATGTTGCCGGAAAACAGGTCGCCATGCGTCAACTGCCCGGCATCGGCGGTCCTCAAACGCGCGGCGCTGTCGTGCACCCACTGCTTCTGCCGCTCGGTCAGCGACGGTTCGATGCCGACATAGGCGCGATGCGGAAGTTGCGGGTCCTTGCCCTGAAACAGCGCCTTGCGCGAGGGCCCCTCAAGCGAGTGCAGGCGCGCCAGATTGCTGGCGAGAGACACGATGCTGCCGCGCGTCGCCTTTCCCATCTGAACTCCGGGCACATGTCCGAGCGCGATCCAGTAGCCATGGCTGGCGTATTCGGCCCGTGTTGCGGTGCGTCCCCGCACGGGCTGGATCGTGACGCCGGCACCGGCGATCTCAAGCAGGGTTTTCTCGAAGCGTTCGAGCATCGCCTTGCGGCGGAAACGGTACATGACGAAGGTCTCGCCATTCAGGCGAACGATCCGTTTCTTCAGGTTGAAACGCCATTTCGTGTGAAGGACTTCTGCTCTGGGCGAGAGCAGTTCGGCCATGTCTGCTGAGTAGCGTGTCATGAAGGAGGCTTGTTTCCCCTGGCCGATCCCGTCTTGCGCGGGACGATGCCGTGCGGCTGGCGTGTCACGATCGCAGCCTGTCGTTGAAAACAAGCTGCGCATTTACCGCATCTTAAGCAAATGTCGGCGCCGCGGGCAATGGCGCGGCGCCTCTTGGCGTCAGCGGACGAACTCGTCGATACGGCGAAGGGTAACGCGGCGGTTGCGCCATTCCTCGTAGGGTGTGTTGACCAGCAGGTAAGCCTCGCCGTAGCCGACGGTTTCCAGCGCGCGCGAGGGAATGCCGAACTCACGTACCAGCACCCATTTCAGCGATTCGGCGCGGCGTTCGGAGAGGATCTGGTTAGAATACTCCGATCCGACCGCATCGGTGTGGCCTTCGATGAGGAAGACCGCGCGCTGGCGGCGTTGCAGGATCCTGTCCATCGCCCGGGCGATCTGGCGTACCTTCCGGAACTCGGAGCCCGGTATCTCGGCCGAACCGAAGGCGAAGTTGATCGACTGGATGTCGATGGAAGGCGCGGCGCGGCGAAGATCCTGCCGGCGCTTGAACTCCCGCACCGTCACGCGCTCTTCCGGCCGGATGCGGCGCTGCGGCGCGGCATCGAGCCGGCGCAGGATCGTTTCCTCAGAAGGCGTTTCCTGGGCGAAAGCCATGCCGGGAGCGGCTGCTACGGCAACGAGGGCAGTGAGAAAGGAGCGACGGTTCATATCTTCAGCCTCTTTGTAGGTGTGCGTTGGGCGGCACCCTTGCATCTGAAGGCTGAAGGTATGGTGAACCGTGTGTTGGGTTGTGTTCAGAATGATTAACAGCCCGCGGTCGTCGTGTGATCGGGCGTCAGTCGCGCTTCGCCAGTTCGAGAAGCTCCTTGTCGGAGAGCGGCGTGATCATCGTCTCTCCGGTGGCGATCGGGGAAAAGCCGAACATCTGGTAGAGTTGAAGGGCGTGCGGATGATCATGGTTGTTGGTCGTCACGACCACCCGCTTCGGGCCGCTCTGCCAGGCCGCATAGAGCGTCTGCAGCATGAACCATTTGCCGATGCCGAGGCCGAGGGCGTGCTCGATCAATCCGAAATGGCTAAGCTCCACCGTTTCATCACCCGCCTGGCGCAGCTCGAAGAAGCCGGCCGGACTGCCGTTGACGTAGAGAACCGTGACGTTGGTGCGCTTGTCGTGAAGGATCGCCGCAAGGTCGGCATCGCTCAGCCTCAGGCGGTCGACCCAGAGCCAGCGCGAACCGACCTGGCGGTAGAGAAACCGGTAGAAGGCCAAGGGGATCTCGGTGGTCCGCATGATCGCGGTGTGGATGTTGACCGGTACCGGCAGGCTTGTCTTCGGCGGGGCCGACATTTCCAGAGTGGTGACGTGCGCCTTGAGGGCGGGCGCGGCCTTGGGAGCTCTCACCATGTCATTCCCGGCCGGTTACGATTGGCGTTTCGGCATGGCTTCCCCACTCGGTCCAGGAGCCGTCATAGAGGGAGTTGTCGGTCTGGCCGACCGATTCCAGCGCCAGCGTGATGATCGCCGCGGTCACGCCCGATCCGCAGCTGGTGACGACCGGCTTCGACAGGTCGATGCCGGATTTCTCGAAAATCTCGCGCAACTGTTCGACGCTCTTGAACTTGCCCTTGTCGCTGAAGATGCCGGACGGCAGGTTTCTGGCGCCCGGCATGTGGCCCGAGCGCAGGCCTGCCCGTGGCTCGGGTTCCTCCGCGGCAAAGCGCGCCGCACCGCGGGCATCGGCGATCTGCTTCGAACCGCTGGCAACGATCGCCTTCATGGCATCGAACGACGTGACCTTCTCAGGGTGAAAATGAGGGGCGAAGGTGGCTGGCGCCGGTTCCGGCAAGTCGGTCTCGAGCGGACGGCCATCGGCCTTCCAGCCATCTATGCCGCCTTCCATGATGTACACCTTTTCGGCACCCATGGTTCGGAACGTCCACCAGGCGCGCGGCGCGCTGAAAAAGCCCGGACCATCATAGACGACGATCGTGTCGGTGGCGGCAATGCCGAGCTTGCCGACGGCTGCGGCAAAATCCGCGGGCGATGGCAGCATGTGGGGAAGGCCGCTGGTGTGATCGGCAATCCCGTCGATATCGAAGAAGACGGCGCCGGGTATGTGGCCGGCGGCATATTCCGCCGCGCCGTTGCGGTTTTGCGCGGGCAGGTACCAGGACGCGTCGACGATCTTGAATTCGGGGGCGCCAAGCTGCTTCTCCACCCAATCGGCAGATACCACGAAACGGCTTTTCTGTTCGGACATTTGCATCTCCTGACGATACGGGATCAGCTGTCGGCGCCGGGGGCGCCGAAGCGGATACGGAAGCGGCGGTTCTCCTTGCCCTTCTTCTCGATCTTGGCAATGTGGATTGCGCCGACCTCCTGGGTCTCGGAAACGTGGGTGCCGCCGCAGGGCTGGCTGTCGATGGCCGAATCCTTGCCGATGCAGACGAGGCTCACACGGCCGAGGCCCATCGGCGGCCGGACATTCTTCGATTTGACGATGTCGGGTTTTGCGGTCAGTTCCTCGTCGGTAATCCATTGCAGGTAGACCGGATGGTTCTCGCCGATGAGCCGCATGAGTTCGGCAGTCACGGCCTCCTTGTCGATCGTCTCGGTCATGTCGAAATCGACCCGGCTTTCATCTTCACCCACGGCGGCGCCGGTGATCGGATAGGGACAGACGACGGAGAGGAGATGGCAGGCGGTGTGCATGCGCATGAGACGGTAGCGGCGCGGCCAGTCGACGTGCAGGACCAGTTTTTCGCCAAGATCGGGGCGCGGTTCCCCCTCCAGCGGCACGTGAATGATCCTGTCCTTGCTCTCGCCGTGACGGGTGACGCCGAGCCGGATCATCGATCCGTCGGCGCGCTCCAGTTGGCCGCTATCGCCCGGCTGTCCGCCCGACGTCGCATAGAAGCAGGTCTGGTCCAGTTCGATCCCGCCGTCCTCGTGCACTGCGGTGACGGTCGCTTCACAGGTCGAAAGGTAGAAGTCGTCGCGGTAGAGGGCGCTCACGGGCATCTGAAATCACTTATACGGTTTCGAAAGGGACGGAAATATTTGTCGTCTTCGCCATCCAATCCGGTGCCGGCAAGCCTTTCGACTGCAGGAATTCCGGGTTGAAGAGCTTCGACTGATAGCGGTTGCCGTAGTCGCAGAGTATGGTGACGATGGTATGGCCCGGTCCGAGGTCTCTGGCAAGCCGAATGGCGCCGGCGACATTGATGCCGGTCGAGCCGCCGAGGCAGAGCCCTTCGTGCTGGACGAGATCGAAGATGAGCGGCAATGCTTCCGCGTCCGGGATCTGGTAGGCGAAATCGGGGGTAAAGCCCTCGAGATTGGCGGTGATGCGGCCCTGGCCGATGCCTTCGGTGATCGACGAGCCCGAGGCTTTCAGTTCGCCGTGCTTGTAGAATTCGTAGAGCGCCGCGCCTTCGGGATCGGCAATGCCGATCTTGATGTCATCGCGGAAGGATTTCAGGCCCATGGCGACGCCGGCAAGCGTGCCGCCCGAACCGACGGAGCAGACGAAGCCGTCGACCTTGCCCTCGGTCTGGTGCCAGATCTCCGGTGCGGTGGTCTCGATATGCGCATTGCGGTTGGCGACGTTGTCGAACTGGTTGGCCCAGATGGCGCCGTTCGGATCCGTCTTCGCCAGTTGTTCGGCAAGCCGCCCGGAGACCTTCACATAGTTGTTGGGGTTCTTGTAGGGAACGGCCGGCACTTCGACAAGTTCGGCGCCGAGCAGCTTCAGCGCGTCCTTCTTCTCCTGGCTCTGTGTCTCCGGAATGACGATGACGGTGCGATAGCCGAGCGCCTTGGCGACGAGCGTCAGGCCGATGCCGGTGTTGCCGGCCGTGCCCTCGACGATGACGCCGCCCGGCTTCAGCAGTCCCTTGCGTTCTGCGTCGCGGATGATGAACAGCGCCGCACGGTCCTTGACCGATTGGCCGGGATTCAGGAACTCCGCCTTGCCGAGGATCTCGCAACCGGTCAGTTCGGATGCCCCTTTGAGCCGGATCAATGGGGTGTTGCCGATGGCATCGAGTACGGAGTTGTGAACGGTCATGGGAGCAGCCTTCTCGTTTCGCCTACATTAGAAACGGACTTTTCGGTTCTCAAGCTGCGGAACGCAAGAAATTATCTTCTCGTGCCTGCTTCTATGCCGGCAAAATTGTTCCGCAATGGGGACGAGCGTCCGCATCGGGTTTTTCGGCGCCGCGGCAAATGGCGGAATGAAGCCATATTCTGGGTGCAGCATCAAAGGCATGGGAGTGGCGTAAGTGTATGGCGGCCAAGGATGCCGCCCGGTGAGGAGATATGAAGTCCACGTTGCAGACCTTCGTTGCGAGGCCCGAGTATGGCGTAGCCTGGATTACCGCGGCGGCGACCGGAGTAGGTCGGGAGCTTGCCCTTAAACTGGCGCGTGACGGATTCACAGTCGCCGTCACAGCCAAGAATCACCAGTTCCTGGTGGAACTCGCGGCGGAGGCCGCGGATGCGCCCGGACATATCGCCGTGCTCGACGGCGATGTCACCAATCCTGCCGACATGCAGCGGATCATTGCCGCAATCGAGTACGAGTATGGGGCGATCGCGCTTGCGGTCTTCGGCGGCGGCGTTTTCGTTCCCGTCGATGGCTCCGACCTGCACGCCCAGGATTTCGACCGCAGCTTTTCGATCAATCTCGCCGGTGTGGTGAACTGCCTGTTGCCGACGATCCGCCACATGCAGGGCCACGGGCAGGGCCAGATTGCCATCATGTCGTCGACGGCGGGCTATGGTGGATTGCCGGCGAATGCGGCCTATGGTGCCACCAGCGCGGCGCTGATCAACATGGCAGAGAGCCTGAAATACGATCTCGATCGCCTCGGCATCCGCATTCAGGTCATCGACGCCGGCGCGACCGACAGGCATTTCCCGACGCACATGCTTGCCGGTATCCCGCTTCATGTGACGCCGCAGGAGGCGGCCGGACGGATCGTTCAGGGGCTGCAGTCGAATGCTTTCGAGATCAGCGTCCCGCGACGCCATGTGCTTGCCTTCAAGCTGCTGCGCCTGGTGCCCTACCGGTTCTACTTTCCGCTCGTTTCCTGGATCGCCCAGCGCAAGGCCGGCGGCCACGGCGCCGATTTGCATCCCGCGGAATGACGCGTCCAGGCTGGCGGCGAGGTTCAGTCTCTGAGTGCCTTGTAGGCTTCGAGTGCACGGGTGCGTGCCGTGGCGTGATCCACTATGGGAAAGGGATAGGTCTGGCCGAGAACGACACCGGCCCGCGCGAGCGCTTCTTTCGGGGCCGCGAACGGGCGATGGATGAGTGCGTTGCTCAATCCGCGCAGTTCCGGCACGTACCGTCTGATGTAATCGCCTTCGGGATCGAACTTTTCCGATTGCAGGACGGGATTGAAGATACGGAAAAAGGGCGCGGCATCGGCGCCCGACCCCGCGACCCACTGCCAGTTGGCGGCATTGGCGGCCGGGTCGGCGTCAACGAGGGTGTGGCGGAACCATTCTTCGCCCGATCGCCAGTCGATCATCAGATGCTTGATCAGGAAGGACGCGACGATCATGCGCACGCGGTTGTGCATCCAGCCGTGGTGCCATAGCTGCCGCATGCCTGCGTCGACGATCGGGTAGCCGGTCAGTCCGCGCGTCCACAGGGCGAAGCGCTCATCGTCCGAGTGCCAGGGAAACGCGTCGAATCGTTCGTTCCAGTTTTTCCGCGGCAGGTCGGGAAAATGGAACAGCAGGTGATAGCAGAATTCCCGCCAGGCGAGTTCCTTGCGAAAATGCATGAGGTCATCGCTGCCAGCGTCGTCGGGCCGCCGAGCGGCATGCCACAGGCGAAAGGGCGAGATTTCGCCAAGCGCGAGATGCGGGGAGAGCAGCGATGTCGAGGGGCGGGCAGGAAAGTCGCGGCCCGCACGATACCCCTCCAGACCGCCCTCGACGAACTCATCCATTTTGTCCAGCGCGCCGGCTTCGCCCGGTGTCCACATCTCGGTAAAGCTGGCGGCCCAGTCGGGCTTGCTCGGCAGAAGCCCCCATTCGCGGAGATCTTCCGAAGCTGGCTTCCCGGTGGGCGGTGCGACGTGCGCGGGCGCTTCCACCGGCGGGCGTGGTTCGCCGTCGCGCAGCAGCGCCCGCCAGAACGGCGTAAAGACGCGGTAGGGACCGCCGCCGCCGGTGACGAGCTTTTGCGGGTCGTGAAGCAACTGGCCCGGGAAGCTCACGACCGTCAGCCCGCGTGTCTTGAAATGCTGCTTCAGCCGGGTGTCGACCGCGATCCCTGCCGGATCGTGCCGGCGATTCCAGTGGATGGCGCCGGCGCCGGTCTCCGCGACGATGGCGTCCAGGATCGTCAGAGGATCGCCGCTGCGCAGCACAAGTCGCGATCCGCGCGCGGCGAGCGCATGGCCAAGGGCCGTCAGCGAGTGGTGCAGCCACCAGTCCTGTGCGGGCCCCAGGGGGCCCGTTCCGAGCCCCTGCGGTTCGCGGATATAGAGGCAGACCACCGGCCGGCCACTGTCGCAGGCAGCTTTCAGCGCGAGATTGTCACCGAGCCTCAGATCCTTGCGGAACCATACGATCACGGGCGTTGGGGCGGGTGAGCTCATGCGTGGCCTTCGGATGCTCGAGTGAGTGTGATCGCTTTCGGCTGCCAGTCTTGCATGTGTGTCGAAATGTTCGCGGCCGGAGAAGTTTGGTCGAAGTGGCCTGTTGCCGGAGGCAGAAACGACAAGGCCTCGAAGGTACGTTTCGTACATCTTCGAGGCCTTGCTTGAAACTGGCTCCCCGGGTCGGATTCGAACCGACGACCTATCGATTAACAGTCGAGTGCTCTACCGCTGAGCTACCAGGGAACACCGCTCGCCGCGGTGTGGTTGGGCTTCTACAAACGCTTTGCCGATTTGCCAAGTGCCTTTCGGGCGTTTCCTGACAATAATTTGCAATAATGTGAAATGGGGCACTTCGCGGAGAGTTCGAGATGGCATGAAGCGAATTGTGGATCGGCCGGGTGCGGCTCGCAGCCGCAGCGGCATCCCTAAAGTGTCACCGCTTCCTCTGGGGAAGGATACCGTTCTCATCGCTGATCCGGGAAGAGGCGGAAACGACAAGGCCTCGGAGGTGTGTACACCTTCGAGGCCTTGTTTGAAACTGGCTCCCCGGGTCGGATTCGAACCGACGACCTATCGATTAACAGTCGAGTGCTCTACCGCTGAGCTACCAGGGATCACCGCTCGCCGCGGTGTGGTTGGGCTTCTACAAACGCTTTCCCGATTTGCCAAGTGGTTTTTTTAAAAAAATGCTCTTGCCTTGTTTTTTTATGAGAAATCACCATTCTCCTGTTGATGAATGACAGGCTTGAAAATGACCCGCAGCGGCCGGAGCGCCCGAAATCGCAAGGCAAGGGCGCGACGTCCTTCGGGATAAATCCGCAAACGAAGAAATTGATGATGGGCCGCATGGAACTGCCCATGCCGCAGTCGCGGCCGGCACGGTTGACGGTCGGCGGCTTGCTGGTGCTCGGCGGTTGCCTGGGGTTTCTCCCCATCGTTGGCTTCTGGATGGTGCCGCTCGGCCTTCTGGTTCTATCTCACGATCTGGCGACCGTCCGGCGCTGGCGCCGCAAGGTCACGGTTTGGTGGGTCAAGCGCAAATCGATCTCCGGAAAGGGCTGACCGAAAGGCGAGGTCCCGCGGTCTTGCGGTCAAAGGGTTGCAGTTCTAGTGTCGGACACCCGATGCAATTCCAGAAGGTGGAATGGCTTCAGGGTATTCCCGCCCCACAGATAGATGTCGCGGCGGGATGAGGTGCTGCCGGAGGCGTTGCGACGTGAAGGGATGCTTTATCGGAAATTCACATCTTGCCGCGATCAGGAAAGGCTGGGATGCCATCTCGGCCGATTACCCCGATGTCCGGCTTAATATGTTTGCATCGCCCGGCGCATCGCTCACCAGAACATATCTGAGCGACGGCCATTTGTGCGCGGCCGATAGCGATGTCAGGGAATCGCTCCTGCGGACCGGTGGGCGGGAACGGATACCGTTAACGGGCTACGATTTCTTCGTGGTTGTCGGTTGCAACATTCGCATCGATCAGTTGTGGGAGTTGTTCTCCACCCACAATTTCGTCGAAGCGAATGGCCAGCTTGTTTCCAGGGAGCTTTTGTCCGCGGCGCTGAGTGCACGGTTCCGCAAATCCTGCGCTGCGCAACTCGTGAGGAAGATCCGGGCGGCAACCGCCGTCCCGATCTTGGTGGTGGCGCATCCTTACCCGGACTTCCGCTTTCTCGAGCGCCCGCGTGGAAAGGGGTTTGCCGACGTCAAGCAGGCCGGGGCGCTCGGGGAACTGAAGGCGATCTTTGAACGGGCCTGCGAGTCGGCATTGGAGGGCAGGGCCGAAATGGTGTTTCAGAGCCCGTCCACGGTTGTGGAGGAAGTGTTCACCCGTGAAGCATTCGGCGCCCGCGCGCCGCGACTGGTTCCAGGCAATGTCGAGCATGCGCAGCAGGAACTGCTGCACATGAATGCCGATTACGGTGTTGCCATGTTGCAGCGGCTGTTCGCGGTCGTCGGGATAGACCGGGAGGTCGGTGGCGCGATCAGTCGCCGGAAGCGCCCGCTTGCGGCGATCGATGGTGCAGCACCGCTGTCTGTACCGGGTTCGGCGGGGTAGCGTTTTCAACAGCGCTTCGAGCCATTCCGGCGTCGAATTTCGGAAAACGCCAAATTTCCGATCATGAGGTCTTGCGCTCCTCATGGATTCGTTCTAAACGCCCGTCACCGCTCGAAATATCGAAGAGGCCTCGTGGCGGAGTGGTTACGCAGAGGACTGCAAATCCTTTGATCCCGGTTCGATTCCGGGCGAGGCCTCCAATCTTTTTCCCTTTGATTTTGCTAAAAAAATCAGCCGCCGGGCGGATAAGGGCCGCTTTTGGCCCGTGTGGCTGTGCCGGGTTGGCGTCGTCGCCCAATGAGCGAAAAACTGCCCGTCTGGCCCGATCTCTATATGCACGGGAGTGCATTCACGGGCGGTTCATTTCGCCTGTGTTCTCTGTGGTCCTGCTCATTGGGAGCGAGGATTTAGAACAGATGAATAAGATCAAGTTTTCGGCCGTCATGGCTGGTGTAATGTTCTTTGCCGGTGCCGCTTATGCCGAAGATCTCGTCTTCACGCTGAAGAACGGGACCAACTCGGTACTCAACAATTTCCACGCCTCGCCGGTCGGAGTCGATCAGTGGGAAGATGATATCTTCGGTCAGGATGCGCTCGGACCGGGCGAGAGCATCCAGATCACCATCGCTGATGGTCGTAGCGTCTGCGAGTACGATATGCGCTTCGAATTCCAGGGCGACAGCCTCGAAACGACCACAGACACCCAGGATCTCTGCGCACTCGGCGAATATACGATCTCCGAGTAATCCGCGCTTGCATCACTGAGTGAAGCCCGTCGCCCGCAAGAGGCGGCGGGTTTTTGCATTGTCCGGGTATTCGCTGCTTTCCGGGCGGCTGTGCCGCTCCCGGCCTCTTGGCGGGTATCGCTATTTTCCGCGAGGCGCGCCCGCGCGGCCTTGAAAGCTGCGGCGCTCACAAGTAATACACGGTGCAGCAAAAGCCGGTATGGCAGGAAATTATAAGGCGACAGGACATGATCGATTTCGAAACAGCGCGCACGAAGATGGTCGACAATCAGATTCGCACGACGGACGTGACGTCGCACTCGATCCTTTCGGCATTCCTCACCGTCCCGCGCGAAGCGTTCGTCGACGAGCGCCTGCAGCCGATCGCCTATATCGATACCGACCTGGAAATCGCACCGGCTGCGCCTGGCAAGCCGGGCCGCTACATCATGGAGCCGTCGCCGCTTGCCAAGCTGCTTCAGCTCGGTGCGATCACCAAGGATCATGTCGTGCTCGAAGTCGGATGCGGCACGGGCTATGCCTCGGCGCTGCTGTCGCTGCTTGCCGGTTCGGTCGTGGCGCTTGAAAGCGATCCGGAGCTGGCGGCGAAAGCGACCAAAAACCTGTCCGAGCTCGGCTATGATAACGTTGCCGTGGTCACCGGCGAACTGGCGAAAGGCTATCCCGCCGAGGCGCCCTACGACATCATCTTCATCAACGGCGCGATCGAGGAATTGCCGGACGCATTGCTTGCGCAACTGCGTGACGATGGCCGCCTGATCGCGGTTATCGGCGTTGGCAATGCTTCCGTTGCCCGGGTCTATGTGCGCGAGAACGGCGCCTACTCGGAGAACGCCTTCTTCAATACCGCCGTCAAGCCGCTTCCCGGCTTCGGCAAGGCGGCCGAGTTCGTTTTCTAAGCGCCATCCGAAGCTTCTGACACATTGACAAGCATGCGGCAGCCCGGGATGCCGGGTTGTTGCTGAGCCGCAACGAGGCATTTGATTCGAAACTAGAATCACGTGGATTGTTTGCAAGATGTGTTGTCGTCATGCGTGAAAAAGGCGACAACCCCCTCCCTAGATGGCAGAATCTGCAGTTGTCGTTGCCGTGGTTGGGCCGGCAACGTGGCGAGCAGCGGTAAGCTGTTTCTGCCTTGCCCGGACGATCGCATGCCGTGCGGAAATCGGGTCCATGGGAGTGGAGTGGAATAGACGTGTCGCTTTTTCGAAATGCTTTGCTGGCAGCCACCGTTGCCCCTTTCGTGCTCCTGGCTCCGGCAATGGCTTCCGCCGAGACAATCTCGGGCGCGATGGCCAAGGCATATCAGAACAATCCCGACCTCAATGCAGCGCGCGCGGCACTGCGGGCAACGGATGAAAACGTCACGATCGCCAAGGCGGGCTACCGACCACAGATTGCGGCGTCTGCGTCCGGCAGTCTCGTTGATCGAAGGACATCAAGCCCCTTCAATCCACGGGACCAATATCACACCGGCTCCCTTGCGTTGACGATTACCCAGCAGATCTTCGACGGCTTCCAGACCCTGAACAATGTGCGCTCGGCGGAATCAGGCGTGCTGGCCAACCGCGAGAACCTGCGCGCCAACGAGATTTCCATCCTGTTGTCGGCGGCGCAGGCCTATTCCAATATCGCCCGCGATCAGCAGATTGTCACGATCCGCAAGCAGAACCTCAACTTCCTGAAAGAGCAGGTTCGCGCCGCCGATTCCCGCCTCAATGTCGGCGAGGGTACGCGCACCGATGTGGCGCAGTCGGAAGCCGAGCTTGCGAATGCGGAGGCGCTCCTAGCGTCTGCTGTCGCGCAGTTGCGCACAAGCGAGGCAACCTATGTCCAGATCGTCGGCGACATGCCGACGGGCATCAAGCCAGCCGCTCCGGCCAAGAGGGGAATGCCGCGCAATCTCGACGGTGCGGTAGCCTTTGGCATTCAGCAAAACCCGAACGTTCTCGCGGCGCTGCACGCGGTCGACGCTGCCGGCTACAATGTAAAGTCGGCTGAAGGGATTTTGCTTCCGGGAGTGGTGGTGCAGGGTGCAGTCGGACGTAATACTTCCGATAGCTTTAATTCAAGCGATTCCACTGAGGGAAGCATCACTGCCCAGATCCGCGTGCCGATCTACCAGGGCGGTGCGGAATATGGACAGGTTCGCCAGGCCAAGGAGCGCCTCAGCGAACGCCGGATCCTCGTAGACTCGGTTCGTTCCGATGTCCGTCAGATGATCGTTTCCGCCTACGCCCAGTTCGAAGCTGCAAAGGCGGCGATTGCCGCCAACCGCAAACAGATCGCCGCGGCGAAGCTGGCGCTTGAAGGCGTGCTCGAGGAGCGCAATGTCGGGCAGGCGACGACCCTCGACGTTCTGATACAGCAGCAGGACTTGCTCGAGGCGCAGGAAAGCCTGGTGCTTTCGGAGCATATCGCGGTCGTCGCCAGCTACTCTCTGATCGCTGCCATGGGTGATCTGACGGTCACCAGCCAGGGACTTCAGGTGGCCGAGTACCGCGCTGAGAAGCACTACGAAGCGGTCAAGGACAAGTGGTTCGGACTGCGCACCGTCGATGGCCGCTGATGCGGCCGGTTGATGCCGGAACAAATCTGTGCATCGTGCCTTATTGTTGATTCGCAGTGATTTTTTTCCCCGGAAGAGTATTTTAAAGTGATAGCGAATCGTGGCCTCGGATTGGGTCGCGCCGTCTTTTCAGTGAATGCGGGGACAAAAATGGCTCAGCCAAGCGTAGCGCGTGAACCGTCGATGGAAGAGATCCTGGCGTCCATTCGCCGGATTATCGAAAGCAACGAACCGCCGGTTTCCGGAAATGTCCCGACAGGACCGGTCATCGTGCCGGTCACGGAGATCGAGGCGGAAAGCGACGAAATCCACCTGACCGTCGACGAAGACATGCTGGTGGCCGATTTCACCGAAGCGCTGCAGGTTTCCGAGGCCGGCAATGGCTTTGTCGCGCCGGATGCTCCAGATGAGCCCGAAGCCGCCAGATCCTTGTCGCTTGCCGATGTTGCCGCTCGCGTGCGTGCCGCTTCCGAGCGCACCTCTCAGCAGTTGCGCCAGGGTGAACCGCTTTCGGCACCTGCCACCAAGGCCGAAAGCCCACTCGTGACCACCCGGATGGCGGAACTCCGTGCGACCTCCATGCCGTCGCCGACAGCGGCCGCGGCAATGCGGGTCGCCAATGATCCGGGCGTTGCCGGAATTGACACGCCACGTCTTGCCGAGGGCGATGATCTTGCCGAAGCTCTTGCTGCGATCGATATGAGGGATGCGGCTGCAGAAACGCCCGGTATTGCCGTTCCTGTGGCGCCGATCGTGGAGCGAGTGTCTGATCCGATCGCCGAGCGCATGGCGACGGCGCTTCTGTCCCCTGAAGCCGGCGAGCACGTCGCCCGGTCGTTCGGCGCGCTCGCCGCTGCAGTCGACGTCAGCCTCAGCCGGCCGGTGGACGAGATCGCCGAGGAGATGCTTCGTCCGATGCTGCAGGAATGGTTGGACGACAACCTGCCGACTCTGGTCGAGCGCCTGGTCCGCGAGGAGATCGAACGGGTCGCTCGGGGTCCCCGTCGCTGACTTTATCCTGCAGTCACGCATCGAAGCCGCCCGGTTCCCCCGGAGCGGCTTTCTTATTGACTCATAAGCGCCCATCCGGTTTACAAGCCTCACATCAACAAATTTGCAAGTTTGGTCATCAAGATGCTCGACAAGACCTATGATTCCACCACGATCGAACCAAAAATCGCAAAGGCCTGGGACGACGCCGATGCCTTCCGTGCCGGCGCCAACGCCAAGCCCGGAGCCGAGACGTTCTGCATCGTCATTCCTCCGCCGAATGTGACGGGATCGCTGCACATGGGCCATGCGCTGAACAACACGTTGCAGGACGTGATGGTTCGCTTCGAGCGCATGCGCGGCAAGGATGTTCTGTGGCAGCCGGGCATGGACCATGCCGGCATCGCGACGCAGATGGTGGTCGAGCGGCAGCTGGCGCAGAAGAAGCTGCCGGGGCGCCGGGACATGGGGCGCGAAGGCTTCATCGAGAAGGTCTGGGAGTGGAAGAACGAATCCGGCGGGCAGATTTTCAATCAGCTGAAGCGCCTCGGTGCGTCCTGTGACTGGTCGCGCGAGCGCTTCACCATGGATGAGGGTTTGTCGGAAGCTGTCGTCGAGGTTTTCGTCTCCCTCTACAAGGAAGGCCTGATCTACAAGGACAAGCGCCTGGTCAACTGGGACCCGAAGCTGCTGACGGCGATTTCCGATCTCGAAGTCGAGCAGGTCGATGTGAACGGCAATCTCTGGCACCTGCGCTACCCGCTGGAGCCGGGTGTCACCTATCAGCATCCGGTCGCTTTCGATGAGGACGGCAAGCCGACGGAGTGGGAAACCCGCGACTATCTCGTGGTCGCCACCACGCGTCCGGAAACGATGCTAGGCGATACCGGCGTTGCCGTTCACCCCGACGACGAGCGCTACACGTCGCTGGTTGGCAAGCATGTCGTGCTGCCGATCGTCGGCCGCCGTATTCCGATCGTTGCCGACCAGTACCCGGATCCGAAGGCAGGCACCGGTGCGGTCAAGATGACGCCGGCGCACGATTTCAACGACTTCGAAGTCGGCAAGCGCACTGGTCTGCGCCAGATCAATGTCCTGACTATCGATGGCCGCATCACCATCGTGGGCAACGAGGATTTCCTCGAAGGGCTTGAGCATCCGGCAGCCCTGCACGGCGCCTGGGACCAGCTCGAAGGCAAGGATCGCTTCGAAGCGCGCAAGATCATCGTCGAGATCCTCGATGAAGCCGGGCTGGTCGACAAGATTGAGCCGCACAAGCACACCGTGCCGCACGGTGACCGCGGTGGCGTGCCGATCGAGCCGCGCCTGACGGAACAGTGGTATGTCGACGCCAAGACACTGGCCAAGCCGGCGATCGCCTCGGTCAAGGAAGGTCGCACCAACTTCGTTCCGAAGAACTGGGAAAAGACCTATTTCGAGTGGATGGAAAACATCCAGCCGTGGTGCGTGTCGCGTCAGCTCTGGTGGGGCCACCAGATCCCGGCATGGTACGGTCCGGATGGACAGGTTTTCGTCGAGAAGACCGAAGAAGAAGCGCTCCACGCCGCGATCCAGCACTACATTTCCCACGAAGGGCCGTGGAAGGCCTGGGTCGAGGAGAAGCTTGAGAACTTCGAGCCCGGCGCGATCCTGACCCGGGACGAGGACGTTCTCGACACCTGGTTCTCGTCGGCGCTCTGGCCGTTCTCGACGCTCGGCTGGCCGAACCAGACCCCGGAACTGGCCAAGTACTATCCGACCAGTGTTCTGGTCACCGGCTTCGACATCATCTTCTTTTGGGTCGCCCGGATGATGATGATGAGCCTTCACTTCATGAAGGACGACGAGGGTACGCCGATCGAGCCCTTCCATACGGTCTACGTCCATGCGCTGGTTCGCGACAAGAACGGGCAGAAGATGTCGAAGTCGAAAGGCAACGTCATCGATCCGCTCGAACTGATCGACGAGTACGGCGCCGATGCGCTGCGCTTCACGCTGGCGATCATGGCCGCCCAGGGGCGTGACGTGAAACTCGATCCGGCCCGCATCGCCGGCTACCGCAATTTCGGCACCAAGCTGTGGAACGCGACCCGCTTCGCCGAGATGAACGGCGTTCGCCACGATCCCGCCTTCCTGCCGGAAGCAACGACGCTGACGATCAACCGTTGGATCCTCACCGAACTGGCGCGCACCGAGCGGGACGTCACCGAGGCCATCGAAAGCTACCGCTTCAACGATGCCGCCGGCAGCCTCTACCGCTTCGTCTGGAACCAGTTCTGCGACTGGTATCTCGAACTGCTGAAGCCGGTGTTCGGCGGCGACGACCTTGACGCAAAAGCAGAGGCCCAGGCCTGCGCGGCTTATGTTCTCGACGAGATCTACAAGCTGCTGCATCCGTTCATGCCGTTCATGACCGAAGAGTTGTGGGCGCATACGGCGGGCGAGGGCGTCGAGCGGGATGACCTGCTCTGCCATACCGACTGGCCGTCGCCGTCCTATTCGGACGAGGGTGCCGCCGATGAAATCAACTGGCTGATCGATCTGGTCTCGGGCATTCGCTCGGTTCGCGCTGAGATGAACGTGCCGCCGTCGGCGACGGCGCCGCTGGTCGTCGTTGGTGGGAACACGATCACGGAATCGCGGCTTGAGCGCCATGAGGCGCCAATTTGTCGTCTCGCCCGTGTGGAGAGCATATCGGTGGCGCGTGAAGCTCCGAAGGGTGCCGCACAGATCGTCGTCGGCGAAGCGACCGCCTGCCTGCCGCTCGGCACGCTGATCGATCTTGCTGCCGAACGCGGCCGTCTCGAAAAGGCGATCGGCAAGACTGACCAGGAAATCCAGCGGATCGCCTCGAAGCTCGGCAACGAGAAGTTTGTTGCCAATGCCAACCCGGAAGTGGTTGCTGCGGAACGCGAGCGTTACGATGAATTGCAGATCCAGCGCGCAAGCCTGGAAACGGCACTCAAGCGGGTCGCCGAAGCCGGCTGATCTCGGCCAGGGGATGGGTTGAAAGAAAGGGCGTCCGGTTCCGCGGGGCGCCTTTTTCTTTTGGCGCTGATTGCCAGAATGACCGGGCAATGACGAGTTTTGCTTATAAATGAATTGCTTGCTGCAAATCGTGCTGGAGCAACCTTGATAGTATTGCCGATTCTTGTCGGTATGGTTGTGCAGCGATTTGCCGCATACGCAATTTGATGTAGGTCAACCATGGAACAGGGTGGCGTTCCTGACAAAATTCCGACTGTTGTCAGAATGATACATTATCGGTGGCGTGAGAAAAATATTACCTGAGATACACCGCCTCTTGACCATTGTGTGAAAAAATATTCCGAATGGCGCTGCCGGCGCGCATGATGTTGAAAAATTTACGTAAGTTTGTGAGCGCGTTGTCACCCATCGCGGGCTACTACCAAAGTTGCGCTATCGTTTCAGGTATTTACAGTTGCGGCATTGAACATGCCTGGAGTGGGGAGACAAATGGCAATTAGGAATTTGAGCAAGGGGATCTTGGCGCTTTCGGCGGGGGCACTGCTTGCCTCGTCGGCGATGGCTGGGGGATTGGAGCGCGGCGGTTACAACATCGATCTGCTGTTCGATACCCAGAAATATGCGATCGAATCCGGCGTCATCTACGTAATGCCGAACCGCGATCTGGAGAACGTGACCGATGCCAATACGGTCGATGGTGTTGGTTCCGATGGCATCGGCGGTGGCGCTACCAGCGTCGATGACAACCCGAGTTACGCCATTCCGCGTATCGGCTTCAAGGTCGGCATTACCGACGATATCGACTGTATGGGGGACTACTCCCAGCCCTGGGGCGCACATACTAACCCCGGTGATGACTGGGTAGGTGCGAACGCCAACATCGAAACCAGGATCAACAGCGATAACTACGCCCTGACGTGCTCTTACAAGTTCGACGTCGGCAAGGGGCAGATGCGCGTGATCGGCGGCGGCTTCTATCAGGAAGTCGACGGCTTCCAGGAGCGACTGGTCGCCGGGGGGCTGCCGTCATTGCTGGGCACCGGTGTCGGCCGTCTTGATCTCGACGGAAACGGCTGGGGCTGGCGTGCCGGCGTCGCCTACGAAATCCCGGAATATGCCTTCCGCGCGAGCCTCGTCTACAACAGCTCCGTAGATCTTGGCGAACTCACCGGTGACCTCGACCTGCGCCAGGTGCCGACCGTGGTCAATCCGTCTAACCCGATTCTGGGCATCGTCACGCCGATCTTTGCAAACGCCAAGATGCCTGACGTTGTCGAGCTCAAGGTCCAGTCCGGTATCGCGCCCGACTGGCTGGCATTCGGTTCGGTAAAGTG
>JAEWPB010000101.1 GCA_023399465.1 Pseudomonadota bacterium
GCTGACCGATCCGTCTTCCAGATCCTCGCGGCCATCGACGATGGCATTGCTGTAGATCCACGGCAGCAGCGCCAACTTGGCCGGTGGCAGCACAATGGTCGCCTCGGTCATGACGCCGGAAAGCCGGCGCGCCACCTCTTCCATCAACTCGTCGATGCCCTCGCCGGTGACGGCAGAGACCGCGAGCACCGATGGTACGGCCTTCGCCTTTTCGACCATGGCGTCGTGGGTCGCCGGCTCGAGCCGGTCGATCTTGTTCCATACCTCTATGATCCGCTCGGCACGCGCCTTATCGTCGATGCCGAGATCGTCGAGGATCCGCAGCACGTCGGCAGATTGCGCGGCAGTGTCAGGGTCCGACACGTCGCGCACGTGCAGAATGATGTCAGCCTCCAGCACTTCTTCGAGCGTCGCACGGAATGCCGCAACCAGGTGGGTCGGCAGATCCGAGATAAACCCGACCGTATCGGAGAGAATGACGGTGCGTCCGTGGGGCAGACGCATACGACGCAGCGTCGGATCGAGGGTCGCGAAAAGCATGTCCTCGGCCAGCACGCCGGCCCCGGTCATGCGGTTGAAGAGCGTCGATTTTCCGGCGTTGGTATAGCCGACCAGGGCAACGATCGGATGCGGTACCTTGCGGCGCTTGGCGCGATGAAGCTGGCGCGTACGCACCACCTGCTCGAGCTCCCGCTCAAGGCGCACAATCCGGTCCTGCAGCAGCCGGCGGTCGGCTTCGATCTGGGTTTCACCCGGACCACCCATGAAGCCGCCACCACCGCGCTGGCGTTCGAGGTGCGTCCAGGAACGGACCAATCGGCCCTTCTGGTAATTGAGATGCGCAAGCTCGACCTGCAGCGTACCTTCCTTGGTGGAGGCGCGGCGGCCGAAGATCTCGAGAATCAGGCCGGTGCGGTCGATGACCTTGGCATTCCACTTCTTTTCGAGGTTGCGCTGCTGGACCGGGGTCAACGGATGATCGACGATCACCAGCCCTGCATCCGTCTCATCGAGCAGCTTGCCGATTTCCTCGATCTTGCCGGTGCCGAGCAGGGTCGCCGGCCGCGGCTGATTGATCGGCACGATCATCTCGCCGGCGATCTCGAGGTCGATCGCGCGGGCAAGGCCTACTGCCTCCTCGAGGCGGCTCTCGCTGGAGCGCGGGACAGGGGCCTGGAATGATTCGGATTGCGCCGCACGGCCCGGCTTAAGCACCGGCACCACGACGCAGGCGCGCATATCATCGCGGAGCTTTTGCTGCTCCGGGATGATCGATTCGCCGGTTGTATCGCGCGTGATAATGAGCCTTTGTCCTGTCAGGAAGCGGTTTCTTCGCTTTCGAACATCTGCATCGGCTGGCCAGGCATGATCGTCGAGATCGCGTGCTTGTAAACGAGCTGCGAATGCCCGTCCCGCCGCAGAAGTACACAGAAGTTGTCAAAGGATGTCACAACACCGGTCAGCTTGACACCGTTAATCAGGAAAATGGTGAGTGAAATCTTTTGCTTGCGAACCGTATTGAGAAATAGATCCTGCAAGTTCTGAGAACGTTCCGCCATCGCGCCGCTTCTTTCTTTCTTTTTTGCCGACCCGTTGGCCGGTGTCGATATCCCTTGACGAGTGAATGCAGCGGGGATTCATGCCTCCAATCCCGCACTGCAAGTCTTGGTATCAAATCGCAGTCTTTTCCGCAATCGTGAAAAAGGCATCACGAATTTTCTGTGAAACGCTGCCCGGGTGACCGTTCGCGACCGGGGTCCCGTCGATCTCCACGATCGGAAAACAGATGCTCGTGGCCGCGGTCAGGAATACCTCCCGCGCCGCCATCATCTGCTCGACGGAAAACGATTCCTCGCGCATGGGAAGGCCGAGCGTCTCGGCGACATCCAGCAGCGTCGTGCGCGTGATCCCCCGAAGAATGCCGTGGTCGGCCGGCCGCGTCAGCAGCGTACCGTCGGCATCGACCATCCAGATATTGGTGGCTGCGCCCTCCTTCACCATGCCGTCGGCGTCGACATAGATCGCTTCATGTGCGCCGGCTTCTTTCGCAGCCTGACGCGCCATGGCGTTCGGCAGCAGACCGACAGTCTTGATATCGACGCGGTCCCAGCGATTGTCGCGCACCGTGATCGCCTTGATCCCGCTGGCGTTCTTGCGCGCGATGATTTGCGGATCCGTGCTCTTCGCCGTCACCACCACGGTCTGCGGCGTGCCCTCCGGCGGAAAGACGTGATCCCGCCGGGCACTGCCCCTGCTGATCTGGAGGTAATAGAGGCCATTGCGCACGCGGTTGCGGCGTGCGACTTCGCGGATGACCTGGGTCAGCGCCGCCCGGCTCATCGGCAGCGACATGCCGAGTTCCCCGAGTGACCGCTCCAGCCGGCCGAGATGCCGTGTCAGGTCGACGATGAAGCCATGCCGGATCTCGCAGACCTCGTAGACCGCATCGGCAAACTGGAAGCCCCGGTCCTCGATATGGACAGCGGCCTGCGCGTGGGGGAGATAACGCCCGTTCACATAAGCAATTCTCGGCATGATCGGTCCGTCCAAAACTGAAAACTAGAAATACTGGATCGAGACGCGGAAAAGCTGCTCGACGTCGCGCACGGCACCGGCGGTGGCAAACAGCACCACGCGGTCCTTGGCCTTGATCTTGGTGTCCCCGTCCGGGCGGATCACCGTCTTGTCGCGATAGATCGCGCCGATACGGATGCCCTCCGGCAATTCGAGATCACGGAATGCGGTGCCCACGAGCGGCGACGTTTCGAGCGCATCGGCCTCGATAATCTCGGCCGCTCCTTTTGCAATCGAATAGACCGAGCGGATGCGGCCCTTGCGCACGTGCTGCAGGATCCGCGACACCGTGACCGCGCGCGGGTTGATGTGCGCGTCGATGCCCATGGCCTCGGTCAGGTCCTGAAATGACGTGCCGTTGATCAACACCAGATTTGAAGCGCAACCCATCTGCTTGGCCATCAGCGCACCGAGAATATTGATCTGGTCGTTATTCGTGACCGCCAGCATGAGATCGGCGTTCTGCACATCCGCCTGCTGAAGGATGTTCTGATCGAGCGCCGATCCGTGGAGCACGATCGTGTGCTTCAGCTTGTCCGAGACCTGCACCGCCCGCTCGCGGTCGCTTTCGATGATCTTGATCCGGGTATTGGGCTGCAGTTCCTCGATGGTCTTGGCGACGAAGTAGCCGATATTGCCGCCGCCGGCGATGATGATGCGGCGTGCCTCCTGCTCCTCATGGCCGAAGAGACTGAGCGTGCGACGGACGTGGTCGCGCTTGCAGACGACATAGGCAAGATCGCCTGGCTGCAACTGATCGGCCGAGCGAGGCACGATCATGCGGCCCGCGCGCATGATGCCGACGACCGTTGCCATCAGGTCGGGAAAAAGCTGGCTGAGTTGCAGGAGCGGCGTGTTGAGCACCGGGCAATCGTCCGTGCATTCGATTGCCACCATGGCGATGTTGTCGTCGGCGAAACGAACGACGTCGGTCGCCCCGGGGAATGCAATGCGGCGCAGTACCGTCTTGCCGACCTCGATCTCAGGAGAAATCGTGACGTCGATCGGCATGTGCTCGCGGGAGAAAAGATTTGAGTATTGCGGCTGCAGGTAATTCTGCGCGCGGATACGGGCGATTTTTACAGGAACGCTGAAGAGCGAATGCGCGACCTGACAGGCGACCATGTTGATCTCGTCATGCAGCGTCACCGCGATCAGCATGTCGGTCTGGTCGGCACCGGCCTTCGACAGCACGTCGGGATGCGCGCCGTGACCGACATAGCCGCGAACATCCAGGGTCTCCGTGATGGCGCTGATCAGCGAGGGCGACGTATCGATCACGGAAACGTCGTTGTCCTCCTGCGCCAGCCGCTCGGCAATGCCGTAACCAACCTGCCCCGCGCCGCAAATTATGATCTTCATGGTGTCCCTGTCGCTTGGAAGCGGCGCCTTCGGGCGCCGCCGTCACTGCTTATACGCCAAGCGATTTCAATTTGCGATGCAGGGCCGAACGTTCCATCCCGACGAATTCCGCCGTCCGCGAGATGTTTCCACCGAAACGGTTGATCTGGGCGACCAGATAGTCCCGCTCGAACATTTCGCGCGCCTCGCGCAGCGGAAGTGTCATGATATGGTAGTCGCTCTGGGCCGACACTTTGGGCAGCATGTCGCCGAGATCGGTCGGCAGCATGTCGGCGGTGATCGTGGTGCTGGGAGAATCACCGCGTGCGAGGATCATCAGCCGCTCGATGTTGTTGCGCAGCTGCCGGATGTTGCCCGGCCAGTCGTTGGCCTGCAGCACCGCCATCGCATCGTCGCCGATCTTCCGCGTGCGAATGCCCGCCTGGTCAGACACCTGGCGCATGAACATGTCGACGAGGAACGGAATGTCCTCGCGCCGTTCGGCAAGGGCCGGTACGCGCACCGGCACGACGGCCAGACGATGAAACAGATCCTCACGGAACAGGCCTTCGGCGATATGCCCCTCGAGATTGTAGGCGGTCGAGGAAATGATGCGGACATCGACCTTGACCCGCTTCGATCCGCCGACGCGTTCGAACTGCTGATCGACCAGCACCCGCAGGATCTTGTTCTGCGTCTCGCGCGGCATTTCGCCGATTTCGTCGAGATAGAGAATGCCGCGATGGGCCTCCTCCAGCGCTCCGGTCTTGCGGGGTTGGCCGGGGCCTCCCTCGGTGCCGAAAAGCGCGATCTCCATCCGCTCCGGGGTAATGGTTGCGGCGTTGAGCGCGACGAACGGTCCACTCGCACGCGCCGACTTCTTGTGAATCATCCGCGCGACCAGCTCCTTACCGGAGCCGGACGGTCCCATGATCATGATGCGGCTGTTTGTGGGAGCGACCTTTTCGATGGTCTGGCGCAACTGCGACACGGCAACGGAGGTGCCGACCAGCTCGACCGCCTCGCCATTGCGCTTCTTCAGCTCCGAGACTTCCTTCTTCAGCTTCGAGTTCTCGAGCGCCCGTTCCGCAATCAGGATCAGGCGATCGGCCTTGAAGGGCTTTTCGATGAAATCGAACGCGCCGCGACGGATGGCCGAAACGGCGGTCTCGATATTGCCGTGGCCGGAGATCATCACCACCGGCAGATCAGGATGGCGGGCCTTGATCTCGTCGAGCAGTGAAAGCCCGTCGAGCTTGCTGCCCTGCATCCAGATATCCAGGAAAACCAGCCTCGGAACGCGATCGGAAATCGCGGCCAGCGCACTGTCGCTGTCGAAAGCGGTCCGGGTTTCATGCCCTTCGTCGGACAGGATGCCGGAAACAATCTCGCGGATGTCTTCCTCATCATCGACGACCAGAATGTCAGACGCCATTAGCACTTTCCTTGCTTTCTGCAGGGCCGCTCGAGAGCGCGACATCCAGGCGCGGCAAAAGCACCCTTATCATCGCTCCACGGCCGAGATCGAAATCTGCGGGCGCATCATGCAATTCGAGCTGCCCGCCATGTTCCTCAATGATCTTCTTGACGATCGCCAATCCGAGGCCGGTGCCCTTCTCGCGCATCGTCATGTAGGGTTCGAGGATCAGGTGCCGGTTCTCCACCGGCAACCCCTTGCCGTTGTCGATGATGTCCACGATGAACTGATCGCGGTTGTCATCGTAGGAAGCGCGCACGAGGATCTTCCGCTCGTCGCGGCCCTCCTCGCTCGGCACGGCCTCGATCGCCTCCACGGCATTCTTGATCAGGTTGCCAAATGCCTGACCAAGCATTCTGGAATCGAACATCCCCTCAAGCGGCCGGTCTCCCAGTTCGCGCAGGAAGGCGACGTGATTGTTCCCCATTTCCCTGAGGAACACGGCATCGCGAAGGATGCTCCTGAGGTCACCCGGGCCCTTCGTTGGCTTCGGCATGCGGGCAAAGGCGGAGAACTCATCAACCATGCGGCCGATATCCTCGACCTGGCGCACGATCGTATCCGTGCACTGGTCGAACACCGCGCGATCGCTGTCGTCGATCTGCTTGCCGTAGCGGCGCTTGATGCGCTCTGCCGACAGCTGGATCGGCGTCAGCGGATTCTTGATCTCGTGGGCAATGCGGCGCGCCACGTCCGCCCAGGCGGTCGAGCGCTGCGCGATCACGAGGTCGGTGATGTCGTCGAGAGTGATGACGTAGGAGTCCTTGGAATCGTGGGATTCCTCGCGCGTCACCTGCACGCTCAGCGCCCTCTCCTTGCCGCCGCGCATCAAATTGATCTGCTTGCGGAAGCCATTGCGATAACGGCTGGTCGCCTCGCTCAGGACCTGATCGATCTCGGGCGCGACATCGGAGAGCTTCACCCCGAGCAACTGGTTAGCAGGGGTCTGGAGCAGCACTTCCGCGGACGGGTTCACGATCGAGATCCGGCGGTCGTCCTCGACGCCGATCACCGCGGCCGTCACGCCTGAAAGCACCGCCTCTATGAAGCGCCGGCGGTCGTCGACCTCGTCCTTCGCCTCGAGAATCTGATCCTGCTGGGTGCGGATCTCGGAAATCATCTTGTTGAACGTGCGCGACAGGCTGCCGACGTCGCCATCGGCGACGCGCACCGGCACGACCACCTTGAGATTGCCCGATGCGACGCTGTCGGCCGCATTGATCAGCAGGCGAATGGGTCGCACGATCCGGTCGGCGACGGCGATGGCTGCCCAGATTGCCGCCAGCAGCACGATCAGTGCGAAGCCGATGTAGAGCACCGCAAAGGCGACCTGCAGCGTGGTGCGGCCGGCCTCCATCGCCTTGTACTCGGCCGAATTCTCCTCCATCAGGCGCATCGCCGCCATCACCTTCGGATCGACGGCGCGGATTGTGTAGAGGAAGGCTCCGGGAATGTCGTCAAGCTCGAGGATCGCGCCGACGAGATTGGTCACGCCCGGCGGAATAAGCGTCGGCTGGCCGGCAGCCGAAGTGGCGAGCGCATCCTTCGGAATAGCGGGAAGCGGGCGCTCGGTCTTGATGTCCGCCTGGACGATGGGCGAACCGTCAGAACGCACCAGAAAGGCGCCGAGCATGCCGCGCCCCCTCGCCTGGCGCGTCATCAGCTCGACAAAACCGGTACGATCGAGATTGAAGAGGGCGCGGTTGCGCTCGAGGTCGTTCGCCATCGACACCGTCTGGCCCTGGAGATAGCTGGCGTTCTCCATCAGGTAGGCCTGGGCGACGTTCATCGACGAACTGACGATCGACTGGGTACGGATCGAGAACCAGCGATCGAGCCCGACGTTAAGGGTGATGCTGGCGAAGATCGCGACGAGAATCGCCGGCGTGATCGCGATGATCGAGAAAAGTGCGACAATGCGAACGTGCAACCGCGCGGCTGCCCGTCCGCGCTGGCGGGCGCGCAACAGCCTTGTGATTTCGCGGACGATGAGAATGACGAGGCCGATGACGAATATGGAGTTCAGCGCCACCGAGGCGATGACCACATTCGATGTCGGCGCGATCGGGGTGAGCCCGAGCAGGACGAACAAGGTCGCGGTCGCGCACACCAACGCACCGCCAGCCAGGCCAAGCCCCGGCAGGGCAAAGGCCGCACGACGATCGTGAGTGATGATACTCCCCTCGTCCTCGTTCAAAGGCGCCACAGCACGCTGCACAATGTCCCCAATTCTCTCCCTGATGGACAGCGAAGAGCCGCCGTCCACCGTTCCTCAAGACCGCCGCAGACCCTCACCTCGCAAGCATCGGAGCGATCGGACAGGGCGGTATGCAGTGCACTTGACGTTACTGCACTGCGTGACCTTTAAGCAACGTAATGTGGCGAAAATGCAACGCGAAAAACGGCGCTGTCAAGCTCACCGCGTGCTGCGGTAAACAGAGACGCCAAGTTCCCGTATTTTCTTGCGCAGCGTGTTGCGGTTGAGGCCGAGGAGATCGGCGGCCTTGATCTGGTTGCCGCGCGTGGCGGTCAAGGCCGCGAGAATCAAGGGATATTCCATCTCGTTGAGCACGCGTTCGTAGAGACCGGGCGGTGGCAGGGCATCGCCGAAACTGGCGAAATAGCTTCGCATGTTTTCCTCGACCGCCTGGGCGATCGTCATCGAACCGGTCGCGACGCCGATCTTTTCGATCGGGCTGTCAGGCGTATCGGACTGCAGCTCCGAATCAATGATCTCGCGGGTGATGACTTCCTGGGGATAGAGAGCGAGAAGCCTGCGAATCAGGTTTTCCAGTTCGCGGACGTTGCCCGGCCACCCATAGGCCTTCATCAGGTCGAGGGCCGCCTGATCGAAGCGCTTCGAGCCCAGTCCTTCCTTTTCCGCCTGCTGCACGAAATGGCGAACCAGGTCGGGAATGTCCTCGGCGCGATCGCGAAGCGGCGGCAACCTGAGCGGCACGACGTTGAGGCGATAGTAGAGGTCCTCGCGGAAGAGGCCCTGGTTGATCGACTGTTTCAGATCCTTGTTGGTGGCCGCGACGATGCGGACATCGGTGCGGATCGGGGTGCGGCCGCCGACGGTGGTGTATTCGCCCTGCTGCAGGACGCGCAGCAATCGCGTCTGTGCATCCATGGGCATGTCGCCGATTTCATCCAGAAACAGGGTACCGCCCTCGGCCTGTTCGAAGCGGCCGGTCGAACGCGTCTGCGCGCCGGTGAAGGCACCCTTCTCGTGTCCGAACAACTCGGATTCGATCAGGTCGCGCGGAATAGCTGCCATGTTGATGGCGACGAACGGACCATTGCGGCGCTTGCCGTAGTCATGAAGGGCGCGGGCGACCAATTCCTTGCCGGTACCTGATTCGCCGGTGATCATCAGCGTCAGGTCGGTCTGCATCAGACGGGCGAGCACGCGGTAGATTTCCTGCATTGCCGCCGAACGGCCGACCAGCGGCATGCCGTCCTGCATGTCGTCGTCGAGCTTGGCGGGTTTGCGCTTCGGTTCGGCAAGCGCCCGGCCGATGATCGCAATCAGCTCGGTCAGGTCGAATGGCTTCGGCAGGTAGTCGTAGGCACCGCGCTCCGATGCCTTGATCGCCGTCATGAAGGTGTTTTGCGCGCTCATGACCAGAACAGGAAGGTCGGGCCGGGCCTTCTTGATGCGCGGCAGCAGGTCGAAGGCGTTTTCGTCGGGCATGACCACATCAGTCACCACCAGATCACCCTCGCCCGCCGCAATCCAGCGCCACAGCGT
This sequence comes from Pseudomonadota bacterium, assembly GCA_023399465.1. Classification (GTDB taxonomy): domain Bacteria; phylum Pseudomonadota; class Alphaproteobacteria; order Rhizobiales; family Rhizobiaceae; genus Ferirhizobium. The sequence goes on from JAEWPB010000101.1 coordinate 9,147, forward strand.
CGCCGCGTTCGATGTGATGCGGACGTCGTAGCCGGCGCGGCTCAGCGCCTGATTGAGCACCGTGCGGATAGCTGCATCATCATCGGCAACCAGGATCGTGGCGGTCATGGGGAGTTTCCTGTCAAAGTCTGAATTTGAAGGTCTTCAAGCGAAACGTCTTTCGATGCCGGCATCAGCACGCGGAAGGTCGTGCGCTGTGCCTGGCTATCACATTCTATGATGCCGCCATGGGCACCGATGATCTTCGCGACGAGTGCGAGACCGAGACCCGAACCGTTGGTCTTGGTGGTGATGAACGGATCGAACAGGTGCGGCAGCAGGTCCGGCGGCACACCGGGGCCATTGTCATGCACGCAGAATTCCAGCGGCAGCGAGATCTTCTCGCGCGAACCTGCGACCGACAGGCGCATGCCCGGACGGTAGGCCGTCGTCAGCATGATTTCACCATCCGTGCGATCGCCGATGGCTTCGGCGGCATTCTTGATCAGGTTGAGGAACACCTGAACGAGTTGATCGCGGTTGGCGAAGATCGCCGGCAGCGACGGATCATAGACTTCCGAGATCTTGATGTTGCGGGCAAAGCCGGCCTTGGCCACCGCCTTCACGTGATCGAGCACCGAGTGAATGTTCAGCGGCACCCGGTCCACGGGACGCTCGTCGGAGAACACCTCCATGCGGTCGACCAGCGAGACGATCCGGTCGGTTTCGTCGCAGATCAGCCGCGTCAGCGCCCTATCGTCTCCCTCGACGGAGCTCTCGAGCAACTGGGCGGCGCCGCGAATGCCGGAAAGCGGGTTCTTGATCTCGTGCGCCAGCATCGAGGCAAGGCCGGTCACCGAGCGGGCTGCGCCGCGATGGGTCAACTGCCGGTCGATCTTGTCCGCCATGGAGCGTTCCTGGAACACCACCACGACCGAACCGGCAGTGCCGTTGACCGGCGCGACATAGATATCGACCAGCTTTTCCTGACCGAGACGCGGCGAACTGAGGTCGACCCGGTATTCGTTCACGGGGGCACGCCGCGCCCTCACCTGGTCGATCAGCGCCAGCAGCGGACTGCCGAAGGGAATGAAGGACGATATCTCGTATCGGGCGAGGTGCGAGGCACTGGCGCCGAAGAACGCCTCGGCTTCCCAGTTGGCGAAGGCTATGCGGCCCTGATCATCGACGAGGATGACCGGGTTCTGGATGGCATTCAGAACGCTGAGCGCCATGGCATCACCTTCGGCCGAGACCGAAGGAGCTTTGTCGATTTTGCTTGTCATGCTGCTTCCCTGCCCTTCGCCGGCGCCAATGCCGCCCCGTTCAAAGCCTCTGCCATTCGCGCCGCCACATGCCGGGCGTCCTTCGACGTCAGGATCTCCGCCTTCTGGCCGGGCTCAAGCTGTGAGACGAACCGCTCGAGGTACCAGGCGAGATGCTTGCGCGCATGGCGCACGCCGACCGTCTCGCCGTAGAATTCCAGCATCATCTCGTAGTGCTCGACCGCGAGCGCTGCGATCTCGCCGCTATCCGGCGCCGCGTGGCCGGCAAGCCAGCCCGCATGCCATGGCCGCCCCTGACACGCCCGGCCGACCATTACCGCATCCGCGCCCGAACGTGCGAGAATTTCCACGGCATCCTCGGGAGTGTCGACATCGCCATTGGCGATCAGCGGCACAGATATCGCGTCGCGCACCGGACGGATCGCGTCCCAATCCGCCTTGCCCTCGTAGAACTGCATGCGCGTGCGTCCGTGGATCGTGAGCAGCTGCACGCCGGCGCCTTCGGCCCGCCGGGCGATTTCCGGCGCGTTGATGGTGTTCTCGTCCCATCCCAGCCGCATCTTCAGCGTCACCGGCACGTCGACGGCCTTGACCGTTGCCTCGATCAGCGACAGGGCGTGATCGGGATCGCGCATCAATGCCGAGCCGGAATAGCCACCAATCACCTTCTTTGCCGGGCAGCCCATGTTGATGTCGATGATGTCGGCGCCGTTGTCGGCGGCAATCTTCGCCGCCTCGGCCATCCAGTAGGCCTCGCGCCCCGCCAACTGCACCATGTGCGGCGTCAGGCCCGCGCCTTTCAGCCGCGCCCAGGACTCATTGGCATTGCCCACGAGTTCGCGGCTCGCTACCATCTCGGTTACGACCAGACCGGCACCGAAACGCCATGCAAGCTGTCGAAATGGCAGGTCGGTTACCCCTGACATCGGGGCCAGGACCACGCGGTTTCGAATTGGTACCGAACCGACCCGGAAGGACGCTGCAAGGTCTCTACAAAGCAAATGATTATCTTTCGGGCAAACTCATCATTTGCACGATTTTTAGACACGATTGCGGGACTTGCCAAGCGAAAAGCGGACGAGTGGCAAATTTTCGGACGAAGCTGGCAAAGCCGCGGCAGAAGCTATAGACCATGCCTGTCAATATCTTGGTGCTTTAGGTTCACGTCAGATGCAGTCCAACACAGCTCTTCATTTCGCCGTAGTCGTCGTTGCCGCCGGACGCGGTGAACGCGCCGGCGCTACGGCGGAAGGACCGAAGCAATACCGCTCCATCGGCGGCAAGCCGGTCATTACCCGCACGCTCGAGACCTTTGCTTCATGGCCCCAGGCAGAGCGAATCATTGCCGTCATCCACCCTGACGACGAAGCTCTGTTTGACAACGCGCTGCGGCAGGTGAGTGATAGCTCGCGGATCACGCATATCCATGGCGGCCGGACCCGCCAGCAATCGGTTCTCGCCGGCTTGCGCGCTCTTGCCGGCTGTGACGTGACCCACGTGCTCATTCATGATGCCGTGCGACCCTTCATCGACCACGAAATGCTGGACCGCGTCGGAACGACGCTTGCCGATGGCGCTCTCTGCGTCTTGCCGGCCATGCCTGTCGCCGACACCCTGAAGCGCGGCACCGCGCATGGTCACGTCATCGAGACCGTGCCACGCGCCGATCTCTTTGCCGCGCAGACGCCGCAGTCCTTCCGGTTCGAGACGATCCTCGCCGCCCACGAGGCAGCTGCCGCGGAAGGTCGCGACGATTTTACCGACGACGCGGCGATCGCCGAGTGGCAGGGACTGCCGGTGACCCTGGTCGCCGGCTCGCCTGATAAAGTTAAACTGACGGTCAAACGGGATATCGACATGGCTGATGAAAAACTCTCTCGCTCTCTGGTTCCCGATGTCCGCACCGGCAACGGCTACGATGTCCATCAGTTGGAACCGGGCGACGGGGTGACGCTGTGCGGCGTCTTCATCCCGCATGACCAGCGCCTCAAGGGCCACTCCGACGCCGACGTCGCGCTCCATGCTCTGACGGATGCCCTGCTCGCCACCTGCGGCGCAGGCGATATCGGCGATCATTTCCCGCCATCCGATCCGCAGTGGAAGGGTGCCGCCTCGCACATTTTCCTCGCCCACGCCGCCAAGACCGTCCGCGATCAGGGCGGGACGATCATGAATGCCGACGTATCGCTGATCGCCGAAGCCCCGAAGATCGGCCCGCATCGGCTAGAAATGCGCCAGAAGCTGGCCGAAGTCCTCGGTATTTCGCTGGATCGCTGTTCGGTCAAGGCCACGACCAACGAACAGATCGGCTTCATCGGCCGCCGCGAGGGCATCGCGGCGATCGCCACGGCAACGGTTGTCTACGGAGGAGAACGACCATGAGCGTGTTTCGGGCGGAAATTGCCGAACGGGCAGCCTGGCTGATTTCGAGCCTGACGGCACGCGGCGAGATGATCGCCACGGCGGAATCCTGCACCGGCGGGCTGATTGCCGGCGCCCTGACCGACATTTCCGGGTCTTCCGCCGTCGTCGATCGCGGCTTCGTCACCTATACCAACGAAGCCAAGGCCGAGATGCTCGGCGTCGACGAGGCGACCATTGCCGAATTCGGCGCGGTTTCAAAGGAAACCGCCCTGCAGATGGTGCACGGCGCACTCTATCGCTCGCGCGCCAGCTATGCCGTTGCGGTCACCGGCATCGCCGGCCCGACCGGCGGCTCGGTCGAAAAGCCGGTGGGCCTGGTGCATCTTGCGGCGAAGGCGCGCAACGGCACCCTCCTTCACCGCGAAATGCTCTATGGCAACATCGGACGCGACGAGATCCGTACCGCTGTGGTCAGTACGGCGCTGGAAATGCTTGCGGACATTTCGCAGCCCGCGGATTCCGGAAGGTAGCTACCCGCTCTTCGCGTAGATCGCATCGGCACGTTTTTCGAAAGCGTCGGAAAACATCCGGAACGCGCGGTCGAACATCGATCCCATCAGGGCGCCGAGGATGCGGCTCTTGAATTCGTAGTCGATGAAGAAATGGACGAGGGATTGGGCGCCCTCGCCCTCCGGCTCGAACCGCCAGCGATTGTCGAGATACTTGAACGGCCCATCGATGTACTTCACGTCGATCACCCGGTGCGCCTTGTCGAGCAGGACCTGGGTGGTGAACGTCTCGCGGATCGCCTTGTAGCCGACCGTCATGTCGGCGACGAGCAGGACGATCTCGCCGCGCTCCCTGCGGCTGCGGATCTTCAGCGCCTCGCAAAGTGGCAGGAATTCCGGATAGCGTTCGATATCGGCGACGAGATCGAACATCTCTTCGGCGGTATGCTGGACGGTATGCTTCATTTCGAACTGGGGCATGATCGGCAGTTAAGCGCGCTCGTCGAGAAGATCAAGAAGCGCCGGCATCTGAGCGCGATTTTCAATTGGAAAACCGGAACCTGCGGCCCGTGCCACGTCAGCCCCGCGAGAATGTCGGGCACCACCCGCTCCTCAATGGTCCAGATACAATGGACTGGCAATCATTCATCTCGCCCCAAACGCAAACGGACCGCGGCGAATGTTCGCCGCGATCCGCATCAAAAATCGATGACTGACTGACTTACTCGGCAGCCGCCGCATGCTTCCTGTCGCGCGCCGCCTTCAGTTGCGCGAAATCCTCACCGGCATGGTGCGACGAACGGGTCAGCGGGCTGGATGCGACCTTCAGGAAGCCCTTGGTATAGGCGACGGTCTCGTAGGACTTGAATTCCTCGGGCGTCACGAAGCGCATGACCTGGTGATGCTTGCGGGTCGGCTGAAGATACTGACCGATGGTCATGAAGTCGACGTCGGCAGTACGCAGGTCGTCCATGAGCTGCAGCACTTCGTTGCGCTCCTCGCCGAGGCCGACCATGATGCCCGACTTGGTGAACATCGTCGGATCCAGTTCCTTGACCCGCTGCAAAAGCCGGATCGAATGGAAATAGCGTGCCCCCGGGCGAACGGTCAGGTAATTGCCCGGAACCGTCTCGAGATTGTGGTTGAACACATCGGGCTTGGCGGCGACGACGCGCTCGAGCGCACCCGGCTTCTTCAGGAAGTCCGGCGTCAGGATCTCGATGGTCGTCGACGGCGAGGCCGCACGGATCGCCCAGATGACCTTTTCGAAGTGCTCGGCGCCGCCATCGTCGAGATCGTCGCGGTCGACCGAGGTGATGACGACGTGGCTCAGCCCCATCTCCTTCACCGCCTTGGCGACGTTTGCCGGTTCGTCGGGATCGAGCGGATTCGGCTTGCCGGTCGCGACGTTGCAGAAGGCGCAGGCGCGGGTGCAGATTTCCCCCATGATCATGAAGGTCGCGTGCTTCTTGTCCCAGCATTCGCCGATATTCGGACAGCCGGCTTCCTCGCACACGGTGACGAGCTTGTGCGACTTCACGATTTCCCGGGTTTCGGCATAGCCCTTTGAGGTCGGTGCCTTCACGCGGATCCATTCCGGCTTGCGCAAGACCTCGGTATCGGGGCGATGCGCCTTTTCCGGATGGCGAACGCGCTTGCTGTCGGGAGCTGTTCTGTCGAGAATCGTTACCATGTTACCTAACCTGCTTTTCCGCCGATCGACGGTCTTTCGTCACCGCTTCACGAGCCGGGCGACGAATATCAGAACAACGGCGCCAAGGAAACCTGTCACAAGGTAGCCCAGCCAGCCGCCGGCAAGGACGACATGGAATTGCGCCAGTATGGCGTTGGTCAGCAGCGAACCGATGATGCCGAGGATGATGTTCATGATGATGCCGTAGCGCGCATCCATGAACTTGCCTGCGAGCCACCCGGCAATGCCGCCGATGATGATCGTCGAAATCCAGCCCATGCCTTCCATCTGCAGCCCCTTTTTCCAGCCGTTCAGGCGATCATGCGCGCCAGGATGACGACGATGATCGCGCCAACCGTAGCATGAATGATGGACACCGCCAGTTGATTGTCGATGCCCAGCGATATGCCGAAGGCGTTGAACAGGAAGCCGCCGACGACCGCTCCAACCATTCCGCTCACGAGGTAGCGGATCAGACCGCTACCGCCGACGATGAAGCTGGCGAGGAAACCCGCCACCAGCCCGATCAGCACAAAGACCATCCAGTCTTGCGTCGTTGCCGACATCGTCAGCCCCTTCCGCCTGTTTCATTCAGGAATAATAGGGAACGGCAGTGGCCGCGATCAAGCGTTGAGCACCCTGCCGTAGGCGTCGAGGACGCTTTCCTTCATCATTTCCGAGAGCGTCGGATGCGGGAAGACCGAATGCATCAGCTCCTCTTCCGTCGTCTCGAGGTTCATGGCAATCACGAAGCCCTGGATCAGTTCGGTGACTTCCGCGCCGACCATGTGCGCGCCCAGCAGTTCGCCTGTCTTCTTGTCGAAGATGGTCTTGACCAGCCCCTGGTCCTCGCCGAGCGCGATCGCCTTGCCGTTGGCTGCGAAGTTGTAGCGACCGACGCGGATCTCGCGACCGAGTTCCAGCGCCTTGGCTTCCGTCAGGCCCACCGAAGCGACCTGCGGGGTGCAATAGGTGCAGCCAGGGATCTTGCCCTTGTCGAGCGGATGCACGTTCGGGACACCGGCGATCTTCTCGATGCAGATGACGCCTTCATGCTCGGCCTTGTGGGCAAGCATCGGCGGGCCGGCGACGTCGCCGATCGCATAGACGCCGGGCACGTTGGTACGGCTGTAGCCGTCGGTGACGATGCAACCGCGATCGGTCTTCACACCGAGCGCTTCGAGGCCAAGATTTTCGATATTGCCCTGCACGCCGACGGCGGAGATCAGGCGATCGGCGGTAATCTGGGTCACCTTGCCGTCCTTGGTCTCGACATGGGCGGTCACCGAATTGGCGCCCTTCTCGACCTTCGACACCTTGGCGTCGGTGATGATCTTCAGGCCGCGCTTTTCCAGCACCTTGCGGGCGAAGGCGGAGATTTCCGCATCCTCGACCGGCATGATCTGCGGCAGCAATTCGATCACGGTGACGTCGACACCCATCGAGCGATAGAAGCTGGCGAACTCGATGCCGATCGCACCGGACCCCATGACCACCATCGATTTCGGCATTTCCTCGGGCTTCATCGCCTCGAAGTAGGTCCAGATCAGCTTGCCGTCCGGCTCGATGCCCGGGATGGCGCGTGGGCGGGCGCCGGTCGCAACGATGATGTGCTTGGCCGTATAGGTGCCTTCGCCGAGAACGCCCTTCGGAACCGGGTTCTGCGGCTCAATCACCGGCTTCGTCGACTTGCCGACGACGATCTCGTTCGACTTGGTCAGCTTCGCCTCGCCCCAGATCACGTCGATCTTGTTCTTCTTCATCAGGAAGGCGACGCCGCCATTGAGACGCGCCGACACGCCACGCGAGCGCGCGACAACGGCCTTGACGTCGGCGGTCATCTTGCCCTCGAGCGTAAGGCCGTAATTCTTGGCGTGATTGGCGTGATCGAGGATCTCGGCAGAGCGGAGCAGCGCCTTGGTCGGGATGCAGCCCCAGTTGAGGCAGATGCCGCCAAGATGTTCGCGCTCGACGATCGCCGTCTTGAACCCCAGTTGTGCCGCGCGGATTGCGGTGACATAACCGCCGGGGCCGGAACCGACTATGATGACGTCATAGGAATTTGCCACGGATCTTCATCTCCTTTCGTGCGGAGAACCGGTTTTCGCCAGTTCTCCGAGGGATGAAGGCCGTTCAGTTAACCAGCATCCCGTAGATCTTGTCCTTCAGAGCCATCCGCGACTTGCGCATGTTTTCCATGTGCGCACCGCTCACCGGCTCCACATTTGTTTCCGCCCGATGAACGGCCCGGTTCACTTCGTGATACTCCTCGAACAACCTGGCGAAGTGTGCGTCGGACATTTTCAGTTCGCGCATTTTGTCGACGTACTCAGGAAAATCGTCGGCCAGTTCGTGCGGCGTATTCTTCATAACCGTATCTCCTCTTTGATCGGATACGGTCACGCTAGTTGCTTGGGCCCGGCTCTCCTTGATCCTGATCAAAGCCGGGAAAATTCGACATCATAATCCGAGCATTACGCGAACGATCGGCTCGAGGCCGCGGCCGATCGCCCGTGTGTTCGCTGCATCGAGATGAACGCCGTCGAGCGGCGTCGTGGCGGCGACCGAACCGGCATCGAAGAACCCGCATTCGAGTTCGTCGGCCAGATCGCGATAGAGCGGCGCCAGCATCGACGACTGCTCGTCCCCGCCGGCAAACGTCGCGGCGAACGCGGCATTTGCCGTTTCGCAGATCGCCGGCGGAGCGACGATCAGGATCTCCGGCGTTGCATCCTCGCCCATCGGCCAGGCATGATGACGCACAACGCTCACCAGGCGCTGCACACCCTGCACCGCCGAAAACGCAGTTCCGGCGATGATCGGCTTCATGTCGTTCGACCCGAGCATGATGATGACGAGATCGAGCGGGCCATGGCTGTGCAGAAGCGTCGGCAGGATCCGTGCGCCGTTGCGCTCACAATCCGCTAGATGATCATCATAGGCGGTGGTACGCCCGTTCAATCCCTCGGCGATGACATTGACGCCGGGCCCGAGCGCCCTTTGCAGGACACTCGGCCAGCGATCCTCGAACGCATGGCGTCCGAGGGTCTCGGCATCATAGCCCCAGGTCAGCGAGTCGCCGTAGCACAGAACCGTCTTCGTCATCGCTGGCTCCGGCGGTTAGACGAGCATGCCCATCGGGTTTTCGATGTAGCCCTTGAACGCCGCGAGAAGCTCGGCTCCGAGCGCGCCATCGACGCAACGATGGTCGGTCGAAAGCGTAACGGTCATCATGGTGGCGATCACCATCTCGCCGTTCTTGACGATCACTCGCTGCTCGCCGGCGCCAACCGCCAGGATCGTCGCATGCGGGGGATTGACCACCGCGGCGAAGTTCTTGACGCCCATCATGCCCATGTTGGACACGGCGGT
>JAEWPB010000145.1 GCA_023399465.1 Pseudomonadota bacterium
CTGGTACTGGGGCGGCGAAGCCAAGCTGCGCGTCGAGGGCAAGAAGCTGGAACTGACCCAGCTTCCGCCGGAAGAATGGAACCAGGTGGTCAAGGATTCGTCCTCGTTCTGGGACGAGATCGCAGGCTCGAGCCCGCGCGCCGGCCGCGTCGTCCAGATCTTCAAGGACTATGCCGCGGTCATGGAAAAGGCCGGTTACCCCTACCGCTGATCGCCAACGGACGGCTGAGGGCCTGACGAGCGTTCAGGCCCTCTCGCCCTTCATAATAAAAAAGCCCGGGACGGCTGCCGGATGGCGCCGTTCCCGGGCTTTTCGTTTCGATCCCGCGGTACGGCCGGGCCTGGTGCTCGGCAGAACGAAGGGATCACCCCCGTTCCGACTGTTAGCACCAATGCCCGGCCGCCAGCCTCGGGAGAGCTCTATCAGGCGGCGACGAAGTCCCGCATGGTCTGGACGAGGAACACGCCAACAGTTGCACCGGCATCCTGGAGACCGACGGTCTTTTCCTGGAACGCGGCGGCCTTGCCGTGCTGGGCGACCATCGACTTGGTCGCTTCCAGTGCCTCGGCTGCGACATCGGCGGCCGTTGCCAGCGCTACCGCCAGCGAAGCGCCGGTGGCTGCCGAAGCTTCGAGCGACCGGGCGACCGGATCGAGCACGTCGAGCAGGGTCTTGTCGCCGACCTTGGCCTTGCCGCGCTCGGCGACGCCATTGGCGAAAGCCCGCCAGAACGCAGCCATTTCGGCCGTGCCGATCACGCTTGCCTCTTCGAGCGCCTTGCCGCCACGCAGGAAGCCCGTCGCGGTCAGCGTGCCCATCGTCGAGGGAGCGGTCTTGGCCATGATGGCGCCGGCCGTCTTCAGCTTCTTGGCGATCGGCGCGTCTTCAGCCTCAGCTGCAACCGTATCGTAGGCCGCGGCGAACGACTTGCTCATCGTGATGCCGAGATCACTGTCGCCGACCTTGCCGTCGAGCGAGATGAGAAACTCGCGCTGCTCGGCAAACGTCGTCTTCAGTGCGTCGAACAGCTTGACCAGATCCGCCGAATTGATCGAATCCATGATCGGCTCCCTTCAGATCTTGTAGTGGTTGAAGAACGGCGTCGATGCCGGAGCAGCGATCAGGCGGTCGAGTTCTTCGTCGAGGTGCAGCACGGATACGGACGCACCGGCCATTTCCATCGAGGTGGCGAACTCGCCGACCCAGACGTGCTTCGCCTTGACGCCGCGCTCTTCGAGCAACTGCGAGACGCGGCGGAACATGACGTAGAGCTCTTCCTGCGGCGTGCCGCCGAGGCCGTTCATCAGGACGGCGACTTCGTCGCCCTGCTTGTAGTCCTGCTCGGCGAAGATGCGCTCCATCATCTCGTCGATGACGGCGTCGGCAGGCGCGAGCTTCTTGCGGCTGATGCCGGGCTCGCCATGGATGCCCATGCCGATTTCCATCTCGTCTTCGCCGATGGAGAAGGTCGCGTGACCGACTTCCGGAACGACGCAGCTCGACAGCGCGACGCCCATCGTGCGGGTGCGCAGACGGGCCTTGTCGGCGAGACGCGTGACTTCGTCGAGCGACAGGCCTTCGGCAGCAGCGGCGCCGGCAGCCTTGTAGACGAAGAAGATACCGGCAACACCGCGGCGCTTGTGCTCTTCGCCGACGATCGAGGAAGCAGCATCGTCGTTACCGATGACCTGCGTGACCTTGATGCCATCGACGTCGGCGAGTTCGGCCGCCATGTCGAAGTTGATGATGTCGCCCGTGTAGTTGCCGTAGATGTAGAGGACGCCGGCACCCTGATCGATGGCCTTGGTCACTTCGTACATCTGTTCGGCGCTCGGCGACTGGAACACACCGCCGACAGCCGCGCCGTCGAGCATGCCGTCGCCGACATAGCCGAGGAAGAGCGGCAGGTGGCCGGAGCCACCGCCGGTGGCGATGCCGACCTTGCCGGCCTTCGGACGCGCGGTGACCATGCAGCGCTTGTCGTCGGCAACGTAGGTAAGCTGCTGCGGATGGGCACGATAGATGCCGTCGAGCATTTCATCGACGAAATCGACCGGGTTGTTGAGGAACTTCTTCATTTTACCCTCTTGAATTTGGAATGCTTACTTTTTGCGTTGCCGCGTGACGAAGAATGCTGCCGCGAGCAGGATGAAGGTGCCGACGACGAGGCGCTGCCACGTGCTCGGAATACCGACCATCACGAGGACGCTGTTGACGACGACGACGAGCAGAACGCCGAGGATCGTGCCCAGAACCGTTCCGGTACCGCCGGTAATCCGCGCACCGCCGAGCACGACGGCCGCAATCACCGTGATTTCGGTCCCGACGAGATCGAAGGGGTTGGCCTGGCGGTTGGCGCAGACGTGGATGATACCGGCAAGTCCCGCCAGAGCGCCGGCATAGGCGAAGACGAAGACGTGCACCGTGCGTAGGCTATAGCCAAGGCGCTCGGCGACATTGGCGTTGCCGCCAACGGCGAAGATGGCGCGTCCCATCAGCGTGCGGTTGAGGATCCACCAGGTCACCAGCGCGGCGAGCGGCAGGACCAGGAAATAGAACGGCAGCGTGATCATCGCACCGTTGGCGCTTTCGAACTGCAACAGCGGCATGCGGCCGAAGGCGCCCATCTGCGGCGGCAGCGACATGATCCAGACCGTGCCGATGAACGACAGCAGCGCCCCGCGGAACAGATATTGCGTGCCGATGGTGACGATCAGCGACGGAACCTTGAGCGTATGCACGAGAAGGCCGTTGACGACTCCGAGCAGTGCACCGCCGATGGCGCAGAGAATGACGATCACCGGCAACGGCATGCCGGGGAAGTGGTTCTGGACCACCAGCGTCATGGTATACATCGTGAACGCGGCGATCGCGGTGAACGACACGTCGATGCCGCCTGCGGCCAGGATCACGAAGACGCCGAGCGCGAACAGGCCCATGACCACGCTCGCGCGGCCGATGTCGATCAGCGACGACGGCTGCAGGAAGGCCGGATTGATGATCGAGACGCTGACGACGATCGCGATGAGCAGCGACAGCGTGATGACTTCGGGCCGACGGCGAATAAGATCGCCGAGGCTGAATTTCGCGGTTTCGCTACCCGTCTGAAGCCCTTGAAGCTGTGGCGCGCTCATACGGCATTCTCCGTCTTGGAAGTAAGCATTGCTTTGTAGAGCTGTTCCTCGTCCACCGCTTCAGTTTCATATTCGGCAACGATACGACCGCCGTTCATGACAAGGATGCGGTCAGTGTTCTGCAGCAGCTCCGGCAGATCGTCGCTGACGATGATCAAGCCCATTCCGGCTTCGGCAAGTGCCTGGATCGCGCGATAGATCGTGTCCTTCGAGCCGACGTCGACGCCGACGGTCGGGCCGTGCAGGACCAGAAGCTTCGGCTCGATGCTGAGCCAGCGCCCGATCAGGACGCGTTGCTGGTTGCCGCCCGAGAGCGCACCGACGGGAAGGTCGAGGTCGCGGGTGTTGAGGCGCATGTCCTCGGAAAGCTTGGCCGCGAGGCTGCGGCCCTTTTCCTTGTCGACGATGCCGAAGTGGCTGGCGAGTTTCTTGACGACCAGCGCGATCTCGTTTTCGAAGATCGACTTGTCGAGGAACAGGCCTTCGGCGAGACGGTCTTCGGGGACATAACCGATCCCGATCTCGATGGCGTCGGCAGGGTTGCGGACTTTCGCCGTCTTGCCATCGAGCGCCATCGTGCCGGCGGTTGCGGGCGCGACGCCGGCGATCGCCATCGCCAGTTCGTTTCGACCGGAGTCGGCAAGGCCGGTGATGCCGAGGATTTCGCCCTTCTTCACCGACAGCGTCACGTCGCGGAAACTCGAACCGCAGCCGAGGCCCTTGGTGGCGAACAGTTCGCCGTCGCCAGGCTTGGCGGTACGGTAGCGTTCGGCCGCGATGGCCCGCCCGGTCATCAGTTCGGCGATCTCGGTCTTGGTATATTGCTCGATCGGGCCCTGGGCCACGCATTCGCCGTCGCGGAAGACGACCGCATGGCCGCCGATGCGATAGCATTCGTCCAGCTTGTGGGTGACGAAGAGCACGGCCACATTTTCCGAACGGAGGCGCTCGACCACGCTGATGAGATTGTCGACCTCGCGGCGCGTCAGCGACGTGGTCGGCTCATCCATGATGACGAGCTTTGCCTTGGTGGCGATCGCTCGGGCGATGGCGACGAGCTGGCGCGAGGCGAGCGGCAGGTCCGACACGACCGTGTTGAGGAAGGCGCGATCCGTCGGCAGGCCGACGGTCTTCAGGGCACCCGCGGCCGTTTCCATCAGGCGCTTGCGATCGAACAGACGCGCCAGCCGGCCACCGCCGCGCACGAGCTGCTCGTTGAGCGCCACGTTTTCCGCGACCGTGAGGTTCGGCAGCAGCGACAGGTCCTGATAAACCGTTTCGATCCCGGCTTCGAGCGACTGGATCGGCGACAGCGAGCGGAAGGTCTTGCCTTCGAGGATGATCTCGCCTTCATCGGGTGCGTGTGCGCCGGACATCACCTTGATGACCGTGCTCTTGCCGCAGCCGTTTTCGCCAAGCAGGTGATAGGCCTCGCCGCGATCCAGGGTCAGGTCCACGCCGCGCAGCGCGTGTACGCCGCCGAAGCGCTTGTGAATCTGCCGCAACTCGAGAAAGCGGCCACCGCGGCCTTCGCCGTTTGAGTTCTCTAGCACCCGCGAAAATCCTTTTGTGATGGTGGTTGGTCCGGCGTTCGGGGCACGCCGTAAGCCTGGGGGGCGTCACCCGCCCCCCAGGTTGCACGGTTTACAACCGCTTAGAACAGGCGTTCCTTGTAGGTCGACTTGTCGACCAGAACCATGCCGTTGCCGATGATCAGCATGCCGTCGCCAGCACCCTTCGTGACGGTTACCTTGTTGTAACCCTCGACGCCGAGGTCCATGCCGTCGGTGACCGGCTGCTTGTTGACGAGCAGCTTTGCGACCGCGTTCATGGCCATGCCGGCGTTCTTCGGATCCCAGAAGCCGATTGCGGTGATCGCACCGGACTCGAGCAGGTCAGCCGACGGGTTCGGAAGACCGGTGCCGACGAGGCAAACCTTGCCCGACAGACCGGCTTCGTCGATCGCACGGCCGACGCCGAGAACGTCGTTGCCAGCCGAGGTCTGGAAGCCCTTCAGGTCAGGATGCTTGCGCAGGATTTCCTTGGCCTTTTCGTAGGTGCCGTTGGCATCGTCGAACGACTCGTTGTTCGGGTCGACGAGCTGCATGTCAGGATATTTCTTGGCGTTTTCCTCGCCGGCGCCAACCCACTGCAGGTGGGTACGGCTGCCGAGCGAACCGACGAAGGTGGTCCACTTGCCGGCCTTGCCCATGCACTCGGCAAGACGCTCGTTGAGCGCTGCGCCATACTCGGTGTTGTCGAAGGCCTCGACGTCGGCGTGGGTGTTGACCTGGTTGTCGGCCTCGTGGGTCACGACGATCGTGCCGCGGTCCATGGCGCGCTTCAGCGTGCCTTCGAGAACGGCCGGATCCATCGGAACCACGGCAAGAGCGTTGACGCCCTTGGCGATCAGGTCCTGAACGATCTGCAGCTGCTGGGCAGCATCGGCGGTCGCCGGGCCGCTCTGGCTCGCATCGACGTCCTGGTTGGCTTCGGCAAATGCCTTGACGCCGGTTTCCATACGGTCAAACCACGGAATACCGCTGATCTTCACGACGGTTGCGATAACCGGCTTGTCCTGGGCCATCAGGGTTCCGACGGAACCAGCCATGAGGGCTGCGGCCATAACGGAGCCGGCCAGAATCTTCTTCGACATTACTCGCATAGTTTCCTCCACTAGTACGCAGTATTTCCCTCAGGTTTCACGTTTCGATGCTTGAGGGACACGCATCGAACCGGTCCGCTGGCGATTGCCGGGGAACAGTTGGCCGACGAGGTCGAAGCGACCGACGGCGAGAAAGGCGAGCAGAAGGGCGCCCCAGGCGAAGTCACGCACGAAGTTGGACAGCCCGCCGAAGTTCAGCATGCTCGACATCAGCTGCAGGGCGATTGCCGACAGCACGACGCAGATGACCCGGCCGTAACCACCTTCCGGACGTACGCCAGCCATGACCGCGATCAGGATTGCGATCAGCAGGTAGGAGGTACCGTAGTCCCACTTCACGTTGACGTTGCGCGAGGCGATGATCACGCCGGCGAGGCCCGACAACATGCCGCTGACGGCATAGGTGGCGACAACAACACGGTTCTTCGGGAAGCCGGCATAGGTCGCAGCCTTGGGGTTCGAGCCCATCAGCATCAGCCACAGGCCGAAGGGGGTAAACTTCAGGACCGCTGCCACAAGAGCCGCGACCGCCGCAAAGATCAGAAAGCTGATCGGTACCTCGAGGAACATGCTGTTGCCGATGCTGGAAAGCGGCTCCGGGCTGCCGACCATCACGGCCTTGCCACCCGACACCACGACCGCAAGGCCGGTGAACGCCATCTGCGTGCCGAGCGTGCAGAGGATCGGCGTGATGTTGAGACGCGAGATCAGCAGGCCGTTGAGTAGGCCGCCCGCAAAGCCGACCGCGATCGCGCCGACGATGAATGCGGCACTGAACGCGACTTCGTTTTCCGTGCCCGAAAGGAAGGAACTGACGATAACCGCCGAGAGCACGCCCGACAGGTTCGCAAGCGCAATACCCGACAGGTCGATGCCGCCGTTGCCTGCGCACATGGCCAGCATCACGCCGATCGCCAGAAGGCCAATCTCGGGGAGCTGGCTTGCCATGGACTGAAGATTGAAGAGGGACAGGAAGGTTCCACCGGAGATGGCGGCACCGAGCACGAGCAACAGGCAATTGATGGCAACGAGGACCACCAGTTGCCTCCCGGGTTTGTACATGGGCTCCCCCAATCGTTTAGTAAACTTCAGTTCGCTTTACTAAATGGAGTTATCAAAGCAAATGGCCCCATGCAAGGCGCATTTTTAGGCAGAATGGATTGCACGAGGCAGTTTTTTGCCCTAACCCTCGGCATCTTCACGGCAATCGTTTACTAAACGCGATTGTGGAAATAGTGTGAACAGTTGCGATCACAAACGCGTGCGGTACCGATGAAAGACAAAAAATCGCTGACGATTCGGGATATTGCCGGCGCTGCAGGCGTATCTCCTGCCACCGTGTCCCTCGTTCTCAATGGAAAAGGCGACATTTCGGGCGAAACCCGGGCCCGGGTGCTGGAAGCGGTCGCCAACCTCAACTACGTACCGCGCACGGCAAGGAACCGCCCCGATACCAGCAGCAAGTTGCGCTTCCTGAAAATCGCCAAGCACGGTCACACGGTAAACCGCGATCACAATATTTTCATCTCCGACTACATCGACGGCATGTCCAGCGAGGCGACGCGGCGCGGCTATACGCTGGAAGTGGTAAGCCACGACGGAATGTCGGCCGGCGCCATCGCCGAAACGCTCGCCGGAGCCCCGGTCAGCGGGGTGATCGCGCTTGGTACGGAACTGTCGGAAGCCGACGTCAGGGTCATCCAGAGCCCCGGCCTGCCGACGGTGTTCATCGACACCTTTTACGACGTCATCGACGCCAACTTCGTCAACATGAACAACGGGGATGCCGTTTACAAGGCGCTGGCGCGCCTGAAGCAACAGGGCTTCGAGCGGATCGGCTTCGTGGCGAGCCATGTGGAAACGACGAATTTCCGCCTGCGCCAGGAGGCCTTCCACGAGAACATGGCGCGACTCGGACTGCCGGTGGACGAGGCCTATGTCATCTCCGTCGAATCCACCTATGACGGCGCATATGCCGATGCGCGCGCGCTGCTCGAGAGCGGGATCGAACTGGCCGAATGCTATTTCTGCACCAATGACGTCATCGCCTACGGCTTCATCAAGGCGCTGAAGGAATTCGACGTCCGGATCCCGGAAGATGTATCGATCATCGGCTTCGACAATCTGCCGATGAGCTCGACCATGGAGCCGGCGCTGACGACGATCGACGTTTCCAAGCGCAAGATCGGCTATCTCGCCGTCACCGTGCTTGACGATCTCATCAATGCTTCCGAGGCCCAGCCCTCGGTCAAGATCCTGGTCGGCGCAGACCTCATCGCGCGCGACAGCGATATCCGCAGCAGCGGCGTGGCGCATTCGGCCCGCGAAACGCTGGCAAAGGCCTGACCCGGCTGCGACCCGGCGGAGAAGCCCGCGCGGGTTGATGTGCCCACAGGATCGACTATTTCGCACTTGCCGTACCAGCCCCTATGGCTCGCGCCCGGCAATCACATGGGAGTGGAGAAATGGAATACCGTAGCCTGGGCCGTTCCGGCCTCAAAGTATCCGCCATCAGCATGGGCACGTTCTCTTTTGGCGGCGAAGGCGATTTCGCCAAGGTCGCCAGTCAGGGCGTCAAGGAGGCCCAGCGCCTTGTCGACGTCTGCATCGAGGGCGGCGTCAATCTCTTCGATACCGCCAACATGTATTCGCTCGGCCGGTCGGAGGAAATTCTCGGCGAAGTGCTGCAGGGCAAGCGCGACCAGGTCCTGATTTCCTCGAAGGCGCGCATGCGCATCGGCGACGGCCCCAACGACGAGGGCGTGTCGCGCTACCACCTCATCCGCGAATGCGAGCGCAGCCTGAAGCGCCTGCGCACGGACCACATCGACATCTATTTCATGCACGAGTGGGACGGCCTCACCCCTCTCGAGGAAATGCTCTCGGCCCTCGACACGCTGATGCAGCAGGGCAAGATCCGCTACATCGGCTGCTCCAACTATTCCGGCTGGCACATCATGAAGGCGCTCGGCATTGCCGAGCAGAGGAACCTGCCGCGCTTCGTCACCCAGCAGATCCACTATACCCTTGAGGCCCGCGAGGCCGAGTACGAACTGCTGCCGATCTCCGTCGATCAGGGATTGGGCGTCATGGTCTGGAGCCCGCTGGCCGCCGGCCTGCTCTCCGGCGCCTTCGGCCGCAACCGCGCGCCCACATCCTCGCGCCAGGCGAGCGGCTGGAGCGAACCGCCGATTCGTGACACCGAGCGGCTGTGGAACATCATCGAGGTTCTCGACGACATTGCAGCCGCGCGCGGCGTCTCTGCGGCCCAGGTATCGCTCGCCTGGACGCTCAGCCGCCCGGCCATCAGTTCGCTGGTCGTCGGCGGCCTGTCCGAGGAGCAGTTCCGCGACAACATCGCCGCCGTCGACCTCAAGCTCAGCGCCGAGGAACTCGAGCGGCTCAACCAGGTCAGCCGCCCGGCCTACATCTACCCCTACTGGCACCAGCACAATTTCGCCAAGGAACGATTTTCGGCCGGCGACTGGGCGCTGCACGCGTCATACGAGGATCTCGGCCGGGTGTGATGGCAAGATCGCGCCCCGATTTGGCCGGGAAACCGCCTGCATCCAACTGACGTAAATCGGCCGGGCTCATCACCCGGCCTTTTGCCGTGCGGTCATGCACCTACGCTCGATCTATCGTGCTGGCTGTCGACGGGACGACCGAAAGAACAACACCTGACAGCGCATATCGGTTTATTGTGTGCAGATCCTTGGCGTGTTCATCAAACCTTAGCAATTTGCCGCCTTCAATATTTTCAACATTCGATACGCAAAAAGATTAAATAAAATAGTGAGTTATATTTCATGGCGCCTGTTCACAAGATACCTGTACCTGCCGGCATCACACTGACACCCGCTCAGCGACTTGTGATCGACCCGGTGAATTTTCTGCAAAACAATCTGCTCATCGTAGGCGATCAAGCTGTCCAACATCCCAAGCAGGCGCAACTGGACAACAAATTACGTGCGAAACTGACCCTCCTGAACATGGAGGACGACGGATACACTATCCGGCCCGGGCCGGCTAAAATAAGCCATCTGTTCGGCTCCAGGAAGACTCGAAAGGCCCCAGCCGAAGGCCTCTATCGGATTGTGATGGCGAGCGAGAAAACGAGTCCTGCGGATACGTTCCTTTCTTATATCTGCCCGTATCAGGACGATATCGGCGGTACCATGGTGCTCGGCGGCGACGCGGACATCATGGTCACCGCTGAAATGACGGGATGCACGTTCGGCATCGGCTCAGCCGCCCCCAAGAGCGGTGCTCGGATGGTCATGCACGCCAACGCAAAGATGGCGGGCACTGAGGAAAGCGCTGATCCGCAAGCTAAAGCTCAACGTCAGATGGTGACTGGCGGCTTGGGTGCTAATGCCACACTCTGGGAACCCCGCCAGTATCGCAAGTTCGATAGTCGCAAAGATATTGACACGCGCTCAACGATCATCGGCGTCCGGTCCCATCAGGGCGATTGGAATTTTTACGCGCAAAAATACAATGCGGATCCGGACGGCCGGACTCTGCTCGAAACGGTGAAGATCTGCTAGGTCCGACCTTAGAACGTATCTCCTCCCCGCCGACCGCGATGGACCTGGCTCTCTCGCGGCGTTTTTCTCTGGCGCCGCTCCGGGCGGTCTGTTAACCACCAGAGCTACGGTCGCGGGGTATCCCTGTCGATCACGGGAGAAGCGGATAGAGGAAGGCGGGTTCAAATTGTCGATGGAGGAGCGGTTTTCGGGCACGGTGCTGCGCCGCAAGGAGGAAGGCTTCGAGACGCGGCCGACGATGGGCGAGATCGGCCTCAATCACTTCGCTCCCTATCTGATGAACCGGCTGATGGCGCGCTGGAACGCCAATCTTGCCGATGCGCTGAAACCCCAGGACATCACCACCGCGAAAATCCGCACGCTGGCGGTGCTGAGCGTCGTCGCCTCGGCGACGATCAACGAGCTCTCGGTGTTCGCGGTGATCGAACAGTCGACCATGAGCCGCACCCTCGATGCGCTTGAGGAACAGGGTTATATCCGCCGCCAGCCGCGCGCCGAAGACATGCGCATCCGCGACGTCTCGATCACCGAGGACGGGCGCGCCGCCTTCAATCAGATGTGGCCGACGATGTACGACCAGTTCCTGCAGATGTTCGACGGCGTCGACGAGGCCGAGTACCGCGCCTTCCTCACGACCCTGCACAAGCTGCTGCACAACATCCGCAAAAACGAGATCTGAGGCGTTGAGCCGCCTTCCCGGCAGCCCTCGGCTACCCGGGAGTGCAGGCAACGGGGGCCTCCCTGCCCCGAGGGACGCTCGCTACAGCGTCGCCACCGTCTTCAACGCGCCATCGAGCGCAATACCGTTCTCATCGAGAAGCGCGGCCTGACGAAGCCGCCGCATCCAGTCGGAACCGTCCGCCCGGCCTTCCAGCATCGGCAGCGCCGACATGACCCGGTCGAACTTGGAGAGACCGCGCGAATGGGTATCGGAATAGCCCTTCACCAGACGCCGGTTGCTCAGAACCTCGACGGCAAGATCGTAGTTTTCGGGCAGCAGCCGGGCCGCAGCCGCAAGCCACGCCTCGCGATGCTCCACTTCCCGCGCATGGCGCAGCGTACCGCGACGCGTGCCACGCAGCGCCGAGGTGAAATAGAGCCCGAGGAACCAGAACAGCGTGCCGGTTTTCACCCGCCGTCCCTTGTTGACAAGACGGTCGAGGCGGTCGAACAGGCCCGGCCGGTTCTCGATCCACAGACCGAGCTTCTTCGGCAGGGTGCCGCAGATTTCCTCCATGCGCGGATGCATGTATTCGGTCATGTAGACGATCTGGTCGTCCTTCGCGCCGACCTCCTTGCGCACCCGCTCGAAACGCGACGCGCGCACCTTGAGATCGGCGACCCGGATGACATCGTCATACGCCATGGCAACGGCAACGTATTTGGCGGCCTGAACGGTGAAGGCATAATCCTTCGCCGCCCCGCCGGCCGCCTTGTCGAGCGCATGCAGGGCGTCGACACGGGAGAGATATTCGCCGGCATAGGCCGGATCCTGATAGTCGGTAAGCTTCTTGACGCCGGCGAGGAGAAGCGCGTGCGCCGGCTCGGGAAATGCCTGGCGGATGCGGGAAACCAGGGTATCGAGTTCCGGATGACCTGCGGTGGCCGGCAGCGGATCGAGCCGCTTCAGCGGCTTGTCGGAAACCGGGTCGCGCGGGTTCGCGAGGCTCCTGGCATAAGCGGCACCGAAAGCCCGCAGGCTGGGCTCGATACCCTTGCCGCCGGCACGAATCACCGTCTCGAAGGCGTCCCTGGCAAAGGGCAGCACGTCGGCGGCCGCCAGCACCCCGAACATCGCGGCGGAAATCACGCTGCCGTTCTGAACCGCGAGGCTTTCCATGTCGAATGCGATCGTCTTGCGGGCGGCAAAGTCGGTGGCATCGACAACCACGGTCGGATTGGCGATGCCGTCTCCCGGCTTTTCCTTTTCGCCGACAGCCAGCGAGCGATGCGTCGAGGCGATCAGCGTGGTCTTGTCGGGGGTGACGAGACCGCGCAGCACCGAGCGACCGGCCTCCATCAGTTCAGCGGCGAGCACCACGTCGACATCGCCAGGCGTCGGCATCAGCGCGAAGATTGGCTCGTGACCGTCGCGCGCCGGCAACAGCTCGATGTAGTAGATGGTTGCGCCGGTGCGCTGGGCAACGCCGGGAACCGATGTGGTCTGCGCCATCCAGCCCTGCGATTCCGCCAGGGCGACGATCCAGTCGGCAAGCACGCCGCCGCCCTGACCGCCCATGGCCAGGACCGCGATCGAGATCGGCTTGTCGGGTGAAAAACGCGAAGAAACAGAAGCCTGTTCGGTCATATTAAGCCTCAATCCGAAAACACGACGCGGCGGGAGGCGCGGCGCGCCTGCAGCCAGCCGATGACGGCGCCGCGCAGGCGAGCGACGAACCGGTCCCAGCCGGTCGGATTATGAATGATGTCGGCGCGATAGAAGGACGGACAGAGAACCGCCGCCTCGGAGACTTCGCCGCAATTGCCGCAGCCGACGCAATTGTTGTCGATCGCCGCGACCGGATCGTCCTTCAGCGGATCGTCGGTGTGCTTGACCGAAAGCGACGGGCACCCGGACAGGCGGATGCAGGCGTGATCGCCGGTGCAGACGTCCTCGTCGACGCCGAAGCGCTCCTTCACCATGCGCTTGCCGTCCTTTACCGCCTTGGCGAACTGCGGCTTCACGCGGCGCTGCTTGTTGAGCATGCATTCCGACGAGGCGACGATGATCTTCGGCCCCGGTTCGTTGGTCGTTAGCGCCTCGCGCAAAGTGTCGCGCATTTTGGCGACGTCATAGGTACGATCGATCTGCCGCACCCAGCTGGCCCCGATGCCCCTGACGGCATTGACGATCGAGTTGTTGGTCTTGCGGCGCGGGTTGAGCGCACGCGAGGACATGATGTCCTGGCCGCCGGTCGCAGCGGAATAGTAGTTGTCGACGACGAGGATCACCCCGTCCTGCTTGTTGAACACGGCATTGCCGACAGAGGTCGCAAGCCCGTTGTGCCAGAAGCCGCCGTCACCCATCACCGAGATCGACCGCTTGTCGGCCTTGACGTTGAAGGCAGAGGCGGATGCCGGACCGAGGCCATAGCCCATCGTCGTTCCGCCGATGTTGAAGGGCGGCAGGATCGAGAACAGATGGCAGCCGATATCGGCCGAGACATGGTGCTCGCCGAGTTCCTTCTCCACCAGCTTCATCGCGGCGAAGATCGGCCGCTCCGGACAGCCGATGCAGAAGCCCGGCGGACGCGGCGGCACGACTTCAGCCAGCGCCTTGACCCTCGGGTCATCGAGCACCGGCGTCGGATCCGGTAGCGGCGGCTGGTTGCCAAGCAGGATCCGCTGATGGGTTTCGAGGAAGGTCTTGATGCCGTTCACCAGCACCGGTGCGGTGTACTCGCCGCCAAGCGGCAGCACGTCCTTGCCGGCCACCTTCGTCTGGATGTCGCGGCGACGCAGGATGGTGTTCAGCGACTGCTCGATATACTCCGGCGCCCCCTCCTCCACCATCAGCACGGCCTTCTTGCCGACGCAGAAATCGGCGATCTGGTCGTCCACCAGGGGATAGGCGACATTGAGCACGTAAAGCGGAATGGCCGAGTTGCCGTAGACATCGGCAAGGCCCAGCTGCTGCAGGGCACGCATCACGCCATTATACATGCCGCCAAGCAGGATGATCCCGACATCGCCTTCGGCCGGCCCGAAATACTCGTTCAGTTCATGCTTGCGGATGAACTCCACCGCAGCCGGCCAGCGCTTGCCGAGCTTCTCCTTTTCGTGAAGGAACGAGGCCGGTGGCAACACGATACGGTTGACGTCGCGGACCGGATTTTCCAGCGCCTGCTTCAGCGTGAAGTCAGGCCGCTTATTGTCCTTGGCGACGAACTGGCCATGAACGTGGCAGCTACGGATGCCGACCTGCAGCATCACGGGCGTGTTCGAGGCTTCCGAGAGCTCGAAACCCTTTTCCACCGCCGCGACGATCGACGGCAGGTTCGGTCGCGGATTGAGCAGCCACATCTGCGATTTCATCGCATAGGCGTGGCTGCGCTCCTGCATGATCGAGGAGCCCTCGCCGTAATCCTCGCCGATGATGATCAGCGCTCCGCCGGTGACCCCGCCCGAGGCAAGGTTTGAGAGCGCATCCGAGGCGACGTTGGTGCCGGCGGTCGACTTCCAGGTGACGGCGCCGCGCACCGGATACATCACGGATGCCGAAAGCATCGCGGCCGCCGCGGCTTCCGACGCCGAGGTCTCGAAGTGGACGCCGAGGTCTTCCATGACGTCCTTGGCGTCGGCCAGTACATCCATGAGATGGGAGATCGGCGATCCCTGATAGCCGCCGACATAGGAAACGCCGGACTGCAGCAGGGCCTTGGTGATTGCGAGGATGCCCTCGCCGCGGAAGATCTCCCCGTCCCCGAGTTTCAGATCCTCAACTTCGCGCGCAAACGAACGTTCCGCCATCGATGTTCCCCTTGTCCATTCGGACTTTTGTTTCAATCATTTGCAAAAGCATATTTTGTGCAGCGACAAACTGTCAATCCGCAAAGACCACGATTTCTGAATGGCGCGCGGTTTCGCGGCGTGGCGACGGCTTCCCGCCGCACGCCTGACAACCGTCGGCAATATGCGAATGCATATGAATGTCTTCGACCACCGCGGATCGGCCAGGGTCGCCTTCGCCACGGTCGTCGAACGGGAAGCCGCGGCGATTGCCGGCTATGGATTGGAGCGGCGGTGGGTTGCGGCAGTGCGCGCCGCCTGCTCGTAGATCCCGGTCAGGAGGTCGAGCGTCCGGGTCGCCTCCTCGAGCTTGTGGGAAAAATTCGGCACCGACTTGATCGCCGCGATCAGCAGCGATGCCCGGATCTCGGCAAACTGGTCGGTTACCGCGCGACCGCTTTCGGTCACGGAATAGGTGACACCGGAGCGTCCGCTGCCCTGCCGCGCAACGAGGCCCGCGGCAATCAGTTTGCGCAGGCTGTACTGGATATTGGGTATGTCCTCGCGGTTGGCCAGGCGGGCCAGATCCTTGATGGTCTTCGGCCGGTCGTTCATGCGGATGATGTGCAGCATGGCGTTCTCGGGACCGCTGACGGCGAGGTCGACGACGGACCCGAGGCACTCGGCCTGCCAGCGCCCGAAGGCCTCGTTGACGCGCATCAGGGCATACTCGATTTCGGACACGTCCACCTCGAGCGGATTGCGCGCCAGATGCCAGCTGCGGTCGAGCGCGTCCTGCTGCTTGTCCTTCGGGTCCTTGCGGCTCTGCATCACCGGCTCTCCAAACTCCGGGGCACATCACCCCGCGCGCCAAGCAATAACCTTGAGCCGAAGCAACGTCCACCTGCAATCACCGATTGACAAACGCAATTTTATGATAAACTTTCTATCAAAAAATATAACAAATATTATCGAGGAGGAAGATAATGACCAACCCACGCAATCGCATGTTCGACGACAAGCAGTTCCTGCTTGGCACTTTTGCATCCAACTGCTCCGGCGGCATGTCGGTGACCAAGGTGCCGGAACGCTGGGTCAATTCCTGGGACAACAACCTGAAGCTGGCGCGCCTGCTCGACGCCGCCGGCATCGACTTCATGCTGCCGATCGCCCGCTGGATCGGCTATGGAGGCGAGACCAACTTCCACGGCAGCGTGCTCGAAACGATGACCTGGGCCGCTGCCCTCCTGGCGCAGACCCGCGACATCAACGTCTTTGCCACCATCCACACCACCGCCAACCATCCCGTCGTCGTCGCCAAGCAGATCGCGACCATCGACCAGATCAGCCGTGGCCGCGTCGGCCTCAACATCGTCGCCGGCTGGAACCAGCCGGAATACGAGGCGCTCGGCCTCGACCTGCCGGCCGGCCATGCCGAGCGCTACGGCTATGCGCAGGAGTGGTTCGACATCGTTCGCGCCCTGTGGAGCCGCGACCAGGCGTTCGACTGGGAGGGTGCCTACTTCAACCTCAAGAACGTCCTCGGCGATCCGCGTCCCGCCGGCGAGGTGCCGATCCTCAATGCCGCAGGCTCCGGCGAGGGCCGCGACTTCGCGGTGCGCAACGCCAGTTTCCTGTTCACCCCGGCAATCGACCTCGAGCGCTCCGTTGCCGAAGTCGCCGCGCTGAAGGCGCAGGCCGCCGCGGCCAACCGCTCCGTCGGCGTCCTCACCTTCTCGCACGTCGTCTGCCGTCCGACGGAGAAGGAAGCGCGTGACTATCTCAAGCACTTCGGCCAGGACAACGCCGACTGGGAAGCGGTCGACAATCTGGTGCGGCTGCAGTTCGCCCACGCGCATTCCTTCCCGCATGACCTGCTGGCGCTGATCCGCGACCGCATGGCGGCAGGACATGGCGGCTTCCCGCTGGTCGGCACGCCGGAACAGGTGGCCGAGGGCCTGCTGGCGCTGCACAAGGCGGGCTTCCGCGGCACGACCCTCTCCTTCGTCGATTATGCCGAGGAGTTTCCGTATTTCCGCGACACGGTGCTGCCGATCCTGGCTGCGGAGGGCATCCGCCGTCCCGTCGCATCGCTCGACGTCACCGTCTGAGCGAGGAACAGGTCTCCCCGGCACCATGCTGCCGGGGAGTACTTGCGGGCAGCGCTGCCCGGCAGGCCAGCGCAAGCGCCCGCACCCCAAACATGGCATCTCAGAGGATCGCGCATGCTGCATCAACAGTTTCAACCCGACTCCACGCAACCTTCAGCCGACGAGTTCCGTGCGGCGATGCGGCATTTCCCCGGCAATGTCAGCGTGATTACCGTCGGCACCGGGGACGAGCGATCCGGCCTTGTCGTGACTTCCGCGGTGTCGCTTGCCGCCGAGCCGCCGATGGTCATTGCCTGCGTCAACCGCTCATCCTCGAGCTGGCCGCTGCTGCGTCGGTTCGGGCACTTCGGTGTCAATTCGCTCTCGGCCACGCAGACGGAGATCGCCGACCGCTTTGCCGGTCGCGGTGGCGTGAAAGGCGCCGATCGCTACGCTAATGCCGAATGGCTGACGCTTGAGACCGGCACCCCGCTTCTCAGCGATGCGACCGTGGCACTCGACTGCGATCTCGAGGAGATGATCGACCGGGCCTCGCACTCGATCGTCATCGGCCGGGTCAAGGCAATCCGCGTCAATGAAGGCCGGGGCGCGCTGGTCTACTGGCATGGCAGCTACCATCCGCTACCGCCGCTGGAAGCCTGAACCCTAGCTCACCCGCCCACGCGCCGCTCCGATTTAGCGCTTGACGGGCCGTTTCGCATCGATCTATTTTAAACTTAAAATATCTAGACAGACGTCAATGCCGCTTGCCGGCACAGGCGCGACCGGGAAGGAACAGACATGCGCATCGTTTGTATCGGCGGGGGGCCTGCCGGCCTCTATTTCGGCCTGCTGATGAAGAAACTCCACCCGGAACATTCGGTGCAGGTGGTGGAGCGAAACCGGCCCTACGACACGTTCGGTTGGGGCGTCGTGTTCTCCGACGCGACCATGGTGTCGATGCGCGAATGGGATCCGGAAAGCGCCGCCGAGATCGAGGATGCCTTCAATCACTGGGACGACATCGAAGTCTGGTTCAAGGGCACCCGTCAGCGCACCAGCGGTCATGGCTTCGTCGGCATCGGCCGCAAGAAGCTCCTCAACATCCTGCAGAAGCGCTGCGAGGCGCTCGGCGTCGAACTGGTTTTCGAAACCGACGTGGACTCCGACCTCGACTTCCCCGACGCCGATCTGGTGATCGCCTCCGACGGTCTCAATTCGAAGATCCGCAACAAGTATGCGGAGATCTTCGAGCCCGACATGGTCACCCGGCCGAACCGCTACATCTGGCTCGGCACCAAGAAGCTCTACGACGCCTTCACCTTCGATTTCCGCAAGACCGATCACGGCTGGTTCCAGGCGCATATCTACAAGTTCGACAACGAGACCTCGACCTTCATCATCGAGACGACCGAGGAAGCCTATCTGGCGCACGGCCTCGACAAGATGGATCAGGACGCCTCGATCGGCTTCTGCGAAAACCTGTTCTCGGAAGTGCTGGACGGCGCCTCGCTGATGACCAACGCCCGGCATCTGCGCGGCTCGGCCTGGCTCAACTTCAATCGCCTGATCTGCGGCAAGTGGAGCCATTTCAACGGCAATTCGCATGTCGTGCTGATGGGCGATGCGGCGCACACCGCGCACTTCGCCATCGGCTCCGGCACCAAGCTGGCGATCGACGATGCCATCGAGCTGACGCGTCAGTTTGAGATCCACGGGCACGGCAAGGACAAGATCCCCGCCGTCCTTGAAACCTACGAGGAAATTCGCCGCGTCGACGTGGCCCGCATCCAGAACGCGGCCCGCAACGCCATGGAATGGTTCGAGGTCGTCGGCCGCCGCTACGCCGACACGCTGGAACCCGAGCAGTTCATGTATTCGATGCTTACCCGCTCGCAGCGCATCAGCCATGAAAATCTGCGGCTGCGCGACAAGGACTGGCTGGAAAACTACGAGCGCTGGTTTGCCCGAAAGTCGGGCCTGGAGGTCGGCAACGACCGCTGCCTGCCGCCGATGTTCACGCCCTACCAGTTGCGCGGCACCGCGCTTGCCAATCGCATCGTGGTTTCCCCGATGGCGATGTATTCGGCCAAGGACGGGCTGATGAACGATTTCCACATCGTCCATCTCGGCGCGCGCGCCATGGGCGGCGCCGGCCTCGTCTTCGCGGAAATGACCTGCGTGTCGCCGGACGCCCGCATCACCCCCGGCTGCCTGGGGCTCTGGAACGACGAACAGGCGGCGCAATGGACCCGGCTGGTCGACTTCATCCACACCAACAGCCCCGCCAAGGTCGGCATCCAGATCGGCCACGCCGGCCGCAAGGGCGCGACCAAGCTCGCCTGGGAAGGCATCGACCAGCCGCTGGCCGAAGGCGACTGGCCGCTGCTGTCTGCCTCGGCCATTCCCTATCTGAAGAACAGCCAGGTGCCGAAGGCGATGGATCGCGCCGACATGGATCGGGTCAAGGCCGACCACGTCCGCGCCACGCAACTGGCGGCGTCCACCGGCGCCGACTGGCTGGAACTGCACTGCGCCCACGGCTATCTGCTGTCGAGCTTCCTTTCCCCGGCCTCGAACCTGCGTGACGACGAGTATGGCGGCAGCCACGAGAACCGTGCCCGCTATCCGCTGGAAGTGTTCAAGGCCGTGCGCGAGGTCTGGCCGAAGGACAAGCCGATCTCGGTTCGCCTCTCCTGCCACGACTGGGTCGAGGGCGGCAACACCCCGGAAGACGCCGCGATCTTCGCGCAGATGTTCAAGGATGCCGGCGCCGACCTGATCGACTGCTCGTCGGGCCAGGTGACGAAGGAAGAAAAGCCGGTCTATGGCCGCCTGTTCCAGACCCCGTTCTCCGACAAGATCCGCAACGAGATCGGCATCCCGACCATCGCCGTCGGGGCGATTTCGGAAGCCGACCATGCCAACTCGATCATTGCCGCCGGCCGCGCCGATCTCTGCGCCGTTGCCCGCCCCCATCTCGCGGATCCCTCCTGGGCACTGCACGAGGCGGCGAAGATCGGCCTCACCTCGATCCCGTGGCCGAAGCAGTACCAGTCGGCCAAGTATCAGTACGAAGCCAACCTCGCCCGGGCCGCCGCGGCGGCTCCGGCCAAGTGAGAAGCAGGCGATGACCATATCGAGCAAGTTCGCGGGCCGCCATGCCCTAGTCACCGGTGCCGGCAGCGGCATCGGTGCCGCAATCGCCCGGGCACTCGCCGCCGAAGGCGCGCGTGTGACCCTGGCGGGCCGCCGCCGCGAACCGCTTCAGGAACTGGCTGATGCCATTGGCAGCGCCAACGTCTTTGTCGCCGACGGTTTCGACGTGACTGACCCCGCCGCCATTGCCAGCGGCCTTGCCGCCGCAAGGGCGGCGCTCGGGCCGGTGGAAATCCTCGTCAACAATGCCGGCGAAGCGCCGAGCGCACCGTTTGAAAAGACCAGCCTCGACATGTGGAACCGGGTGCTGTCGGTCGATCTCACCGGCGTCTTCCTGGTGACGCAGGCGGTGCTGCCCGACCTGAAGGCGCGCGGCGCCGGGGCGCGGATCATCAACATCGCCTCGACCGCCGGGCTTACCGGCTACGGCTATGTCTCGGCATATGTCGCGGCAAAGCACGGCGTCGTCGGCCTGACCCGGGCACTGGCGCTCGAACTGGCAAAGACCGGGATCACCGTCAACGCGGTGTGCCCCGGCTTTACCGACACCCCGATCATCGCGCGGTCGATCGAGACGATCGTCGCAAAAACCGGCCGCACCGCCGAACAGGCGCTGGCCGAATTTACCAAACCCAACCCGCAGGGAAGGCTCGTCAAACCGGAAGAGGTTGCCGACACCGTCCTGTGGCTCACGGCGCCCGGCGCCGCTTCGATCAATGGACAGGCAATCGCGGTTGCCGGTGGAGAGGTTTTAGCAGGATGACCGAGAAAGACATGACGATGCAGGGCCACCTGCGCCCCTTCAAGGACTATCAGGCCCGCCACTTCCTGTGGGAAGTCTCCGAGGACGGCCGCGTCGCGACCATTCGTCTGAACCGCCCCGAACGCAAGAACCCGCTGACCTTCGACAGCTACGCCGAACTGCGCGACCTGTTCCGCGATCTTGCCTATGCATCGGATATCCGCGCCATCGTGCTGACCGGCGCCGGCGGCAACTTCTCCTCCGGCGGCGACGTGTTCGAGATCATCGAGCCGCTGACCCGCATGGCGATGCCGGAACTCCTCGCCTTCACCCGCATGACCGGCGATCTGGTCAAGGCGATGCGCAAGTGCCCGCAGCCGATCGTCACCGCGGTCGACGGCATCTGCGCCGGCGCCGGCGCCATCCTCGCCATGGCGTCCGACCTGCGGCTGGCAACGCCCGAAGCCAAGACCGCCTTCCTCTTCACCCGCGTCGGCCTTGCCGGTGCCGACATGGGCGCCTGCGGCATCCTTCCGCGCATCATCGGCCAGGGCCGTGCGGCGGAACTGCTCTACACCGGCCGCTCGATGTCGGCCGCCGAGGGCAGTGCCTGGGGCTTCTACAATGCGCTGCATGCCCAGGCAGATCTCGAAGGCGAAGCCCTGAAGCTCGCCCGCTCGCTCGCCGACGGCCCGTGGTTCGCGCATGGCATGACCAAGACCATGCTGAACCAGGAATGGGCGATGGGCATCGACGAGATGATCGAATCCGAAGCGCAGGCGCAGGCGATCTGCATGGCGACGCAGGATTTCCGCCGCGCCTTCGAAGCCTTCGCCGCCAAGCGCAAGCCCGAGTTCGAGGGGAACTGACCCATGAGTGCTGCAACCGCACTTGGCGGCCCGACCCGCGACCACCTCGACTGGCCGTTCTTCGAGGCCCGCCACCGCGACTTCGTGCAGCGGCTGGACGAGTTCGCGAAATCCTCCGCGATGGCGGACATCGACCACACCGACGTCGACACCGCCTGCCTCAAGCTGGTGAAGGCGCTGGGCGAAGCTGGCATTCTCGACGCCGCGACCGGGGCTTCGGAAAGCAGTCCGGTGATCGATTCCCGCCTGGTCTGCCTCGCCCGCGAGACGCTCGCCTGGCATGACGGCATCGCCGATTTCGCCTTCGCCATGCAGGGCCTCGGTACCGGCGCCATCGGCCTCAGCGGCTCGCCGGAACTGCGCGCCACCGTCATGCCGAAGGTCCGCAGCGGCGAATGGCTGGCCGCCTTCGCGCTGTCGGAAAAGGAAGCCGGCTCCGACGTTGCCGCCATGTCCTGCGCGGCCCGTCTCGAAGGCGACCACTATGTGCTCGACGGCGAGAAGACCTGGATCTCGAATGGCGGCATCGCCGACGTCTACACCGTCTTTGCCCGCACCGGCGAAGCGCCGGGTACGCGCGGCATCTCGGCATTCGTGGTCTATGCCGACGATCCGGGCTTTTCGATCGCCGAGCGCATCGACGTGATCGCACCGCATCCGCTGGCAACGATCCGCTTCGAGAACTGCCGCATCCCGGCCTCGCGTCGGCTTGGCGCGCCCGGCGAAGGCTTCAAGATCGCCATGCGCACGCTCGACATCTTCCGCGCCTCGGTCGCTGCCGCCTCGCTCGGCTTCGCCCGCCGCGCGCTTGACGAGGCGCTCGCCCACACCAAGGCCCGGCCGATGTTCGGCGCCACCCTTGCCGACCTGCAGCTGACCCAGGCCTCGCTCGGCGACATGGCGACCGGCATCGACGCGGCCGCCCTCCTCACCTACCGCGCCGCCTGGCGCCGCGACGTGCAGAAGCTGCCGACGACACAGGAAGCGGCGATGGCGAAAATGACCGCCACCGAAACCGCGCAATCCGTGATCGATCGCGCCGTCCAGCTGTTCGGCGGCCGCGGCGTGCGCAGCGGCGAGATCGCCGAGCGGCTTTACCGCGAGATCCGTGCGCTGCGCATCTACGAGGGCGCGACCGAGGTCCAGAAGCTGATCATCGCGCGCGAACTTCTCCAGTCGAAATGATCGGATCCAGCAGAGGAACATCGCAGGTGTATTCGACCAAACGACCATTGCGGTTCGGAGACTGCGATCCCTCAGGGATCGCCTACTTTCCGTCCTACCTCAACATTCTGGTCGGGGTGACGGAGGATTTCTTCGCCTCGCTCGGTTTTCCCTGGCGGGAGATGATCGACCGGATGCGCATCGGCGTGCCGACGGTGCGCCTCGACCTCACCTTCGTCCATCCCGGCTTCCACGGCGACGAACTCGAATTCGCCCTCGCCGTCCGCCGTATCGGCCGCTCCTCGCTCGACATGGAGCACACGGTATCCGCCAACGGGCGGGTGCTGTGGACGGCGCAGCAGCACGTCGTCGCCACCTCCCTTGATAGCCACCAATCGCTTGCATGGCCGGATGAAATCCGCGCCGCACTGACACAACATCTGGAGACCACTGATGCACACCATCCTGCAACCTGAAGGCTGGGCAAAGCCCATTGGATACTCCAACGGCATTGCGGCGACCGGCCGGACGATCTTCGTCGGCGGCCAGATCGGCTGGAACGAAAACTGCGTGTTCGAGACCGACGATTTCGTCGAGCAGGTACGCCAGACCTTGAAGAACGTCGTCGCGGTGCTTGAAGCCGGCGGCGCCGGACCCGAGCACATTACCACCATGACCTGGTACTTCACCGACAAGGCCGAATACCTCGCCAACCTGAAGGGTCTGGGCCAGGCCTATCGCGACATCATCGGCCGGCATTTTCCGGCGATGGCGGCCATGCAGGTCGTGGCACTGGTCGAGGACCGCGCCAAGATCGAGATCCAGGCAACCGCCGTCGTCCCGGAATAGACGCCATGACCGCCACCGTCTTCTCGGAGACCATTTCGGCGACGATGAATGACGGCGTCCTGGGCGTCCTCATCGACAACCCGCCGGTCAATGCCACATCGGCTAATGTCCGCGGCGGCCTGCTCGCTGCGATCGACCATGCGGAAGGCAACGATGCGGTCGTCGCGGTCGTCATCACCGGCGCCGGCAAGACCTTTGTCGGCGGTGCCGATATCAGGGAATTCGGCAAGCCCCCGCAGGAGCCGCACCTGCCTGATGTCTATGCGCGCATCGAACAGTTGTCCAAGCCGGTGGTCGCGGCCATCAATAGCGCCGCACTCGGCGGCGGCTGCGAGCTGGCGCTCGCCTGCCACGGTCGCATCGCAGCCCCGAGCGCAAGTCTCGGACTCCCCGAAGTGAAGCTCGGCATCGTGCCCGGCGCCGGCGGCACGCAGCGCCTGCCCCGGCTCATCGGCACCTGCGCCGCTATCGACCTGATCGGCAGCGGCCGTGTTGTAAAATCGTCCGAGGCGCTGGCAATCGGCCTGGTCGACCAGGTTGCGAGTACGGACCTCTTGGCCGAAGCCATTGTCTTTGCCCGCACTCTCGTCGGCAACCCGCTGCGGCGCACCGGGGACCTTGCGGTTCCCACGCAATCCGACGCCGAGATCGACGCGGCCGCGAGCAAAATTCTCGGCAAGGCGCGCGGCCAGGCAGCCCCAGCAGAAGCCGTGCGGCTGGTGAAAGCGGTGCGTTCGCTTCCCCTCGCCGAGGGGCTTGCCGACGAACGGGCGACATTTCTGCGATTGCGCGACTCCCGGGACGCTGCCGCCCTGCGGCACGTCTTCTTCGCCGAGCGCTCGGCCGGCAAGGTCGACGGCCTCGAGGGGATCACACCCCGGACGGTGGAAACCGTCGGCATCGTCGGCACAGGGCTGATGGGCTCGGGCATCGCGGTGTCGGCACTCAATGCCGGCTATCGCGTGATCGGCATCGAACAGACCGAGGAAGCTGCCGCCAAAGGGCGCGAGCGGATCGCCGGCATTCTCGACAAGGCGGTGCAATCCGGCCGGCTGGACGCTTCGGGCCGGGACGAGCGGCTCAAGCGCTTGTCCGTCGCAGCCGATGCCTCAGCACTTGCCGACGCAGACCTCGTCATCGAGGCGGTGTTCGACGATCTCGAAGTCAAGGTCGAGCTCTTCCGCCGGCTGGACACCATCGTCCGGCCCGATGCCATCCTTGCAACCAATACCAGCTATCTCGACCCCGACGTGATTGCCGCGGCAACTGCCCACCCGGAGCGCGTCGTCGGCCTGCATTTCTTCTCGCCAGCAAACATCATGCGCTTGCTGGAAGTGGTGAACTGCGCCCGCACCGCACCCGAAGTGCTGGCAACCGCGCTCGGCTTCGCCAAACGCCTCGGCAAACTGGCGATCGTCTGCGGCGTGACCGAAGGCTTTATCGGCAACCGGGTGTTTTCCGCCTATCGCCGCGAGGCCGAGTTCATGGTGGAGGACGGCGCGCTGCCGCACGAGATTGACGCCGCGCTCGAGAGTTTCGGCTTCCCGATGGGCTTCTTTGCGGTCTACGACATGGCGGGGCTGGAGATCGCCTGGGCCCGGCGCAAGCGGCAGGCGGCGACGCGGGATCCGAATGCCCGTTACGTGGCGATCGCCGATCGCCTGTGCGAGGCCGGGCGTTTCGGCCAGAAGAGCGGCCGTGGCTGGTATGCCTATCCGGATGGCAAGCGCACTGTCGATCCCGACGTCACCGCCCTGATCGTCGCCGAACGGGCCGCCAAGCGTATCGTCCCCCGCGCCTTCACCGCCGACGAAATCGTCGCTCGCCTGCTGAAGGCGATGGCGGACGAAGGCGAGATGCTGCTTTCCGAGGGCATCGCGGCCCGCGCCAGCGATATCGATCTGGTGATGATCAACGGCTACGGCTTCCCGGCACACAAGGGCGGCCCGATGTTCATCTCCGCGAGCAGGTCCTGACGACAACAGTACACCGACAACTGCTGCCGGAACGCCGCGCCACGACATCGAGGCGCGGCGTTTTGCTATCCGGAAGCTGGCGGAAATCCACTGAACAAGAAAAAACCCGCATCGCGTTTCCGGGATGCGGGTTTCGTTGTTTCAGAGGCGCTGGTGCCTTCGGTTACTGCTGGTTGGTCGCCGTGTTGCCCAGTGCAGCCCATTCGCGGATGGCGGTGTTGAAGGCATCGACGCCGGCCTGGCCCTTGTCCATCGTCAGCAGCGCGCGCCGCCCGTTGCGATAGGTCAGCGGAATGTCGATCCAGTTGCGCGACCTCAGAAGATCGAGATTGGTCTTCTGCGCATCCGGGAAATCGTTGAGCGCGATCATATGGAAATCGTCGGTGATCTTGGCCGGAACCGCGATCAGCGCGTTGCCGCGATCCTGCTCGGTCTGCTTCATCGCAATGCGCTGGACATTGTCGATGCTGCCGCCCTCGAAGCCCGGCGGCAACGAGAACACGATCTCGATCAGGTGGCTTGCCGGCAAGGACGGATCGGTGTTGCGGCGCAGCGTCAGCAGGGCCGAAAGGTTCCGGTCCGGAACCACGATCTGGGCCTGGACGGTGGGCTCGATTCGGCCGTTCTCGCCCTGCTCGTGCTTGAGCGACCAGGCCACGGTGCCCGGGATCGCGGTCGGGACGCTCTGGCCGAGCCGTTCTTCATAGAGGAACATCTTCTGGCCGCCGACCGGCAACGCCTGCTGCTCGGCAGCAACAGCACCGGCATCGTTGGCAGCGGGGGCCTGGCCGTTTTCGACGGTAGCGCTGGCGGCGACGTTCTGCTCGGAGACCGACTTGCCTTCGACGGCAGGGGCTCCGGCCTGTGCGCCTGCGCCCTCGTCGACTTCGCTGCCATCCGCCAGAAGGCGCTGGGTGAACTTGTCGTTGACGGAGCCATCGCTCGTCGTGGCATTCGACGCTGCATCGCTGGCGCCGGTAGTGCTCTCGTTGCTCGACGCGGGCGTGCCGGGCGCGGTGGTGCTTTCGGCCGGCGTCTGCCCGGGTGTCGTCGCAGCTGGGCTCGAAGTCAGCCCGCTGATCATGTTGCTGATCGCGTCCTTGTTGGACCAGAGCGCGAAGCCGCCACCGGCGACGATCATAAGACCGAGCAGGCCGAGGCCGAGTGCCATGACATTGACCTTGCGACGCGGCACGGTGCGGATCGCCTTGGCCGGACGGCGCGCCTCGATCGTCTCCATATCGAAGATGTCTTTCGCGGAGACCGACGGACGACCGTTGCCGGCGGCCTTGCCGCCCGCCTTCTTGCCCGCCCCGGCTGCGCCAGCAGAACCAGCTGCCGGCAGAGGCTCGAGAAAGTCATCAAACTCGAGATCCTGATCCTGCGTTTTCTTGGCGGTCGGCGCCTGCCCGAGTGAATTGTCGTCAAACGGTGCCGGATCCCACGAAAGATCCTCGGTCGCCGCCGGCATTTTCGGCTCCGGCCAGCTCTCGCGGGGCATCGGCGTCAGGTCGTCGCGGACGAAGTCGTCAAAAGCCGTAACGGCGACATCTTCATCGAAAGCGGGCTTGGCAGATGCCGGCACCGCCGCTTCATGCACCTCATGCACGGGTTCGGAGCGCAGCTCATGCGCGGGTTCGGATGGCACTTCGGCCGGTGCCGCCTGCTCTTCGCGCGCCCAGGCCGGAATGGTGGGATCGTCGTGGTGCCCGGTGCCGGGGGCGTCGACTGCGGCAGCATGATCGACCGGCGGCTCGCCGTACGCCTGTTGCGGCGCGGACTTCGGTTCCTCGTACCAGCCCGGCATCGCTTCGACGACGCGGGAACCATGGACCGCGGCGGCGCGCTCGGCAGCCTCGTCATGGCGCGGTTGCCACGGCTCCGAGGCCGGTTCAACCGCTGCCTCCTGCACGGCAGCCGCTGCCGCCTCCGGTCCGGGGAGCAGTGCAGGTGCCGGCTCCGACACTGGCAGCAGCATCGGTTCTGGCACCGGAGGCAGCGCAAGTTGCGGCTCAGGGACGGGGATTGGATGATACTGCGGCGCAGGCTCCGGTTCCCGCTCTACGGGATGATACTCCAGCTCGGGTTCCGGCTGAGGCTGCCAGGAGGCAGACGGGCCTTCCGCGACCGGCTCCTCGCGCGGCGGTTCGTCCTCATAAGGCGCGACCTGCGCATCGTAGCCCGTCGTCTCGTAGTCGACGGCCTCGGCTTCGGCCACTTCGGAAACCGGTTGCTGAACGGAAATGGGAGCAGGTGCTGGTTCCGCGGCTGCGGTAACCGGCGGGGCTACCGGCGCTTCCGCCGGTTCCGGGATATGCTCGGGAACGTCCTCAACGGCAGCCACATGCGGCTGCCCTGCCGCCTCTTCCTCGAGAGACGGCAGGGCTTCCGCATGTTCGTTTTCGACTTCGGCGATGGCGGCATCCAGCTTGTCGAGCTGCCGGCGTAGCATTTCCTCCGGCGGACGCGGCTTCATGCTCTCCAACTGCCGGGTGACCGCACTACGAGCTTTCTCGTAGACACGGGCCCGCATCTCGGGAGTATTGTCCGCAAGGCCGTCAACGGCCCGCCGAATGACTGCTACAAAATCCGCCATACGCACTTTCTCATTGGTTGCGACTCTGTGCCGAAATAGGATTCGTCAAGAGATGCGCGACATTAATCCTCAAATGGATCGGTCACAAGTATCGTGTCTTCACGTTCCGGGCTGGTCGAAAGAAGAGCGACCGGTGCGCCGATCAGTTCTTCGACCTGACGGACATACTTGATCGCCTGTGCCGGCAGGTCCGCCCACTTGCGGGCGCCGACAGTCGATTCCTTCCAGCCTTCCAGCGTGATGTAGATCGGCTCGACGCGGGCCTGCGCCCCCTGGCTTGCCGGCAGGTGATCGATTTCCTTGCCGTCGAGCTTGTAGCCGACGCAGATCTTCAGCTCGTCGAGGCCGTCGAGAACATCGAGCTTGGTCAGCGCGATACCGGTGATGCCATTGGTGGCGACCGACTGGCGCACGAGCGCCGCGTCGAACCAGCCGCAACGGCGCTTGCGACCGGTGACCGTGCCGAACTCATGGCCCTTCTCGCCGAGGAACTGGCCGATCTCGTCGGTCAGTTCGGTCGGGAACGGGCCTTCGCCGACGCGCGTCGTGTAGGCCTTGGTGATGCCGAGGATGTAGCCGAGCGCGCCCGGGCCCATGCCCGAACCGGCAGCAGCCTGACCGGCGACCGTGTTGGACGAGGTCACATAGGGATAGGTGCCGTGGTCGATATCGAGCAGCGAGCCCTGCGCGCCTTCGAACAGGATGCGTTCGCCGGCGCGGCGCTTCTTGTCGAGCAGCAGCCAGACGGTTTCGCTGAACGGCAGGATCCGGTCGGCAATCGAGGTCAACTCTTCCATGATCGTTGCATGGGAGACTTCGGCGACGCCGAGGCCGCGGCGAAGCGCGTTGTGGTGGGTGAGGATGCGCTCGACCTTGCCCGACAGCGCATCGAGATCGGCAAGATCCATCACCCGGATGGCACGGCGGCCGACCTTGTCTTCATAAGCCGGGCCGATGCCGCGGCGGGTGGTGCCGATCTTCGTGCCGGTCGCGGAGGCAGCATCTTCGCGCAGGCCGTCGAGTTCGCGGTGCAGCGAAAGGATGAGCGTCGCGTTGTCGGCGATGCGCAGGTTGTCGGTCGTGATCTTCACGCCCTGCTTCTCGAGCTTTTCGATTTCGGCGATCAGCGCATGGGGGTCGACGACCACGCCATTGCCGATGACGGCCAGCTTGCCGGGACGTACGACGCCGGAGGGGAGCAGCGACAACTTGTAGCTGACACCATCAATCACCAGGGTATGGCCGGCATTGTGGCCACCCTGGAAGCGAACGACCACGTCCGCTCGCTCAGAAAGCCAGTCGACAATCTTGCCCTTGCCTTCGTCACCCCATTGTGACCCGACCACCACGACATTCGTCATCTATCAATTCCTGTCTTTTGCGTAGCCCCGCGCTACCCCAAACCCGCGCATCTATACTGGGTTGTTTTACGAATGGCGACTCCGTTGTGGCATCGGAATTGGCTTTTTGCGTGACAAATCGCCTCCTGCGCTTGCCTTCGCCGCAGTGTCGCCGCAATACGTGCAGCTCCCGCCAAGACCGATGAGAATCACTTTGCAGAGCCGAGCCTACTTCTACCTGATCATCGCAACACTGAGCTGGGGCGGAAACACGATGTTCGGAAAGATGGCGATCGGCCATGTCAGCCCGATGATGCTTTCGTTCTGGCGCTGGGTCCTGGCGCTCGTCCTGATTACCGCGATCTCGGTGCCGTCGCTGATCCGCGACTGGCCGGAAATCCGCAAGAACTGGCTGCTGCTGTTCGCCTACGGTGCCTTCGGCTATTGCGGCTTCAACGTGCTGCTCTACTCGGCCCTGCAATATACCAGCGCCATCAATGCGGCGATCGAGCAGGCCGGCATCCCGATGCTGATCTTCCTGATCAACTACCTGCTCTTCCGCATGAAGGTTTCCCTTGCCCAGATCGTCGGCTTCGGCCTGACGCTTGTCGGCATTGCGGTCACGACCTCGCACGGCAGCTTCGAGACGCTGCTCGAACTCACGCTCAACTTCGGCGACGTGCTGGTGCTCGCCTGCGTGGTGGTCTACGCGCTCTATACCGTAAGCCTCCGGTGGAAGCCGCCGATCGACTGGCGCAGCCTGATGGCAGTACCGGCACTTGCGGCGCTTCTGACCACCGTTCCGCTCGTGCTCTGGGAAGTCCAGACCGACCGGGCGATCTGGCCGGACGAGACGGGCTGGCTGGCGATCGCCTATGTCGGCATTTTTCCGTCGCTGTTTTCGCAGATTCTGTTCATCAAGGGCGTCGAGAAGATCGGCCCGAACCGGGCAGGCCTGTTCATCAACCTGATCCCGGTCTTCGGGACGCTGTTGTCGGTGATGGTTCTCGGCGAGCAACTGCAGATGTTCCACGTCGTCGCGATCATGCTGGTACTCGGCGGCATCGCCATTGCCGAGAAGGGCCGGCCGAAGGCGTAAAACCCGGCCGACCGGCTGAAACGGTCAGTGCTGGTTGGATTTCGTGTGCCAGTTCCAGGCGGTCTCGATGATGCGGTTGAGATCGTATTGCGGCACCCAGCCGAGCACTTCGCGGGCCTTGTCGTTGTTGGCCACCAGCGTGTGGGAATCGCCTTCGCGTCTGCCGGTGTATTCGACCGGAAACGGCTTGGCCGAAACGTCCTCGATCGCAGACAGCAATTCCTTGACGGTGGTGCCGGTGCCGGTGCCGAGATTGAGCGCCACCGAACTGCCGCCCTGAAGCAGGTAATCGACCGCCCGGACATGGGCATCGGCAAGATCCATGACATGGATGTAGTCGCGCACGCAGGTGCCGTCGCGGGTCTCGTAGTCGGTGCCGAACACCTTGAAGCCCGCGCGCCGGCCGAGCGCCGCCTCGATCGCCAGCGGAATGGCGTGGGTTTCCGGCTGGTGCCACTCGCCGATGCGGCCCTCGGGATCGGCGCCGGCGGCATTGAAGTAGCGCAGGATCACCGAACGGAAGCCGGTATACTGGTCGTAGTCTTTCAGCGCCTGCTCGACGATGTACTTCGTCCTGCCGTAGGGATTGATCGGCGCCTGCCCGTGCTGCTCGTCGAGCGGCAGCTTCTCCGGCAGGCCGTAGGTGGCGCAGGTCGAGGAAAAGACGAAAGCCTTGACGCCTGCCGCCTGCGCGGCCGACAGCAGCGTCAGGGTGCCGACGACATTGTTCTCGTAGAAGGCCACCGGTTCCTTGACGGATTCGCCGACCTCGATCAGTGCTGCGAAGTGCAGCACGGCCACAGGCTTGTGCTTCTCGAAAACCTCGTCCAGCCGGGCGCGATCGCGAATGTCACCCTCTTCCGCCGGTCCCCATTTGACGAATTCGCGGTGGCCGTTGGAGAAGTTGTCATAGACGACGGGGACATATCCCCGCGATGCCAGTTCGAGACACGTGTGCGAGCCAATGTACCCGGCTCCGCCGACCACCAGAACTGTTTCCCCTGCCATGCGATATTCCCCGATTAAAATGCTATTGGCATGTTTCTAAAACACACAATCCTACTAAGACAACCACCGCGTGCCAATATTTTGAAGCCGGCGCCGCAGCTTGCGAGAGACCGTCGCCCATGCAGAGCGCCCAAGGGTCTACATGAAACAAGGCTGGGGAAACGGATATCGCATCCGTTTCCCCAGCCGCCTGATCAGCCGCTGTAGCCGACGATACCCTTGATCTCGAGGAAGTCATGGATGCCCCAGTCGGCATATTCGCGCCCGTTGCCGGACTGCTTGTAGCCGCCGAACGGCGCATGCGTGTCCCAGTCGGGATAGTTGAGGTAGACGGAACCGGCGCGCATCCGCGCCGCAATCTTCCGGGCGTGCTCGATGTCGCTAGACTGGACGTAGGCGGCAAGGCCGTAGACCGTGTCGTTGGCGATGCTGACGGCATCCTCCTCGTCCTGATAGGAAATGATCGACAGCACCGGCCCGAACACTTCCTCACGGGCGATCGTCATGTCGTTGGTGACATTGCCGAAGACCGTCGGGCGAACATAATAGCCGCGGTTGAGCCCCTCGGGACGGCCGAGACCGCCGGTGACCAGCGTCGCGCCTTCCTTGATGCCGGCTTCGATCAACCGCTGGATCTTGTCGAACTGCAACTGGCTGACAACAGGGCCGAGCATCGTTTCATCAGACTTCGGATCGCCGACCTTGAAGGTCTCCGCCGCCGCCTTGGCGATCTTCAGCGCCTCGTCGTGACGATCGGCGGGGACCAGCATGCGGGTTGGCGCATCGCAGGACTGGCCGGAATTGCCGAAGCAACCCTCGACACCCTTGCGCACCGCGCGCTCGAAATCGGCATCGGGCAGGATGATGTTGGCCGACTTGCCGCCAAGCTCCTGGGCGACGCGCTTGACCGTATCGGCGGCCGTCTTGGCGACGATGGTGCCGGCGCGGGTCGAACCGGTGAACGACACCATGTCGACGTCGGGATGGCCGGCCATCACCTGACCGACATCCGGGCCCGTGCCGTTGACCATGTTGAAGACGCCCTTCGGCGTGCCGGCGGCCTCCATCACCTCGGCAAAGATGATGCCGGATATCGGCGCGATTTCCGAGGGCTTGAGCACGACGGTGCAGCCGGCGGCCAGCGCCGGCGCGACCTTGCAGACGATCTGGTTCAGCGGCCAGTTCCACGGCGTGATCAGGGCACAGACGCCGATCGGCTCCTTGACCACCATGGTCGAGCCGCGCAGGTGCCCGAACTCGTAGTTTTCGAGCGCCTCGATCGTCGCTTCCATATGGCCGCGACCGGCCCAGGCCTGGGCTTCCATGGCAAACGAAAGCGGCGCGCCCATTTCATCGGAAACGGCGCGGGCGATGTCGTCGTAGCGCTCGTTGTAGACTTCGAGAATTCGCTTCAGCAGCTTCAGCCGCTCGGCCTTGGTCGTCACCGAGAATGCCGGGAAAGCAGCCTTGGCCGCGGCAACCGCCCTGTCCACATCCGCCTTCGAGCCGACCGAGATCCGCGTATAGGCCTCTTCCGTCGCCGGATTGATGACGTCGAGAACGGCAGGCACGACGGGATCGACCCATTCGCCGTTGATGAAGAATTTCAGGTGGTTGCTCATAGGACCTCTCCCAAGGCGCTGTCATGACGAACCGGGAACGGACTGCTTGTCATTGAAGTTCTGTCGCGTTGCCCGGGGCATCCGGGCGGATGCGGGGCGCAGTATCAGACAGCGCGCGGCGGGCCGCAAGCAGCCGCGTGTTTTTCTTTTTTCGGAGGACGGCTACGCGCAAGTGCCAGGCATGCGGACGACGGATGGCTGCCGTTCATCCTCGCCTTGAGCCCAATGAGCAACACCTCCCCTATTGCAACCTTTCCCTATTGCACCTTGCCGCCGCTGCTTCCGCCTCTACCTTTGCTCGCAGCATTCGCCAGAAGGGCGGCGCGGGTCGGCCTGCCCTCGTTTACTTGCATTTCCGATGTAACAAACTCTTGTGGGAGGATGGGATGAGCATGCTTCCAAGCGACGTCCCCGGCGACAGCGGGAATATGCCGGAACTGAACGTGAACCGCCGCAGCCTGCTTCTCGGAGGCACGGTTCTGGCTGCCGCCGGGATCGTGGGATCGGGCGTCTCCGCCACGAGGGCGCAAGCCCAGCTGCAGCTGCAGCCCCAAGCGCCGCCCGGCGGCAGGCCACCGAACATTCTCGTCATCTTCGGCGATGACATCGGTATTCCGCAGATCAGTGGCTATACGATGGGATTGATGGGCTATCGCACGCCGAACATCGACCGTATCGCCGCCGAGGGTGCGATCTTCACCGACAGTTACGGCCAGCAGAGCTGCACGGCAGGGCGCGCATCCTTCATCCTCGGGCAGGAACCGTTTCGCACCGGCCTGCTGACGATCGGGATGCCCGGCGACCCGCACGGCATCCAGGACTGGATGCCGACGATCGCCGATGTGTTGAAGACCCAGGGCTATGCGACAGGGCAGTTCGGCAAGAACCATCTCGGCGACCAGGACCGGCATCTGCCCACCAATCACGGCTTCGACGAGTTCTTCGGCAACCTCTATCACCTCAATGCCGAGGAGGAACCGGAGGGCTATTTCTATCCCAAGGATCCCGAGTTCCGGAAAAGATACGGCCCGCGCGGCGTCATCAGGTCGAACGCCAACGGCATGATCGAGGATACGGGACCGCTGACCACCAAGCGCATGGAGACCGTCGACGAGGAATTCCTGGCGGGAGCCATGGACTTCATCGACCGGCAGGCACAGGCGAACACGCCATTCTTCGTCTGGTTCAACTCGACGCGCATGCACGTCTTCACCCACCTGAAGCCGGAATCGCTCGGCAAGACCGGCAAGGGCATCCATGCCGACGGCATGGCGGAGCATGACGGGCATGTGGGTCGGCTGCTTCAGCAGCTCGACGACCTCGGCATCGCCGACAACACCATCGTCCTCTACACCACCGACAATGGTGCCGAAATCGCGCTCTGGCCGGATGGGGCCATGACCCCCTTCCATGGCGAGAAGGGCACCACCTGGGAAGGCGGCATGCGCATACCGATGATGGTGCGCTGGCCGGGCGTGGTGCGGCCGGGAATGCAGATCAACGAACCGGTGACACTGATGGACTGGCTGCCGACCTTCGCGAGGGCAGCCGGCATACCCGATATCAGGGAACAGATGAGAAACGGCTTCCAGACCGGGCCTAAGTATTTCAAGGTCCATCTCGACGGCTACGATCTCACCGACCTGCTCGCGGGCCAGGCCAGGCAGCCGCCGCGCGACGCGGTCTATTATTTCGATCAGGGCGGCAAT
The DNA here is from genome assembly GCA_023399465.1 of Pseudomonadota bacterium. GTDB lineage: Bacteria > Pseudomonadota > Alphaproteobacteria > Rhizobiales > Rhizobiaceae > Ferirhizobium. Next base: position 35,023 of record JAEWPB010000145.1, read on the forward strand.
CTCAACGCCATTCGCTGGAACGACTGGAAGCTGAGTTTCGCGACCGCAAGCCCCGGCAATATCGCGACCGCCACGCGGGAGGTGCCAAGCTGGGCGCTGATCACCAATTTGCGCATGGATCCCTATGAACGCGGATTGGAGGAAGGCGGAGGCGGGATCGATTTCCTGGCTCGCAACATCTGGCTGCTTGTGCCGATCCAGGGGAAGATCAGGGAATTCTTCGCCGACTTCGACCAGTTTCCGTACCAGACGGGCAGCGCACTGAATGCGGGCGGCATAAACTACGGCTGGCTGCAGCAACAGGCGGCGCTCAAGCGGCTCAACCAGCTCGAACGGCTGATGCCGGAATAGGCTCAAACGTGGCGGCGTTCCGTGATGCAGTAGCGGCATGCCCGAGCGGCGCGGTTCCCGTCGCCCGGGCACTGTCTTCGCTAGAGATAGTCGGAGGCCAGCTGGCGCACCGCCTCGATCTCGTTCTGCCGCAGGTCATGGCCGCCGGAATGCCATTCGAGCTTCACGTCGGCATCCTGACGGATGAAATAGTCGGCCAGCGCCTGGGTCATCGGCGCCGGGCAGATTGGATCGTGCTGGCCAGCGGTGATCAGGATCTTGCGGCCGGCAAGCTCCGGGCTGTCCTTCGGCTCGAACGGGATCAGCGGGTGCAGAAGCATCGCTGCGTCGAACACGTCGCCATGCTCGATCAGCACGTTCGCCAATATATTGGCGCCGTTGGAAAAGCCCATGCCCAGCACCCGCGAGGCCTCGAACCGATCCCGCTGCTCCCGGACGAAGCCGGCCATCTTCTCGGTCGCCCGCGCCAGATCCGCCATGTCGTAGACGCCCTCCCCGGTGCGTCTGAAGTAACGGGCCGCCCCGTATTCCGAGACATCCCCGCGCGGGGCGACAATCGTCGCGTCCGGCAGCAGCCGGGCGGCGAAATCGATGAACTGGCTCTCGTCGCCGCCGGTGCCGTGGAAGACGAAGAAGATCGCCTTGCCCTGCTCGCCCTCGCGAAGGCGGTAGTGATAGGTGTCGTCGCTCATCCGTTTCCTCGCTTCAGTCGTTGTCGATCGGCACGAGATGCTTCTCGAGCAGGGCGCGCAGATGTTCGTGCTGGCTCGGCAGCTTCAGCGCCTCGCCGAGATGGGCGGTATCCTCGTCGCGATCGAACCCCGGCTCGTTGGTGGCGACCTCGAAGAGAACGCCGCCCGGCGTGCGGAAGTAGATCGCCCAGAAGTAGTCGCGGTCGATGACCGGCGTCACCTGATAGCCCGTATCCATCAGCGCCTTGCGCACCTCGAGCTGCTTTTCGCGGTTCTCGACGGCAAAGGCGACATGGTGGACAGAGCCTGCCCCTCCCATTGCCCGCGCCACGTTCGGCATGGTTTCAAGCTCGATCACATTGGCACCGTTACCGCCGGGAATGGCGAAGCGCTTGACCCCGTCGGCGGTATCCACCAGCTGGTAGCCCATGAACTTCAGCAGTTCCGAGGTGGCGCCATCATCGTTGAGCCGCATCGCGACCGAATGGAAGCCGCGGATCGCATGATCCGGGTCGATGCCGCCATGTTCCCACGGGGTGCGCTTGTCATCGGCGACCTCGATGAGCGCGAAGCCATCGCCGTCGGGACCGGCGAAATGCAGCCTCTTCTCGCCAAACTGCTCGTATTCCTTCAGCCCCTCGACCCCGAGATCACCGAGCCGCTTGCCCCAGAAGCCGAGTGCGCCCTTGGGCACGGAAAACAGCGTGGTGCCGACTTCGCCGGTGCCGGGTCGGCCGGGCGACATATGCGGAAACGGGAAGTAGGTCATCACCGAGCCGGGCGTGCCGACTTCGTCGCCGTAGTAGAGGTGATAGACGTCAGGCGCGTCGAAATTGACGGTCTTCTTCACCCGCCGCAGCCCCAGCTTGTGGGTGAAGAAATCATTGTTGATGCGGGCGTCATCCGCCATCGAGGTAACGTGGTGCAAGCCTTTGATCTGGTTCAGCATGACAAACCTTTCTGTCCCGCACTCCGTCGGGACGCTCTGCTTGCACTGATATTTGGCCTATTTTCGCCCGGCGACCAGACCCGCTTCAGACAACTGATTGTTCACCGATTGAAGACGAAGGCGTCCACACGTTCACAGATCGGCGAGGTGAATACGCTTTTTGGTGGAGCAGAGCGAATTACTGCCGGGCCGGTTCGCCCGGAAGCTGCCAGTCGATCGGTTCGAGACCGCGTTCACGGAGATAGGCATTGGCTTTGGAAAAGTGCCGGCAACCGAGAAAACCGGAATGGGCGGAGAGTGGCGACGGATGCGGCGCCTTCAGCACCAGATGGCGGGCGGTATCGACGAAGGCCGCCTTCTTTTGCGCATAGGCGCCCCAGAGCATGAAGACGACCGACGAGCATTGGTCGTTGACGGCCCGGATCACCGAGTCGGTGAAGCGCTCCCAGCCCTTGCCCTGGTGCGAGGCAGCCCGCGCCTCCTCGACGGTCAGGACGCTGTTGAGCAGCAGCACGCCCTGGCGGGCCCAGCTTTCGAGAAAGCCGTGACGGGGCGGCACGATCCCAAGATCGCTTTCGAGTTCCTTGTAGATGTTGACCAGAGACGGTGGCGTGCGCACGCCCGGCTGGACGCTGAAGCACAGGCCGTGCGCCTGGCCGGCGCCATGATAGGGATCCTGCCCGAGGATCACGATCCTTACCTTGTCGAGCGGCGTCAGGTCGAGCGCCCGGAAATACTCGCTACCCTTGGGAAATATCCGCTTGCCGGCATCGCGCTCGGCAACGAGGAACTGCTTCAGCGAGCCCATGTAGGGACTGTCGAACTCACCGGCGAGAACCCGCTTCCAGCCTTCCTCGAGCTTCACATCCATGTCAGCAATCCGCCTGTCGTCGTCACCTGTTTCACCGGGCCGATTGAGGACGAATAGGCGCCGGAGTCAAGACAGCGGGCGTTGCAAGCTCCAACGCCGCAATATGAAGGTCCCTCGCCCGGCGGCGAAGTGCGCCAGTCGCACTTGAGAACCTTCGAAAATAATTTCGACAGGCATATTGAATGAATCAATACGCTCAAGCATCATCGAAAGTATATTCGCGTGATTTGCACCGAACCGCATTTGGAGTTTGCCAATGAATGCCGGTATTGCTTGCACATTGTCTTGCGTCGGATCCCTTCTGCTCGCCAACAACGCCCTAGCAGCAGACATTACGCCTACGCCGCTGGCGCCTGAAACACAGCAGGTAACCACCGAAGACGGATGGACGTTCACGTTCGCTCCCTATTTCTGGGCGGCCGGACTGTCCGGCGATGTCGCGAGCTTCGGCCTCCCGACAGTGCATGTCGATACCAGTTTCAGTAAAATCCTCGACCACCTCGACTTCGGCGCCATGGCCATCGGCGAGGCCCGCTACGGGCCTTACAGCATCTTCACCGATCTCATGTACACCAAGATCTCCGGCACCAAGGGCACGCCGAGAGGCATTCTGGCCGACGAAGCCAGCATCGATTCGGAAACCTTCGCCGGCTTGCTCGGGGTCGGCTACACGATCCTCGAGAACAGCCAGGGCCATCTCGATATCGCCGGCGGCGCCCGCGTCTGGTCGGTGAAAAACACGATATCGCTGACGGGCGGCATTCTCGGCGGACGTTCGCGCACCGACCGCGACACCTGGGTGGACGCACTCGGCGGCTTTCGCGGCAACTACTTCTTCACCCCCAATATCTTCGTGACCGGATGGGGACTGGTCGGCGGCGGTGGCGCCGACATCGACTGGGACGTCGCGGCAGGGGTCGGCTACAAGTTCAACGAGACCTTTTCCGCGGTGGCAGGCTACCGCGCGCTCGGCGTGGACTACAGCAACGACGGCTTTGTATTCGACGTTGTCCAGAAAGGGCCGATCCTGGGCCTTGCGATCAAGTTCTGATTTTCCTGTCCCTCGATGGGGGATCAGGCCCTGGTCTTGGCTGTCGTCCGGCGAAAATCGCGCAAGGCGGTACGGACGAGCGGGTGAGAGAACAGCCCGCGAACGATGGCGAATGCCGCCCCGAGGCCAAAGCCGAGGATCGTTCCGCCGACCACGCCGGCGATCAGCAGCATCTTCGTTCCCGGTCCGTCCGCCGTCAGCGGCGTTTCCGCCTTCGAGATCACCCGCACATTGCTGCGCACGAGGTTGATGTCCTCGCTGGTCTCGCGCACCCGTTTCAGCACCGTCTCGTAGATTTCGCGGGCGGCAGCCGCCTCGCGCTCGAGTTCGTTGAGCTCGATCTGGCGCAACGAGGTGTTGGATTGCAGCGCCTTCTGCAGGCCCAGTTCCTTTGACACTTCCTGCTCGGCCTTGCGTGCCTGCTCGAGCTCGGCTTCCGCAAGCGACGCGATCCGTCTCAATTCGGCGCGGATTTCCGATTTCAGCCCCTCGAGCGAACCGCGCGCCGCCAGCAATGCCGGATGCCGCGGTCCGAGACGACTTTCCATGCTGGCGATGCCGGCCGCCTGCCCCGCGTACTGGCGCCTGAGGTCAACGAGGGTTGCGGACGTCACGTCGTTGCCAGCGTTGTTGACCAGGGCGTCCTCGACCCGCAGGCTGCTCGCCGCGTCAAGCCGGGCCTTCGCCTCGATCGTCTTGTTTTGCGCGGTCACCAGCAGGTCGTTGAGCGAGACCAGACGCTTGTCGGATATCAGCCCGCCATCGGCGGTCACCATGTCGTTGCGGGTGCGGAAGTCCTCGACCGCCTTTTCCGCCGACTGCACCTTGGCGCCGAGCTCGGCCAGCCGTCCGTCGAGCGCGCTGTTGGCGGTGCGGTAGAGTTGGGCTACCGCCGAATTCTCTTCGGCCAGATAGGCCTCGACGATGGCGTTGGCGATGGTCGCGGACTTCGTGCCGTCGCCGGTCGTCACCCTCAGGGAAAGAACATAGGTATTGTCGTCGCGATCGATCTGGGTCGCCTGCTGCAGCCGGGCAACCAGCGCATAAGGCACGCTGCCGTCCGCGGCCGGTGCTGCCTTGACGGCGAAATCGGGATCCTTGGCCAGTTCCAGTTCTGCGGCAACGCGCTCCATGACGCGGTTCGACGTCAGGATCCGCGCCTGGCTGTCGATCTGCGCCGACATCGCCGAGGTCGAGTTCTCGCCGCCTTCGGCCGCGCGGGTGATCTGCACCTGTCGCGGATCGAAATAGAGACTGGTTTCGGCCGTGTACTTGCGCGACGACGTCATCATCAGGCCGCCGCCGACGACGGCTCCGCCAACCGCGAGCGCAAGCACGAGGCGCCGGTTGGCCCACACCGCAACAACGATCGACCACAGATCGATCAGCGGCACATTGGCCGCGTCGGCCGTCTCACGCCCGGCTTCCATCTGCGGGGGCATGGCCGGTGCAGGCTCATTGACCTGCGCACGCGCGGATAGATGTTCGTCAACAGGAGGCGGACTGACCTTGGCCTGAGAAAGAACCGGTTCGGCAGGCGATGGCGCAGGTTCCTCCGGCATCGGCCGGACGGCGAAATCGGACGTGCGGATCACCGGGCCGCGGCGCACGGGGGTGGCTGCGCCCTGCGACCGGATATCCGGGCCGCGCGAAACCTTCGTTTCCGCGGTGTTCTTGTCGCTTCCGAGCCAACTCATTCAAAAAATCCAGACGCATCGGTACCGGCGCCAGAGGCACCGCAGTTACCGAAATCTAGTTATTCTTGGTTAACGTCGGGTTGAGATCCGCGCACTTTCAGCGGGCTGGCGGTATCAAGGCACAGCTCCCTGCCCCGCTCCGCTTGCCGCCGCCAGGCGCCATCAGTGCAGCGAGTTGCTTGCGGTCGCCCTTGGCCGTCGGCTGGATGTGATTGGTCTCGTCGGTCGGCCACCAGTCGCCGGCGGCCCAATAGGTCCATCCGAGCCAGACATCGCGGTTGTCGTCGATGGTCTTCACGAAATTCGCCAGCCCTTCCAGACATTGCGGCCCCTGCCCGCCGCCGAACTCGCCGAGGAAGCCGCGCTTGTCGTGCCTGCGCAGCCAGTCTGTCACCCGGACGATTGCCTGCACTGCGCCTTGTGCATTCACGCAGCCATCATGGGTGCCCGACGAATCCTCGTCGAGATACTGGTGAAACTCGTAGGCATAGTTGTCGCGCGGATCCTCGATGCCGAGCATCACCGTGCCGTTCGATCCGCCCTCGCGCTCGCTTTCCCAACTGTGGGCACCGGACCACGACGTGCCGGGAACGAGAACGAGATTGCCGGCTCCGGTTGCCCGGATGCCACGGATCGCTGCATTCGCGGCATCCAGCCACTCCGTGGCGCCGATGTCGAAGGGCTCGTTCATCAGGCCGAAGACGATGCCGTCGCGATTGGCGAACTCGAAGGCGAGCCGGGTCCAGAAGTCGCCGAAGGCAAAGGCGGAAACCTCAGCCGTGCCGATGCGTTTTCCGTCATAATAGGCGAAGTTGTGCGGGTCGAGGATCACGGTCATCCCGTGCCTGCTGATCAAATCCACCGCCGCATGCAGCCGCGAAAGTTCGGCACCGTCGAGCGGACCGTTCAACTGCGGCTGGAGCCGCTCCCAGAGAAACGGCAGGCGGACGCTATCCATGCCCTTGCCGGCGAAATACCTGACCGTCTTCTCTGAGGGGTAGATATAGTTGGTGCCATGGATGCCGTCCTTGGCACCGTACTCGGCGCCGGAGATGTTGACACCGCGGAAGCACAGGGCCTCAGCCTCGAATGCGTCGAGAGGTCGATGCGGGCCGAACGTCAGGAAGAGCGCTGTGACGACGGCGGTCCGCACCACGCCTGCGATACTGCAATCGATCACGCTTCACTCCGTCGTTTTCGCCTTGCCGGACGGCTCAACGGCGCTGGACAGCCAGCGCCGGGCTGCCTTGCCTTCTCTTCTGGAAGTAGGCCTCCACCTTCGCCTCGAAAAAGTGGTGCACGAGCACCCCGAAGGCGATCGATGCGAGAATGGCGGAGATCAGGAACAGCAGGTCGCTCTTCAGCGCCTCGAACGGGATCAGCCTCCAGACGACGCGCGCGGCGGCGAGAACGAAGATATGCGTGATGTAGATGCTGTAGGACGCATCGCCGAGATAACGCAGCCAGCCGATCTCGCGCCAGCGCGAAAAATCGACCGAGACGCAGGCGTAGACGATCAGGGCTGCCGGGATCCCGATCGGGATGATGCGCGGGACACTGTCGAGTTCGAGGTGGTCGGCATAGATCATGGCGACAAGGCAGACCGCGGCGAGGCCCCAGGCCAGCCCGGGGGCAAGCCGCCTGCCATCGAGATAGAGCTTGCCGATGATGACGCCGGCCGCGAATTCGAACACCACCGAATCGCCATAGAACGAGGCGGCGGTGGTGCCGGGCACGAGCCGGCAGACGGCAAAAACGGCGAAAAGCACTGCGACCAGGGCGTAGAGGCGCAGGTTCTCTCTCAGCACCAGAAGCGCGCCGAAGATGAGATAGAAGTACATTTCAAAGTTCAGCGTCCAGCCGGGCACGATCACCGGGGCGATCATGGTGCCATCGGGGTCCGCCGGATTGATCCACGGCAGGAAGAACAGCGATGCCAGCACGTGGGGCAAGTCGAACGTCGTCGACTTCAGGATCTCGGGCACGGCCAGCGCGATTGCCGCGGCGCCCAGCGTCGCGAGCCAATAGAGCGGCACGATACGGCGAACCCGTCGCCCGTAGAAGTCGAGCGTACCGATCGGGCGGCCGGCCGTGGTGATCCACATGACGAAGCCGCTCAGCACGAAGAACAGGTCGACGCCGCTCTTGCCGAAAAGATAATCGCCAAGCGTGGACTGCGGATCGACATTGTAGTGCTGAAGCACGGCGTGAAAATAGACGACCATCAGAGCGGCAATCGCGCGCACATACTGAAGCTGAACAAGCATCGTAGTTCCTTGGTAGCAAGGGCAGTAGTGGGCATTTCGCCCGGGTCAGGCCTTGCCCGTCGTCGGCGCGACAGAGGCAGCCAGAGCACCCGGTATTGACCGGCCGGTCGGCGCGAATTTCAGGTGCCCGACCAGCAGCCACAGCAGTCCGGCAACCTTGATGGAGAAAACCGCTGTTCCGCCGATCATCATATTCATGAAAATAAAAACAGAAAGTGAATGAAGACAGCGTCGCTGTGAGGACGTCTGGCTGGCCGGGAAGAAGCAGACGAAGATCCAGAAGACGACAAGCCCGAAGATCGTCCCGCCATAGATCACGTAGAGGTATCCGCTGTCGGCGAATTCGGCCGCGCGCGCCGCGTACAGCCCGAGCATGGCGGAAACATCGGTCTCGAACAGATGCTTCATCGTCAGGACGACACGACCGTCCAGCGTATCGCCGGATGCATCGGGCTTCAGCATGTAGACGATCAGGCCGGCGAGCACGATCAGCGGCATGTACAGCATGGCCACGAGCCGCGGCAAATGCGGAAAGACGAAGTAGCCCACGAAGCAGATCCCCGCGA
>JAEWPB010000019.1 GCA_023399465.1 Pseudomonadota bacterium
TAATGACGCGCTGGGAAACGGTAGGACGATAACCGACCGCCCGTTCCTGTTCGTCACGCTGGCTGCCGACGATGAAGCTGCCGACATTCGCTTCGTGTGGCCGGCCCTCAGCGGATTGCCTGGCCTCCTCGGTCATGTCGATGGCAATCTGGGCGATTTCCAGCTCGGCCTTGTCGGAACGGCGGGCCAGCTTCTCGATCGCCTTGCGATACTTGTTGCGCGAGCCGGAATCGAGTTCGCTGTAATCCGTCTTTTCCCACAGCAGCCGGTCGACATGGCTGACCTGCTCGACCCACACTGCCCACTCGGTATCATTGATCTCGCGCAGGCTGCGGATGATGTTGCCCATCGTGACATTGCCGGAGGACAGCCGGTTGTGCTCGGCCATCATCGTTTCTTCGGCGTCGGTCCCGGCCTTCTCCAGGCGCTCCTCGAGCCAGGCAATGGCAAGCCCTGATGTCTGCGAGCCATCACGCAGGCGATAGAGGAACTGGGTGGCAAACGTATTGTCGTCGGCGAGCGGTTCGATGCTCTTGAGATATTCCGCGCACTTGACCGGGTCGTTCAGCCGGATCAGTTCGTCGGCGCTCTCATTGGCCTTCCGGCGCATGGTGCGCGAGCGTTCGACGCGAATGGAGATGCGGCGCAGGTTCTCGACCAGGATGTAGCGCACCAGCGACGGCAGCGCCCACAACTCGCCGATCTCCAGCGTCTTGACCGTCTGGAAGCCGTCGACCAGCGCCGTCATGCTTTCCTGCGAGACGGTCGAGTGGGTATGGGCAACGTACAGCCAGGCAAGCGCCAGGGTCCGGGGGATTTCGGTGTCGCCGACCTTCATCGTCGGCAGTTGCCGATAGAAGCGGCGGGGGAAGTCGCGACGGACTTCCTGGATGGCCTCTTCGACGACATAGTGGTTGTCGAGCAGCCATTCGGCTGCAGGCGTGATCGTCGCCCCGGCCTCGACATCGGTTGCGGTCGAGCGGTAGACCCTGAGGATTTCCTTCTCGTTTTCGCGATGACGGCGGAAGAAATCGAACGGCTGGAAGGCAGGCAGCGAAAGCGCGCCGTCGCGGGCCAGCGCGGCAGCACAGGCGCCAAGTTCTTCCGTGGTGAAATAGGTGGAGCGGATCGAGCCATTGTGATCGATCTGCTTGGCTTCAGTATCGCGGGAAGAGGCTGAAGGCGTTATATGAAGAGACATGGGTTCGGTTCGGTGTCCAAACGGGGTTATTGTCACAAGGCCGTTGCCGCATGATCCGATCGAGGCCAGCAATTCACGCGGGACATTCCCGCCGCGCCAGCGTGGGCGACGATTTTGGCCCCGGCGCGGATGTGAAGTGGTACGAAAGAAACAAAAACGGGTTCAGGCGGAAATATCGGTGCCTTTGTTCAGGATCATGGTTTTTTTGCGCCCAAGATCCTTAGCATGCATCAAAGTTCAGCAGTTGCGCGGGATGTCAAGAAGCACAACCATGGCGGCGCATCTGCATTGTGTAACGGGCATGCGGTAACCTCCGGGCAAACCACTGAATCGACTTGCAATATTTGATTCCGGCAACAACTGCTACCGGGTCACCTCCTCCCTTAGACGAAAAACTTGCCGGAATGATGTTCGCCGGCCCGAAAAGCGGTTTCCGCGGTGTCACAGAGCCTCGACAACAACCTTCTGCGAGCAGGGGACGACCGCTCCTGCCCGCCAGCTTGGCGCCATAGTGCCGGAACCCGTTCAAGCTCCCCTGACGAGACGCATGACCAGCGAGACAACGAACAAGATCAGGAACAGGAAGAACAGGACCTGCGCGATCGAGGCGGATGCTCCGGCGATACCGCCAAATCCGAGCACGCCCGCAATCAGGGCGACGACAAGAAAGACAAGTGCATAGTAGAGCATGGCAATCTCCTCTGTATTCGCTGACGCAGCAACTACGCGTGGCGATCGAAGAGGTAATGCACGGCACCGGATTTGGTTCCCGCTGCGGACAGCCGGTCGGGCGTCAGTGCTCTACTGGCGGCAAATGAGTTCGGGGGTGCACGCGGGTGCTGCAGCATAGAGAAAGGCAGACGAATGGCTCCGGCGGTTTTCGCCCGAGCCATTCGCCGACGAGTAAGACTACAGGGATGCCCCGATGGTCTTGCTTTCGTGGATCTCGATCAGCGACGGGCCGGCATGCATTGCCGCCTTTTGCAGCGCGTCCGGCAGTTGGGCGATATCGGTCAGCCTCACGCCCGGCATGCCATAGGCCTCGGCGACCTTGACGAAGTTCGGCGCCATGGGCCTCACGCCTTCCGGATCGATGCCGTTCTCGATCATGTAGGTCTCGATTTCCTGGTAGCCGTCATTGTTCCAGACCAGATAGATGACCTGGGCCCCGGCATCCCTGGCCGAGCCGATTTCCGCCAGCGAAAACTGGAAGCCGCCGTCGCCTGTGAGGCAGACGACCGGAACATCGGGCTCGGCGATGCTCGCACCGATCGCCGCCGGCGGCGCATAGCCGAGCGCACCGTAACCGGTGGCAGCATTGAACCAGCCCCGCGGGCGACCGGCCTCGTAATAGAGGTTGCCGGCATAGACGGCCTGGGTGGAGTCACCGACGATGATGCAGCCGGGCAGCGTTTCCCTGAGCGTTTCGAGAATGCCGATCTCGAGGCGCATCTTGTCGCTCAGTTCGGAGAATGCCGCGTCCCGGGCGCGCGCAGCGCGGGCCACGCCCTCCCCGGTCATGGTTTCCGCCCCGAGTTCGGCAACGAGCGCCCGCACGGTATTCCTCACCGATGACAAGACGGGAACGGCGGCGCTCGGACCCCTTGCCAACTGTCCCGCATCGATATCGACGCGAACGAGATTGGCAAGCTCGGGAAATCCGCCGTCGGCATACATGTCGTAGTCGGTTTGCCCCATCTGGGTGCCGAGCGCCAAAACCAGATCCGATTCGGCAATCAGGTGGCGAACGGCTTTGAGGCTGGGGCTCGCCGGCACTGACAGCGGATGCCCCGCCAGCAGTCCGCGAGCATTGACGGTGGTCACGACCGGGGCATCGATGCTTTCGGCGAGGGTAGTGATACCGGCCTGTGCGGCGACTGCTCCGCCGCCGGCCAGGATCACCGGGCGCCGTGCCTCGCGGCACATCTTCACCACCCTGGCAATCGCCGCGCTGTCCGCGCTCGGATGGGTGACGATCGCCGGCTTCAGGGCCGAAGGCGCGATTCGCTCGACCATGACGTCGGTCGGGATCTCGATATGGACCGGGCCCGGACGGCTCGACTGCATCACCGCGAATGCACGCTCCATGACCTCGGGCAGGTCCTTGCCGTCGAGCAGGGTATGCGACATCAGTGCCAGCGTCGCCATCATGCCGCGCTGGTCAGGCAGTTCGTGCAGACGCCCGCGGCCGAGGCCGAGCGAGGCGCGGGCATTGACCCCGGAGATCACCAGCATCGGCACCGAATCCTGATAGGCCTGCGCCATTGCGGTGATGGTGTTCGTCAGCCCCGGTCCGGTGATGACGAGGCAGACGCCCGGCTTGCCGCTGACGCGCGCATAGCCATCGGCCATGAAGCCGGCGCCCTGTTCATGGCGCGGCGTCACATGGCGGATCGTCGAGGCGGCAAGCCCACGATAGAGTTCGACCGTATGCACACCGGGAATGCCGAACACCACCTCGACGCCGTTCGCTTCGAGAATGTCGACCAGCGTTTCGCCGACCGTTTTCCATTCGCTCCTCATGCGCGTTTCTCCATCGGGATGTCGAAACTGGCGGCAAGCTCCACGATGCGTCCCATCGCCGTGGCAAGCTGGTCGTCAGGCACAGTAAGCGAAACGCGGATCAACCCCTCTGCCTGGTCGCCGAAGGAACGGCCGGGCATCACCGCAACGTGCTGCTGGCGCAACAGTTCCCAGGCGAAGTCCTCGCCGTTGAGGCCGGTCGCAGAAACATCGATGACGATGAACATGCCGCCCTCCGGCATGCGTGGATCGAGCAGAGCGGAGGCCGACAGCGCATCGACGACGAGCTCGGCGCGACGGCGATAGTTGTCGCGCATGATCCTTGCCGTATCGAAATCCTGGCTGACCGCCATGGCGGTCATGTCGGCGATGAACGGCTGGACGCCGAACAGCATGGTTTCCGAGACCGGCAGCAGCCGATCGCAGAATTCCACCGGACCGACGGCCCAGCCGCTGCGGAAGCCGGGAGCGGCATGGGACTTCGAGATCGAAGAAACCACGATGGTGCGCTCAGCAAGGTCGACATTGTCGAAGGGCGAGGCAAAGGGAACGTCGAAGATCAGTTGTTCATAGACCTCGTCGCAGACGATCCAGAGATCGTGTCGCCGGCAGACCTCCCCGATAGCGGCAATTTCCCCGGCGGAGAGGACTGCACCGGTCGGATTGTGCGGCGTGTTGAGCAGCAGCACGCGCGTCTCCGGCGTCACCGCCTTTTCGACATCCTCAGCCTGCAGATGGAAACCTTTTTCTGCGCGCAGCGGCACGGGAATCATGTGCGCACCGGTGCTTGCGATCACCCCTTCGTAAGTCGCATAGAGCGGATCGCCGACGAGAACGCCGTTACCTGCTTCCACGAGCCCCGTCATCACCGCGTAGAGCGCCGTCTGCGTGCCGGGGAAGCAAAGAATGTTGCGCTCGGTGACATCGGCCCGCCGACGCGCATACTTCTCGGTCAGAGCGTTGACGACGGCGGGTTCGCCGCGCCCGTTCGAATAGCGGATACGTCCGGCATACATCGCCCGTGCCGCCTCGTCGAGCAGTCGCCGATCGGGTGCGATGTCCGGCTCGCCGATCGTCAGTTCGATGACGGAAGTTCCCGCGGCTGCCATCCTGCGCGCCTCCAGATGCACGGCCCATTTGCCGGATCCGAGATGCGTCAGGCGCTCTGTAATCGAAGCATAGCGCATTATTCTTTGTCCTTGCCGGTAATGCTGGAATGAGAAAGGTCGCCTGCCGGCAACCCCAGTATGGATTCGATGGTTGCCAGAGCGATGCTCGGCAGTTCGCTGTCGGCAAACATGTCGCCGGCGAGCGAGGCTTCGAGCCACAACCCGTCGACCAGACCGCTGATGGCGATCGCTTGCCGGCGGCTGTCCGCAGCGCTTTCCGCCCGCCCGACTTCCTTCAGGAAGGCGGCGATCAGCGCCTCTAGCGCGGCGATGAAGGCCTGGTAGTTGTCACGATGAATGGCGGCAAATTCCGGATCGACGCGAACCTGGCTGATGAACGCGCCCCATAGCGATAACGTTCTCGGGTCCGTGATCGGGGGCGTCAGATTGGCGACGATGAAACTGCGGAACCGGCTGCGGGCGTCGCCCCCGGCCTCATTCGCGGCATTGATGGCCATGGCGGTCATACCG
>JAEWPB010000072.1 GCA_023399465.1 Pseudomonadota bacterium
CCACCGGTCCGGTGTGCAGCCCGTAGCGGGTGATGAGTTCGGGGCGGCCCGCCGCCCGGTTGGCGCGGTTCAGGTCGTCAATTGCGGCTTTCATCGCGAGGACGCAGCGACAGCCATGCTCGACATGGGAGGGATCGGCAACCGGCGCATTCCACATGGCGAATACCGAATCGCCGATGTACTGCACGATCACCCCGCCATGCGCCTCGACGATTTCGTTCATCCGCTCGAAATAGGTCGACAGCAGATCGACGACCTCCTCCGGCGAGTGTCGTTCCGAAATCGTGGTGAAATCCTGGATGTCGGAGAAAAGCACGGTCACCTCCTGCCGCGATGCGGATCCGACGATCGCCTGACCGGAGTTGACGATCCTGCGCACCAGTTCGCGCGGCACGTAAAGGGAGAACGTCCTGATGGCATCACGCGCCGCCGCCAGCGCGTTTGCCAGGACATTGATCTCCGAGATCCGGGACTGCGTCGTTCCCTTGGAGGCGAACTCCAGATTGCCGATCTGCTGCGCCTCGCCCGCGAGCGCGTAGAGGGTCGTGGTGATGCGCCGGGAAAAGAGGAGCGCCGCCAGCATTCCGGTAAGCACGAATGCCGCGGCAATCATCATCGTCTTGGCCAGGAACCGCTTGCTCTCGCCGATGAAGTCCTCGAGCGGCGCGGCCAGAACCACGGTGTTGCCCTTGAGCAGACCGGAAAACTCGACCGGGGAGATCTGGGCCAGATAGGGCTCGCCGCCGACATCGAACAGGACCGTCCCCATCTCGCGATCGACATTGCTGCTCAGCAGGGCTCCGATCGGCTCCAGCGCCGGGTCGCTGTCCGAGATGGGAGCGTGTTCGTCCCGCTGCGGGCTTGAAAGCGTCTCCAGGATCCTGTCCATGACAACGGGATCGGAATGGACGATCAGACGGTTCTGGCCATCGAAGACATAGCCGCGGCCATTCTCCGAGACCGCCTCCCGGTTCAGCAGATGACTTATGGTTTCTAGCAGCACGTCGGCGCCGGCGACGATCTGCCTGTTCTTCGCCATCGGCATGGCAAGCGTCAGGCTGAGCGATTTCGTCGTCGCAGAGACATAGGGCCCGACCGACACCTGCGCCCCCTCGTGGACCGCACTGCGGTACCAGGGACGGCGAGACGGATCGTAGGTGACGTTGTTGTCCGTGCGCCGGCCGATCTCCGTTCCCTCGGCAGTCAGGAAACGCCAGGTGGACACCGGACCGCCCGCAGTCTTCTCGATGGTGCGCAAGGCAAAAACCGTCTCGTCCGGCGCCGCCAGAACCGTCAGCCATTCCGGGTTGCTCGCGACGCTCACCGCATGCACGAAGGAGCCGCCGGGATAGCCGACATAGAACCCGTCGATATTGGCGGAGCTTCGCAGCACCTGCAGCAGGAAGTCCTGCTTGGCCTGCAGCTCCATCGGCGGCGGCGACAGAAACGGCGTCAGGACGGAAGCGGTCGCGATTGCCGAATATCCGTCGCCGAAGAGGGTCCTGTAGCTGTCGATGACGCGCAGGCTGAGCTGGCGCATCTGCGCCTCGCCGGCGGCGATGCCCACCGTTCGCCCCTGATGGTAGGTCAGCCACATCAGCGGCACGGAAATGCTGATGAGCAGCGCGACGATGGCAATGCTCAGGTAAACCCGCAGCGGTTTCGACCAGCGCGCCGGAAGCGGCGGCCGGGACGAAGTGGTTCCAACAGCCTCTTTTTCTGCTTCATGCTTCGCCATGGACGACCGATAAAGCGTGCCCCGCTGTGAACAGTGCCCTACTCTACCGCGATGCCCCGGTTCTGCAATGGCTCACTTCAAGGCACGGCGAGGCGGCATCCGGCCTCGCTTTTTACTGGAAGGTGATGGGGGTGATCTGTGCCGTGAGTATCAGCGCGCAGGCGAGCACGACATAGGTGCCCGCTATCCATGCCAGCGCCTGCCCGAGCGGCAGTTCCCGCATCTGCATCCCAGCCATCGGACCATCCTCCATGGGCATGTCCGGCACCAATGTCTGCCTGTATTCAGGCATGGACATGTCCATCGCCGAGGCTGTCTCGGCGCCTGCCGCCATGGCCGTTTCCATGGGGCTATGCCCCAGTTGCGGCGCCGGGCCATCGGCGCCCGGCAGCGTCATGGCACCATGCTTCAGATGGTTCTTGACCAGCCAGTAATTGATCGGAAAGCCGATGATGCCGCCCACGATGGTGGCGAGGCCCATGCGAAACCAGAATTCCGGGTTCAGCGAGTGCTCGGATCTCGGCCAGGCCGCCTCCAGCATGATCATGACCGGGATCATGCCGGTCATCACCATGTTCATCGAGACCGTCTCCGCGAAGAAGGTCTTTCGCACTGCCTTCAGGTAGTCGCCGCCATACATGCCGCGCATCATCAGCGCTTGGAAGATGAACAGGCCGGAGACAAAACCGGCCAGATACTCGATGGTCATGTCCCATCCGTTGCTCAGATGGAGCAGCGGCACCACCGCGGCCGCGACCATGACGCCGGTGGCGTCACCCGCCAGGCAGTGCATCTCGCTGTTGACCGCCTGTTTCCACAACGGACGGATATAGATGTCATGACCGCCGGGAAAAGGACGACGGCAGGCCATGAGATAGAAGAACAGCCCCACCGGGCCCGCATAGAACGTGACCAGGATCCAGGCGATCCGCTGGACCCAGCTCGTCACGCCATTGGTGAAGGAATCCCAGATCACGAAAATCGTGCTCGCCGCAGTCAACGTGAACCAGACCAACATGGCTCCAGCCAGCATTTCTGCGTCTCCTCATTTCGAGCCGCCCCCAATCCCGCAGCCGCGATGATCGGGACCGGCCTATCTCTCGCGAAACGCCCGGGTGAAATAGTCGGCGAGGGGCTTCACCAGATATTCGAGCGGCGAGCGCTCCGAGGTGGAGATGAACGCCTCGACCGGCATACCGGGCAGCACCTGCAGCGCGCCGAGTTTCGCCGTTTCCCCCGGTCCGGGAACGATCTGCGCCTTGTAATAGGTCGCGCCGGTCTTCTCGTCGTTGAACACGTCAGCTGAAACGTCGACGACCGAGCCGCGCAGGTCGGGCGTGGTGCGATGGTCGAAGGCGGCGAAACGCAGCACGGCATTCTGCCCGACATGGACCTGGTCGATCTGCGAAGGCGAGATGTGGGTGGTGATGACCAGGCCCACATCCTGCGGAATGATGAACAGCATCGGTTCGGCCGCGCGTACGACCGAGCGGCGCGCATGCACCTGCAGGCCGAAGACCGCGCCGCCGACCGGGGCGCGCACCTCCATGCGGCTGAGGGTCTCATGTGCAGCGGTGCGCTTCTGCCGCAGCTCGGCGATCTTCGCCTCGATTTCGCGCAGCGTCGAGATCGATTCCTCGCGCATCGCCACCCGCACGTTGAGCATGGCGATCTCGATCTCGGCGATCTTGCCGCGGTTTTCCGAGACGCTCGCACGCGCGCCGCTGATGTCGCCGCGGATCTCCGCGCCCTCTCGCTCGAGCGCCATCACCCGGCTTGCCTGGGTGAGATTGTCTTTCAGGAGCTTGTGCTGCCCCAGCAGCTCCTTGTCTATGAAGGACAGTTGCTGCTCCAATGCCTTGGTGCGGTTTTCGAGCCCGATGATCTGCTCGCGGACCTGCTGCTTGCGTTCCTGCAACTGGCTGATCTGCTTGTCGCGGGTCTCGATCCGGGCCCTGAACAGCCGTTCCTGGCCATCGACGATCGTCCGGATCTCCGGATCCCGCGCTGCCCGCTCGAGAAGCTCCTCGTCGAAGGCCAGCGTCTCGCTGTCGTCCTGCTCCGCGGTCAGCCGCGCCGCGGTCCCGAGCAGGGTGAAGAGCTGGTTTTCGATGATCGCCAGTTCCGAGCGGTCGAAGGTGTCGTCGAAGCGCAGCAGCAGCTCTCCCGGCTTCACCACGTCGCCATCCTTGACGAACAGCTCGCCGACGACCCCGCCGAGCTGGTGCTGGACCACCTGCCGATTGGTCTCCACCTCGACGATGCCGCCGGCAACGACGGCGCCGCTGATGCGGGTGAAATAGGCCCAGGTGCCGAGGCCGAGCACCAGGAAGGCAAGCGTCGCATAGCCGATCCAGCCATGACGGGTCGATTTCCACGGGTTGGCCATCCGGCACTCCTAACCCGCGTTCTGGCCGCCGGCATTGGCCGGGGGCACCAGTTGGGCGGCATTGCGCAGATGCGCCCGCAGAACCTCGTCGCGCGGGCCGAAGGCGACCCTCGACCCGCCGTCGAGGATCAGGATCATGTCGCATTCCTCGATCGCCGCCGGGCGGTGGGCCATGATGACCACGGAACGGCCCTCGGCCTTCAGGTTGCGGATGGCGAGATTGAGCGCCATCGACCCTTCGGCGTCGAGATTGGAGTTGGGCTCGTCGAGCACCAGCAGCGCCGGATCGCCGTAGAGCGCCCGCGCCAGGCCGATGCGCTGCTTCTGGCCGCCCGACAGCCGTGCGCCCGAAGGCGGCAGCCGGGTATCGTAGCCATTCGGCAGATGCAGGATCATCTCGTGGGCGGCAGCCTTCTTCGCCGCGGCAACGACGCGCTCGGGGTCGGGATTGACCTGCAGCCGGGCGATGTTCTCGGCGATCGTGCCCTCGAACAGCATGACGTCCTGCGGGAGATAGCCGACGTGATCGGCAAGATGGTCGGGCCCGTACTGATCGAGCGCGGCGCCGTCGAGGCGAACCTTGCCGCCCGCCGGCGGCCACACCCCGGTGAGAATGCGCGCCAGCGTCGATTTTCCGGAACCGCTCGGACCGATGACGCCGAGCGCCTGCCCCGGCGGCAGTTCGAAGCTCAGCATCCTGAGCGTCGCCGCCTTTTCCCCCGGCGGCAGCGCGGTGACCTGTTCGACTCGAAGCAGCGCACGGGGCTTCGGCAGCGTGGTGCGCACCTCGTCCGGCGGCACCTTGTCGAGTAGCTCGCCCAGGTTCTTCCAGCCCTGGATCGCCCGCTGCACCAGCGACCACTGACCGATCGCGCTCTCGATCGGCGCAAGACCGCGGCCGATGAGGATCGAACCGGCGATCATCGCTCCGGCATTGATCTCGTTGCGCAGCACCAGCCAGGCACCGATGGCAAGGATCGCCGATTGCAGGAACACCCGGAAGGTCTTGGAGGTGACGGCATAGAAGCCGTTCGAATCGCTGTAGCGGATATTGGCCTCGAGCGCGGCATCGCGCAGCTGCTGCCAGCGCACGGCCGCACTGTTGCGCATGCCGAGCGCGCGCACCGTGTCGCTTTCGCGTTGCAGCGTCGCGGTCATCTCCTCGCTTTGCCGGCTGGCGTTCAGCGCCTGCTCCTGGTGCTTGCGGGTGTTGCGCTGGTTGAGCCAGGTGAGCGCGATCAGGATCAGGCCACCGACCACCGCAAGCCATCCCATCCACGGATGGAAGACGAAGATGATGAAGACGAAGACCGGCGTCCAGGGAATGTCGAACACCGCGAACACGGCCGGCGACGACAGCACGCGCTGCACCGCATCGAGGTCGCGCATGCCGTTGGCTGCGGAAACGCCCTGCGCGGCAAGCGTGGTGCGATCGAGCACGGCGCGAAAGACGCGGATGTCGAAATCGGCCTGGAAGCGGGCGCCGATGCGGGCGGCAATGCGCGCGCGCATGTGATCGAGGATGCCCATAACCGTGAACAGCAGCACGATGAGGATGACGAGCACCAGCAGCGTCGGCTCCGAGCGGGAGGCCAGCACCCGGTCGTAGACCTGCAGCATGAACAGCGGCCCGGTCAGCACCAGCAGGTTCACGAAGAAGCTGAATATGCCGATGGTGATGAAACCCATACGGCCGGCGGCAAGGGCGCTACGCAATTCCTCGACGCCGCTTTTGCGAATCCCGTTGCTCAAATGATCCTCGTCCACCTGCCGGCGTCCATGCGCCGCGCGGCCCTCAAAGCGGAGCCCTGCCCTACCGGTAACTCGACCGTCTCTCCCTGGCGCAAGCCGTTTTATCCGACCTGATCCAGCATATAATCATAAAAGCTCAAATACCGATACGCCCGAGGACGCAGCCGCCGGTAAAAATCGGATTTCGGCCCCTGATGACACCTTCGAACGGATGGGAAATGCAAAGCTGTTCCCGGAATATTCGCATCGTTTGCCCATAGGGGGATTATCTGTCACAAAAAGTCCGATTGCGAACGGCACCCCTTAGCATCAGATCTATTTTCGGGACTGCAATGACCCACGCCATTAGCCTTGATCCAATTCGCCTGTACTGCGCATTACCCGTCGCCCCTTATTTCAAACGCGAATTCGCGCGTGTCGGCTCGAAGGCGCCGCGCGTGCGCGTGCGCTATACAAGTACAGGCAATCCACCACGGGACGTGGTGATCGAGCGAGGCCGGCAGCAGCTTACACTGGTACTGGAAAGCGCCGCAGAACGCCGTTTCACCAGGTCCATGCGCAAGATGGTTTGTACCTATGCCTATTGGCTGAGCCTGTGCCCGCCGGAAGTCAGGCGGATTAGCGTCAATGCATCCGACGGTGACGTCATTTCCAACGCCACGTTTGCCGCCTCGGTGCGATATCCGCGGCACGTGGCGCTGCCCGACCCCCACTTTTTTCAGAATTCCGGCTTTGCAAGCGAACTGGAGATCAGCAAGTCTGCGCCACGCTGGGAGGAGCGTTCTAGCGACATTGTCTGGCGCGGCGGCATGAACGGAAGCGGTTGGGTGAGCCTTTCGCCGGAAGACGTGGACAATCCGGCCGTGATGCAACGGCTTCGGATGGTGATGCGGCTTCACAACGAGCCGGAGGTGGACGTTCGCTTCGCCGAAATGTACCGATCAATGGGCGCCTTCGCTCCGCTGGCGCGCAGTCAAGGGTTGCTGGGAGACCCGTTGCCGCCCAGAAGCTGGCTGGGACGCAAGTTCGCAATCGATATTGATGGCTATACGAACACTTGGTCGAATTTTCTCGTACGCATGCTCTACGGATGCTGCGTACTCAAGGTCGAATCCCAGTTTGGCTACCGTCAATGGTACTATGACGCCTTGAAACCGTTCGAACATTACGTGCCTGTGTCCGCCGACATGGTAGACTTTGCCGAAAAGATCGAATGGGTCCGCAGTCATGACATGGAAGCCAGGGCGATTGCGGAGCGCGGCCAAGAACTGGCGCGAACATTGACATTTGCAAGCCAAGCCCGGCGCGCGGCCGCGCTCATCGAGGAACACTGGGACCGGGATACCGTCTAGGAGGCGCGCTGCGTCGAACCCGCCAACACTGCCTCGAAATAGGCGATTGTCCGCGCGAGACCTGATCGAAGCGAAACCCGCGGTGTCCACCCCAAGGTTCGGCTGACCCTTGCGACATCCGGTCGGCGTTGCCGCGGGTCATCGATGAGCGACGGCTGGCATACGATACGAGATCTGGAATTCGTCAGCTCAATAACCATGTTCGCCAGTTGCCGTACGGTGAATTCCTCGGGATTTCCGAGATTAAGCGGCCCCGTCACGTCCGTACCGCTCTCCATCATGGCCACCAGGCCGGCAATCAAATCGTCGACATAACAAAATGACCGCGTCTGCTCGCCGTCACCATAGATGGTGATATCGCGCCCCGTTAGTGCCTGAACGATGAAATTAGAGACCACGCGGCCATCGGCCGGATGCATGTTCGGACCATAGGTATTGAAGATACGGACGACTTTGATCGGTAACGCGAATTGGCGGTGATAGTCGAAAAACAATGTCTCCGCGCTCCGCTTGCCTTCATCGTAGCAGGCGCGTGGTCCAATCGGATTGACATTGCCCAGGTAGCTTTCAGGCTGCGGGTGAACGTGCGGATCGCCATAAACCTCGGATGTTGAGGCCTGCAGTACGGGGATGTCCCTGCGCTTTGCCAAGTCGAGAACATTAAGCGCGCCCAGAACGCTGGACTTGAGCGTCTTGATCGGATCGAGCTGGTAGTATGCCGGCGAGGCCGGGCAGGCCAGATTGTAGATTTGGTCCACATCAAGGTCAAAGGGCTCGGTTATGTCGTGCTTCAGCAGACTGAAGGCGGAATTGCCGAGGAAAGCGGCTACATTGCGCTGGGAGCCGGTAGAAAAATTGTCCATGCAGACAACCTTATGCCCCTGCCCGAGCAAGTTCCCGCACAAATTTGAACCGAGGAATCCGGTGCCACCGGTGACGAGGACGCGTTTTTTCAAAGTGCTTACGCTCAGCTATATCTGGAAAAAATCGAAATCCCGCAAGGTCCCATCCAACCCAGACGATGGCAGAGATACCCCTGGCCGCTGGTCAGGCTTCCGGAAAAACAGCAAAATCGAGAAAACCTTCCACCTTGTCAACCTCAGGACGAGATAGCTCGCTTTCGCTCCATGATTGAGAACGTGTGCCCTAATGGCAGGCTGACGACAACACTGTTCGCCTGCGTTACGTCGTGAACAATTGCAGCAAACGAAGCAATTCGAAGCACGCCGGCTTCACTGGGATCGACCAGCGAAGAGCGGATCCATGCGCATGGTCGCCCATGTTTCCTCGACTAAGAAACACTCCGGGAATTTTGTATGATCTTGAAAAGAACTGAACGGGATCAGCTAGTTAAACTGGTCGGAGTGGCAAGATTCGAACTTGCGACCCCCACGTCCCGAACGTGGTGCGCTACCAGACTGCGCTACACTCCGTGACCAGTGGTGGGGTCTATAGACCAGCATTTTTCGATGCACAAGCACCGATTTGAAAAAACTTCGCCGGATCGCGAAAAAAATTCCGGCGGGTCGGAAAACCGGGTCCGACAGCAGCGATGCCGGCGCGCAACGCCGCCGATAATTTCGCGGCCAGCGCGGCTGCGCCGATTTTCTTTCCCCGCATTTGGCGCTAGTGGTCGCAATTCGCGCCGATGCCCTGCCCGCCCTGAGGGGCAGAACCGGCGTACGGGGACAGAGATCCAAGGGACAGACAAATGAAACTCCGCATGTTGATGACGGCCGGCCTCGTGCTGGCGCTTGCCGGCTGCACCACGACCGGCGGCATGGCACGCAATCCGATCGAAGCCCGATGGAACGGCCAGCAGGCCGGTTCCTTCTTCGCCAAGTTCGGCCCGCCGGTCGCCGATGCCCAGGTCGGCGCAAACAGCATCTACACCTGGCGCGGCGGCTACAAGACCGCGCGCATCCCGGCGAAATATGCCGAGGGCACCGATGGCAAGAAGGGCAAGCAGATTGCGCCGGCACGCACCGCCCGTCTGCGCTGCGAAGCCAAGCTGACGGTCGATTCCGGTTACGTCATCCGCAAGATCGAGACGGTCGCCGACCGCCCCGGCGAGAAGAGCGCTTCCTACTGCACCGAACTCCTGGTCGGCGACACCGAGTGACCGGCGCTTGCCGGCAAACGTTTGCAGGCGGCTCGCCGCCTGCTGCTCCCCACTTTCGAAAACTGCAAGGCCTATAGAAGACGACAGCGACCCGCCCTTAACGGACCGATAAGGAGACATCCCGATGACTGTGACCGATGATCCGCTTTATCGTGACCCTGGGCTGGCGAGTTTCTACGACCTCGAAAACGGCTGGGCGGACGACACCTACTACTGCGCACGGCTGGCCGAAGGAGCCCGGTCGGTGCTCGACCTCGGCTGCGGCACCGGTCTGCTGGCTGCCCATCTGGCCGTTGCGGGGCATGAGGTCACCGGCGTCGATCCGGCCGGCGCCATGCTCGACATCGCACGGGCGCGCGAGGGCGGCGACCGGGCGACCTTCATCGAGGCCGATGCCCGAATCGTCCGCCTCGGGCGCAAGTTCGACCTGATCGTGCTGACCGGTCACGCCTATCAGGTGTTCTTGAGCGACGAGGACCAGAAGGCGGTGCTGGCGACCATCGCCCTGCATCTCGCCCCCGCAGGGCGCTTCATCTTCGACAGCCGCAATCCGGCGGTGCAGGAATGGCTCGAATGGCAGGCCGACAATTCCGTGCGCGACATCGACCATCCGCAGCACGGCACCGTCCGCGCATGGAATACGGCAGTGTTCGAAGAGAGTTCCGGCATCGTCACCTACGAGACCCACTACGTCGCCGAGGATAGCGGCATCCGCTGGGTAGCGGCCTCGAGCATCCGCTTCACGGAAAAGGACAGGCTTGCCGCATTGATCGCGGACGCCGGCCTGGCCGTGCACCAATGGCTCGGCGATTGGCGGGGCGCCCTGGCCACTCCGTCATCCCGCGAGTTCATCCCGATCGGTGGCCTTGCCTGAGGCAACAACCCCGCGCTGAGCAGCGATATTCTTGCCATCATTGGTAACTGTACTCGATTTTTTGGCAGGATCACTTTATTGATCCGGCGAGTTCGCGCCGTTTGACAATCGATCCTCCAGATATAAATAAGCTAAGGGCTGGGACCGCACTTGCATTACTCGGAGACTTGCCATGAGTATTCGAAGCGCAGCCCTCCTCTCATCCTTATGCATTCTCGGCTCGATCGTCATCGCCTCCCCCGCCGCGGCGTTGACGATGAAGGAATGCAGCGCGAAATATAAGGCGGCGCAGGCAGCCGGGACCACCAAGGGCATGAAGTGGAACGATTTCCGCGCCGCTGAGTGCGGCCCCGACGCGACCGCCGAACCGGAAGTGACGCTCGGCAGCGGCGAGACCGCCGAACCCGAGAAGCCGACGATGAAAGCCCCCTCGGGTGTCAAATTCCCGGCGGCCATTTCGCCGAAATATTCCAGCGAAACACCCGGCAAGGCGCGGATGCACACCTGCGTCGACGCCTATCACCAGAACAAGGACGCCAACACCCTCAACGGCCTGAAGTGGATCCAGAAGGGCGGAGGCTACTACAGCCTGTGCAATGCGCGATTGAAGGGCTGAAACCCTCCACCTGAAAAAGGCCCGCCGGTGCGAAACCGGCGGGCCTTTTGGTCTGGACGCTTCACGCGCACTCTAGCACGTGTGATCCCGCGCCTGCGACCCCGCTAAAGCACGAAATCGTCAGCTGCCATCCCCGCAACACCTGTGAACAGGATTTCGAAATCGGCATTGCCGTCGCCGTTGACATCGCCCTGCACGACGGTGGCACCGCCCAGAGTGTCGGCACGCAGTTCACCGGCCTTGCCGGTGAAGGCCGCTGCCCCGACGAAGGTAAATGCCTGGTTCCCCGCCGTGACGGTATCGGCGTCAATCTGGCGCAGTCTGACGATATCATCATCGGCGCTTTTGAAGTCGCTGATCGTGTCTGAAGTGCCCACCGCGGAGTCGTTAACGGTCGCGAAAATGAAACTGTCGGCGTCTTCACCACCCCTCAACGTGTCGGCTCCCTGATTGCCGCGCACACGATCGTCACCGGCGCCAGCGTCGATGGTTTCGTTGCCATTCCCGCATGTGATCCTGTCGTCGCCGCGCCCGCCAAAAACGGTGCCCGTAACCGTGCCTATCTGTCCATTATAGACATCATCCCCACGCCCGAGGCGCACATCGCCGTTCAAGGCTCCGGTGTTGACTATGGTGTCGTCGCTCCTGCCGGTACTGTTGAACGCATTCGCGGCCGTTATTGCCCCGGCATTAGTCAGGTTGAAATCTTCGGCACCTTTGACCCAAACGCCATCGGTGCTGGCCTGAATAGTGCCGGCGGCCAAATTATTCAACAGCGACTCGCCGCTGGAATTTCCGGCAAAATAAACGCCGAACCCATTAGCGGAATTGATGCTCCCACCATTATCAACCTTTGATTCGCTCGCGAGTATCCTCACGCCCCCTAACTCGCCGTCCACCGAAGCATTAGCTCGGATCGTTACAGTTTCGTTCGACTGCCCAGGGCCGCCTAATAAAATACCATACTGAGTGCCGGACACGCTTCCGGTCCCGAGAACAGTGACTACATGATTAGAGCCCGATCCGACAATGCAAGACTGGGCCGTCGACTCTAGGGCTACGCCAGCGTTAACTCTCACGTTGTCGGTGGTCCCTAGGTTGACTATGATACCGGGGTTATTTTTTGATGTCGGCGTCTGGAGGGCCATGGCACCTTCTCCTATATAAGCCCCCCGCAAACGACGAACGTCGTCGAATAATATATAAGCGCGCTACAATACTATTTTTCACTGCCATTAACAAATACCAAATACTGTTTTTGGCTTAAAAAACACATACAGAATTATTCAAATATAAATCTCGTTCTTAATTAAGCTATTGCAGTGCGTTGCTGCACAATTACACGAGAACCACCCGCTGAAGCAGCAAATCCGTGACGCGCACCCAAGAAATACCTGCGAGCAGGATTTCGAAATCGGCCTTGCCGTCGCCGTCGACATCGCCGCGCACAAGGATGTCACCGCCGGAACCGACGGCGCGCAGTTCGCCTGCATCGCCGGAGAAGGCGCTTGCACCGATGTACTCGAAGGCCTGGTTTCCACCCTTCACGGCATCGGCGTCGATCTGGCGCAAGTCGACCCTGTCGCCTTCGGCGCGATTGAAATCCTCGACCGTGTCGCGGCCGGACGCGCTGACCGTCGAGTGGCCGACGGCTGCGAAGATGAAGCGGTCGGCATCGGCGCCGCCGCGCAGCACGTCCGCTCCCCTGCCGCCGGCAAGCCGGTCATTGCCCGCGCCGCCGTCGAGCACGTTCGCGCCCTGCCCGGCATAGATGATGTCATTGCCGTCCTCGCCGTACGCCGCCCCGGACAGCGTTCCGCCGCGGCCGCGATAGATGTCGTCGCCGCGGCCGAGGCGCAACTCGCCCACCATGCGGCCGGTATTGCCGATGACATCGACCGAAAAGCCGTTGCTGTCATAGCAATAGTCACCGCCGCGGATCAGGCCGCCATTGCTGACTTCGACCGTTTCGGGATCTCTCGTGAGGGATGACGAATAGACGTTGATGCCGGTGCGCCCGGCATCGATGACGCCGCGATTTTGAAGCGTGGTCTGCGTCGTCGAGGAAACGGCCTCGAGATAGACCCCGACGCTCAGCGCTCCGATCTTACCTGCATTGACAATATTGCCATCGCTGGCGAGCAACACGATGCCATACTGGCTGCCGAAGACCTCCCCGCCCCTGCCGATGCGCACGCTTTCGCCGGCATCGGCTTCAGGAGCATTGCCGAGATAAATGCCATATCTGCCCGAAACCGAACCGAAGACCTCTGCCCTGTGGCCGGAGCCTGCGCCATAGATGCAGATGTCGGACTTCGACACCAGTTCCACCCCGGCCGCGACCCGGACATCGTCGGTCCCGCCGAGCCGGATGGTGATGCCTGCCGTGGTCCTGCTTGCCGGGTGCTGCCATGCCATGGCACGGGCCTTCTCGTACGGAGCCGCGTCATATTAGCGCACACCAATATGGCAGGAGCGCGCCATCCGGGCCAGATACGAAAAAGCCCCGCCGAAGCGGGGCTTGAAAAATGCGTCATGACGACGAAGATCAGAACTTCACACCGACGCCGACGGTGACGGCATGCTGGGTGAAGTCGGCATTGACGCCACCGATGTCCTTGTCGCCGAAATCGGTGTAGCGATATTCGCCGCGGGCAAAGATGTTGTTGGTGACGGCGTAATCGATACCGGCGCCGACCGTCCAGCCGTTCAGGGTCTTCGTCTCGTCGACGCCGTTGCCATCGGCAAAGGCGTTGGCGGCAGCCCAGCCGGCAGTACCGTAGATCAGGGCATTGTCGAGGGCGTAGCCGAGACGACCGCGTACCGAGCCGGAAACATCAGTGCCGACGTCGGTGCCGGAATAGCTGTTTTCGTTCCAGTTGTAGCTGAGGTCACCCTCGATACCGAACACGTAGTTGTCCATCTGGAAGTTGTAGCCGGCGAAGCCGCCGATCATGCCACCATCGAAATTGTCGGAGCCGCTGACGCCGGCGCCGCTGAAATCGCCGTCCATCCAGCCTGCGCCACCCTGGATACCGCCATAGGCACCGGCCCAGGTGAATACGGGCGCTGCTTCCATGACCGGAGCCGGCTCCGGGGGAAGCTCGGCAACTGCATCGGCGGCATAGGCGGCGCCGGAGAATGCGGTCGAAGCGAGAAGGACAGCAATAAGCGTCTTTTTCATTGGTAGTCTCCTTGTGTTGCAAGGCTATTTATAATCACTCGCTTGATTAGCTCCTGTAGCACAAGCGCCACACCCGACGGCATTGCACCCCGGCAGCGCCGTTCCCCCTCATCGTACGGGGCGTTATTCACAGGGCCGGCGCCCGACCCCGAAGTTTCCAAAACAGCGCGATTACAAAGTGTTAACCATGTTGTTGGGAGGCGCGCAGAAGGTGGTTCAGCGCCAGCTCGGCGACAGCGCAGATTTTCCGATTTTTCGCCTTGACCGGCGCCCGAAGGGGCCCGCGACGGCCGTGCAGCAGCGAATATTGAGGCCGAAAAATGGCGCAGATGGACGCCGCCGGGCAGGTTTCATGATCGGGATTGGGTCTCCCAGCCCAACAACAGCACCCTCCGTCCGGACGAACATGCGCTGTGATAGGTCGCAGGCGTTGCGTGAACGTCGCGTTGTAGATTGGATGGCGAAAACGGATCCGGGATGGCCGAAACCGCGGAGGAGAATGATCAGGGGGAACAGCTGTTGAACAAGTTAGTCAAGGCAGAGCGTGGAACGCAGCATGAACAGATGTGTTGTGGACGAGGTGGCGTATGCAACCAAAAGATTCGACAACGCAGCAAGAATCGCGCAAATGGATAGGTCCACACGTGAATCAGACGTGTGGACCTAAAGTGTTAACAGCCGGTTGAGGCTGTAGCGTGATCACCACCGGACCATCAGTTAAAAGGTGGGAGCAGTCAAGTCCTCAACCGGTCCTTTTTAGAGAAAGGACCATGATGGTCTCGAAATACCCACAGCCGTATCGGCTGACTTTTGACGACGCCATAGATATCTGGTTGCGCTCGTGGGCTGGCGAATACCAGCACACGATTGCGGCCTCTTATTGTGTCAATCAAGGGCGCGTGAATGAAGTTTTGAAGGGACATAAGTACCCGCTCGCCAAGGCCTTCGCTTCCTCGAAACGGAGTGTTGCGTAGTGGCAAACTTCATCATCACATATGATCTGAATGGGCCAAGTCCGTCGCACAAAGAGATGGACGAGTTTCTATCGAAGCTGGTGGCAAACAGGGGCCGTGTACTCGAAACAGTATGGTGGGTCGATTATCCGGGTACGACTGCACAGCTTCGTGATCGGCTGAAAACCATTCTCGGAAAAGAGGACCTTTTATTGGTGGTCGAAGCTAAGAGTGCCGCATGGACTACCCTTCTCGTGGATGAGCGCTCTCTCAAAGAAGCTTGGGAAAAGGTCACTTAGATACAGCTAACAGCGGAGAGGCGTTATGCTCGCCTCTCCCAGCTAAAAGTTCCCTTCGGTATCCGCAGCATCCTTGCCAGCCCTTCAATCTCCATAGACCGCAGCGCGCTTTTGCCGGGGCATGGCTGCAACCAGTCAAATATACCATGTGCGGCCCAGTGCGCCGATATCGTTTATTTGTTTCTGCCAGGAGCAAGCCCGCGGGAGCGAATGGGCCAGCTACGTGACGACGCGCTATCCGAACCTTGTTTGCGCACCGACGGAAAACCCGACACCGCAAGGTCGGGCGGACGAACGTAACGCTTCGCAAGTCGTCTGAATTTATTGGGATAAAATAGATGGCTGGGGCGCCAGGATTCGAACCTGGGAATGCCGGTACCAAAAACCGGTGCCTTACCGCTTGG
>JAEWPB010000122.1 GCA_023399465.1 Pseudomonadota bacterium
CCTACTTCGAACCGGGCCTGCGCTCCGTTCTGAAGAAGGGCGGCTTCCTGACCCGCGACAGCCGCGTTGTCGAGCGTAAGAAGTACGGTAAGGCCAAGGCCCGCCGTTCGTTCCAGTTCTCCAAGCGTTAATCGCTGCTGGACGCTTCACCATCTGGAAAGGCCGGGTTCTCCCGGCCTTTTTTTTCGTGCCCTGCTCAGATCGGCAGCTCGGTGGTGTTCTTGAGCTCGCGCAGTACGAAACTCGACACCACGTTGCGCACATGCGGGTTGCGCATCAGATAGCGGGTCATGAACGCTTCATAGCTCGCCACGTCGCTCGCCCGGATCTTCAGCATGTAGTCGAAGGTGCCGGACAGCGCATAGCACTCCATGATCTCCGGACGCTCCCGGATGAGCGCCGCAAATGACTCGATCGCTTCCTCGTGGTGATCCTCCAGCGTCACATGGGCGATGATGCAGAGTTTAAGGTCGAGTTTCCCCGGGTCGAGCAACGCCACGCGCTTGCGGATCACGCCGTCCGTCTCCAGCTCCTGCAATCGCCGCCACGCTGAGCTTTGCGACATGCCGGCCTTGTCGGCGATTTCCGCCAGTGCCTGGCCGCTATCGGCCTGAATCAGCCGCAGCAGCTTCTTGACCGCCTGAGGATTATCTTTCACTTCAATCGCCTTTCTGAAAGCCCATCCCGCCAGCGCCGGCATCCGCAGCATTTCTGGAACAAATAATCACTCCGCCGGCGATAGAATTGCAAGCGGGAGAAAGCCGCATCCGCCCTGCGGCATTGGAGCTGAGGACATGACCACGCAGAGCACCTACACCGCAAAAACACCCCTTCCGGACGGCAGCTACTTCTATACGGCAGAAGAAGACGCCGTCTGGGGTGAACTCTATCGGCGCCAGATGGCGCTGCTCGAGGGTTTCGCCTGCAGCGAATATCTCGAGGGCGTGCGCACCCTTGGCCTGAACCCCGACAAGGTACCGCAACTCAAGGATATAGACCGTCGCCTTGGCGAGACCACCGGCTTCGGCGTCGAGGGCGTGCCGGCGCTCATCCCTCCGGCCCGGTTCTACGAACTGTTGTCACGGGGCAAGTTTCCGCTGGCCACCTTCATGCGTCGCCGCGAGCACATCGACTATATCGAGGAACCGGATCTCTTTCACGAGGTCTTCGGCCATTGCCCGCTTCTAACCAACCGGAGCTACGCCAATTTCGTGCGCCGCTTCGGCGAGAAGGCGCTCACGCTCGGCAAGGGCTATTCCTGGCATCTCTTCCGGATCTTCTGGTTTACAGTCGAGTTCGGATTGATCGACACACCACAGGGTCGCCGCTGCTTCGGCGCCGGGATCGTATCATCGCACAGCGAAGCCCGCACCGCGCTCGCAGGCACCAGCGAGTTCCGGCCTTTCGACCTTATGACCGTGCTGAGGACCCCTTATCGCATCGATATCGTCCAGCCGATCTACTATGTGATCGAAAACTTCGCCCAGCTCGAGGCGGTGATCGAGGAAGACATCGGCGCGCGGATCGACGAGGCGAAGGCGCTCGGCGACTTTGCCCCGGCCTACGAACCCGCCTGAGCCCCGGTTAGATCCCCCCGCGGCACGGACGATGCTGACACGCTCAGTTGACGGCGGCACCGAACCATTCCAGAAATGTCACCTGCCCGAACGCGCGGCTCCTGTCGGAGTGGCACGGGATCCAGACGCAACAAGCGCGCAATACAAAAAATTGAATGGGGACAGTCCTGCCATGCCATCGAAGACGATCGACCACGCGATCACCGCAAAATCCCTGACCTCCGCTGCAACCGATCCGACCCATGCGGGCATCCTGTCGTTCATGCGGCGCAAGTATACGAAGAACCTCAAGGGTGTCGATGTCGCGGTGTGGGGCATTCCCTTCGATGCGGCCACCTCCAACCGGCCGGGCGCCCGCTTCGGGCCCCAGGCGATCCGCCGCGCCTCGGCGACCTTCGACAACGATCCGCAATATCCCTTCGAGCGCGATCTCTTTGCCGACATGGCGGTGATCGACTACGGCGATTGCCTGCTCGACTACGGCAACCACCACAAGACCCCGGCGACGATCCAGCGCGAGGCTTCGAAGGTGCTCGACAGCGGCGCCTTCCTGCTGACGCTCGGGGGCGATCACTTCGTGACCTGGCCGCTCCTCAAGGCGCACGCCGCCAGGCACGGACCGCTGGCACTGGTCCAGTTCGATGCCCACCAGGACACCTGGTTCGACGACAACAAGCGTATCGACCACGGTTCCTTCGTCGCCCGTGCCGTGCGCGACGGCATCATCGATCCCGATCGCTCGATCCAGGTCGGCATCCGCACCCATGCGCCGGACGATTTCGGGATCAAGATCATCTACGGCCATGAGGTCGAGGAAATGACCCCGACGGCGCTCGCTTCGGCGATCGTCGCCCGGACGCAGGGCGCACCGGCCTACCTCACCTTCGACATCGACTGCCTCGACCCGGCATTTGCGCCCGGCACCGGCACGCCTGTCGCCGGCGGCCCTTCGAGCGCGAAAATACTGTCGGTGCTGCAGAAATTGCAGCAGCTCGATATCCGCGGCGCCGATGTCGTCGAAGTCGCGCCCGCCTACGACCACGCCGACGTTACGGCGATCGCCGGCGCCACGGTCGCGATGTACATGCTCGGCCTGCATTCCGCACGCCTTGCGCGGCAGCGGAAAGACTAGTCCAGCACCAGCATCCCGGAGTCGGCGCGCATCTTCAGGTGCGCATCGACCAGTTCCCTTTGCTCGCAGGTGTGGTAGCGGCCGCCACAGGCCTTTCGCACCTCGGACAGATGACGGAACATCGGCGAGGTCGGCAGGTTCGCAGCCTCGATCAGCGTCGGGGCGAGATAGCCGATGTCGATCGCTTCATCGAACACCGTCGCATCGAGCTTGGCACCAAATCCGTGCACGGCCACATAGGTGCGATAGGTCAGCGAGCGGAAGTCCGAATAGAGGCTCTCGCCGCCCAGCAGTTGCTGCAGATAGGGCATAGTCGCCTCGGACTGGTGGTCGCCGAACTCGATGGCGATCGTACCGCGGTCGCCGGCGTCGGCCTTGAGCGCCTCAAGGAAGGCCGCCAGATATCCCCGCGAGGCCACCACGCGCCGCATGTATTCGTTCGCCCCGGCATCCTCGGCAAAGCGGGTGGCGGGAACCTCGCTTTCGGGGACAAGCGGCGTGTCGTAGGGACCGTGGGCGACGAGCGTCTGCATCGCCAGGAACAGAGGCCTGCCGTCCGTGGCGCGATGCTCTGCAACAAGCTTTTGCGCATAGTCGAAATAGGGACGATCGCTTGTCGCGGTCGGCTCGAGCCCCATGGTATCGGCGTCGTGGATTTCCTGGAAGCCGATCGACTGCAGGAAGGGTCCCTCGTTGACGAAGCTGGACCGCATCGGCATCACCGTGACCGTCCGGTAGCCGCAGGCCGCCAGCACCTCCGGCAGGCTGCCACGAATCCGGCCTTCCATGAAATGCGTGAGGTAGGAGGCCTGCCAACCGAAATCGGTCGACGACAGCCCGGTCATGGCCGAGAAGTTAGAGATCCAGGTGCCGCCGCCATAATTCTCGACGTAGAGCGCCCGCTCCTTGCCGTCGAACGACCGGAAGCTCGCCTGCAACGCCGCCGGCGTGCTCAGTTGCGGGAAAATCGCGGGATTGGTCGTGCTCTCCATCAGGATCATCGCCACATCGGGCATGTCACGTGCCGGTCCGCATTCGGGTGTGGCTTCGAGCGCCTCGTCGACGGACTGCGTCGCCGCCAGCCGTTTTCCAAGCTCCACCGAGCCGAGCGGCCAACTGATGTCTCCAAGCGAGATGAAGAATGCCGAGGCATTGTAGCCGTCGATATAGGGCAGATAGGCCGGCTCGCGCGGCCGCGGCGGCGGAAAGAGCGCAACCGAGAGAGCGATGCCTGCAGCAAGCGCTCCCGAGCGAAGACCCCAGTGGAGCTTCAGCGGCTTCTCTTTCGAATAGACGAAGGCGAGAACGACGAGCACCAGCGTCAGGATCAGCAGGGCGGCGAACAGGATCGCGGAATAGTGCTGCGCCAGGAAGGAAACGGCCGAGGTATCGAGGCCGGTGAATACGAAATCGAAGAAGTGCAGCGCGAAGCCCTTCAGCCGATGCTTGACGGCCGAGACCGAAGCCAGCAGCAACACCAGCGCCCCGGCGGCATAGAGCGAGAAAACGAAGCGTCGGCAGATCAGGAAGAAAAAGGCCGCGATCGTCAGCGTCACCGCGAACGTATACGGCATGAACCGCCATCGCGTGTCCAGATATCTCACCACACAGAAGAAGGCGACCGCGAGAATAGCAACCGTCAGCGGATGGGATATCGTTTTAGATAATTTTTCAACAAACCGGCGCATCGTCGTATCAGCCCGTACCTAATTAAATGTTCTCTAACGAACACTTGAAAACCTCCTTATTCCCTGGCTGCAGATATTGTCACACGGTTTTCACAAACATGGTGAATACGCCCGAGGACCATAGTGCGGGAGGCCAACCCTGCCTGGTCGCCGCCGCGGGTCCGTTCGCCGTCGCCCCCCTCGCGGAAACGCTTCAATTCTCGCAATTCCTGGGATATAGCGATCGTCACGGAGCAAAGACCTCCCCGGCCCAAATCGAGCATGAGCATGCGAAGCCGAGACCTTGATTCCGGAAGCTCTTACAACCTATTAAAAAGGCAAGACAATGAAAGCGAAGATCTTCATCGACGGCGAGCACGGTACCACGGGTCTGCAGATCCGCACGCGCATGGCCGGCCGACGCGATGTCGAACTGCTTTCGATCCCCGAAGCCGAGCGCCGCAACGCGGCCATGCGCCAGGACCTCTTGAACAGCGCCGACATCGCCATCCTCTGCCTGCCGGACGACGCATCGAAAGAAGCGGTCCGCATGCTCGAGGGCAACGACAAGGTGCGGATCATCGATACCTCGACCGCCTTCCGCATCGATCCTGACTGGGCTTATGGCTTTGCCGAGATGGACAAGGCACAGGCGGGCCGGATCCGCGATGCCCGCCTCGTCGCCAATCCCGGCTGCTATCCGACGGGTGCAATCGGCCTGATCCGGCCGCTGCGTGCGGCCGGCATCCTGCCGGACGGCTACCCCGTCGCGATCAACGCCGTGTCCGGCTATACCGGCGGCGGCAAGCAGATGATCGCGCAGATGGAGAACCCGGCCAATCCCGACCCGATCACCGCACCTCATTTCCTCTACGGCCTGACGCTCAAGCACAAGCACGTGCCTGAAATGACCACCCACGGGATGCTCGACCGCGCGCCGCTGTTCGCGCCCTCCGTCGGCAAGTTCGCCCAGGGCATGATCGTCCAGGTGCCGCTGTTCCTCGACGACCTGAAGGACGGCGCGACGCTCGAAAGCATCCATGGTGCGCTTGCCGCCCACTACGCCGGCCAGGACATCGTCAGCGTCGTGCCCCTTGCCGAAAGCGCCGCACTCGGCCGCATTGACGCAACCGAGCTCGCCGGCAAGGACACGATGAAGCTCTTCGTCTTCGGCACGCCGGGCGGCAGCCACGTCAATCTCGTCGCCCTGCTCGACAATCTCGGCAAGGGCGCTTCGGGTGCTGCCGTGCAGAACATGGACCTAATGCTCTCGGCCTGAGGCCGGCAGGACGGAACACGAAAAAGGCCCGCACGACGCGGGCCTTTTGTTTGGTGACGCTGGTAGCAACTATCGGTCAGTCGGCGACGGCGACCGAGGTTTCCAGCGGATATTCGCCGTAGAATCCGCGGCAATGGGCAACGGCAAAGCCGAGCACCACCAGCCCTACGCCCTGATGCATCAATGCCCAGAACAGCGGCACCTGCAGCACAAGCGTGGTAATGCCGATGACAGCCTGCAGCATGATCAGCATGAAAAGGACGACGGAGCGGCGCGCATGGGTCGTTTCAGGCGCCAACCGCAGGCACTGGATCATGTGGATCAACGCCAGCAGCAGCAGCGTGTAGGCCCCAAGGCGGTGTACGAACTGCACGGTCTTCGGATTCTCGAAGAGGTTGATCCACCACGGCTTCTGGATGAAAAGGTCGGAGGGGATCAGGGCCCCGTCCATCTGCGGCCAGGTGGTGTAGGAAAGACCGGCATCGAGCCCGGCGACCAGCGCCCCGAGATATATCTGGAACAACACCATGACCGCGAGGACGATTGCCATGGTGCGCGCACCCGTCGACGGGATCGGATCGTCGGAATGACGCGCCAGGCCGCGCATGATCCATACGCACCAGGCAAAGATCAGGCAGGCGATGACCAGATGGACCGCCAGGCGGTACTGGCTGACGTCGACACGGTTGGCGAGACCGGAGGTTACCATCCACCAGCCGACGAAGCCCTGGAAGCCGCCAAGCGCGAGAAGGCCGAGCAAGGGCAGGCGCAAGCGGCGCTCGATCCGCCCGGTGGCCCAGAAGAAGGCGAGCGGCAGAGCGAAGATCAAGCCGATGCCACGAGCCAGCAGGCGATGCGCCCATTCCCACCAGAAGATCGTCTTGAACTCCTCGACGGTCATGTGCATGTTCATCTCGCTGTATTGCGGGATGCGCTGGTAGAGCTTGAACTCCTCGTCCCATTCCTCGGCACTCAGCGGCGGAATGACGCCGTGGATCGGCTTCCATTCGGTGATGGACAGGCCTGAATCCGTCAGCCGGGTAGCCCCGCCGACAAGCACCAGACAGAATAGAGTGAATATGACGACGCCGAGCCAGATCCGCAGCGCCAAACGGTTCTGCTCCTGACGATGCATCTGGTTTCTGACCGCGCTCTCGACGGTCGCACTTGCGATTGTCATGACTGCTCCTTATCGATAGCGGTTGATTTGCATCACATGGCAATGCAAAACAAGTCCCGCTGTTTTGCGGCATCCGGTCGCGCCCCCATCGAGGGGTATCCGGCCGCGATGACGAGAGAGGTCCCATGCCCATTCGCCTGAAAAAGTTCATCGGCACCATCCTGATCATTATCCTGGTGCTGGTCTATGCGCTGGTGGCAACGACGGTCGCAACGCACACGCTCGGCGAATCCTCGGCCTGGGTGCACCTGGCATATTTCGCCCTCACCGGCCTCCTGTGGATCCTTCCGGCAATGCTGATCATCAAGTGGATGGCAGGCCCCCGCCAGAAGTGACGACGGCCGGCATCCAGCATTAACATCCCGATAACCGAGATCACCGGAAATTCCGCAAGCGGCGGGATTGTTAAATCACTTTTGCGCGCGGCACCACTATGCTCGCCGCCGATGAACGGCCTGCTGGAGATCGTTTGGTGCCCAGTTCCCGACCGGATTCCTAGCGTGCGGCCCATGGTGGCGGCGTCAGAGGATCACTCATCGCCACTTTTCGACGGAGACGGCAGCGGGGCCATGGGCAATCTGCAGATCAGGATTTTCGAGCAGATGCACGAGCTGGAACCCGCGTGGCGCCGTCTCGAAGCCGACAACCTGTCTTCGCTGCACCAGGGCTACGACTGGTGCTCTGCATGGGCCCGCATCAACCGCAATCGGCTCGCACTGGTCGAAGGCCGCATCTTCGGCGAAACCGTCTTCATCCTTCCGCTGGAAATCGTCCGCTCCGGCATGGTGCGCACGGCCCAGTTCATCGGCGAGCGTTTCAGCAACATCAATACCGGGCTCTTCTCTGCGTCGTTCATCGAGGGACTGCAGAATGCCTCCCTTGCCATGGAACAGGTATCGCGGGCGCTCCAGGGACGCGCGGACCTGCTGGTCCTGCGTAACGTGCCGCTGCGCTGGCGCGGGCGGAAGAGCCCCCTCGCCGTCCTCCCGGCGGTCGAGAACCAGAACCACGCTTTTCAGCTCTCGCTCGGCGCCGACTTCAACGAGACGATCGCGCGACTGAACGCGAGAAAGCGGCTTAAGCGCTTCCGCAACCAGGTCCGCAAGTTCGAGGCCGCCGGCGGCTACGAGCACGTGATCGCCACCACGAAGCCCGAGCGCCACGAACTTCTTGATGCGTTCTTCGAACAGAAGTCCGCACGTTTTCGCCTTCGCGGCCTCCCCAACGTGTTTCAGGCAGCGGAAACACAGGCCTTCTTCCACCTGCTCCTCGACGTCGAAGCGCGAGACCCGGACTTTCCGTTGCAGATGCACGCGCTTCGCCTGCGCGGCAGCTTCGAGGGCCACATCGCAGCGGTCGCGGCGCTTTCGCGCAAGGGTGACCATATCATCTGCCAGTTCAGCTCGATCGACGAGACCGTGCTGGCCGAGGCGAGCCCAGGTGAACTGCTGTTCTGGCTGATGATCGAGCGGGCCTGTATCGAAGGCGCCGCCCTCTTCGATTTCGGAATCGGTGATCAGCGCTACAAGCGGGCCTGGTGCACCGAGGAAACAGTGCAGCACGATCTCCTTCTGCCGCTTTCACCGCTTGGCCGACTGGCCGCCATGGCCCACAGGGGACTGACCCGGACGAAGGCGGCGATCAAGAGCAAGCCACAAATCTATGCGCTGGTGCAGCGCCTCCGCGCGCAGACGGATCGCAACAGCGCGACGGGCGAGTCACACTGAGTCACCGCTCGGAGACCAGATGTCAGGCAGCTTCCTGCTTCGATGACAAGCGCCCTTGCGTTCGTGACGCCGACATCAGCACCAGATCTTCATAGCCCGCTTCACCGAAGGCGCGGATCAACTCGGCCAGATCTTCGTCTTCCGGTTCCGGGACCGAGAGGATGACGGCCGCCAGCTTCCCTTCGGTCAGCTTGGCGACGCCCTGGATATTGGCGGGACCGCATTCGACCAGGACGAGATCATAAGCGCTGGCAAGTGCGTCGATGATGCTCGAAAGCCGGCCGACGCCACGCATCGCGAAGCGGGTATCGGCATTGCCTTGCGGGACGATATGGGCGTCGGACAACCGATCCTGGTGGATCGCATCGGCAAAGGCAGAGTCGCCGGTCAGAAGATCGGTAATCCCCGCCAGTTTGTCGCCGTTCGCCATCAGCTTGGTCGGGCAACCGCTGCCGGTCATGTCGAGCAACACGGTCTTGAGCCCGGATTCGGCGATCTCGCGCGCTAGCATTACCGTGGCAGTCGAGCCCTTGTCACCGGACGGTGAAATGCTGATTGCCAGGGTAAAGCCGCTCGCGCGCAGATACTCGGCCACCGAACGGATCGAATAGTCGCTCTCCTCCTCGGCCGCGATCGGCTCCGGAGTCGCCTGCGCAACCTCGCCGTCATCCTTCTCCATCGCAACCGCGACGTTCAGGAGGCTGGCCGGCGCCATCGATGGCGGCGCATGCGGGTCATTGGCCACCTCGGCATCCTCGATACGCCGCCTGCGCACGCTCGGGTGCTGGGGTGCGGTGGTCGGCTTCAGCGCCCTGCCGCTGAAAAGTTCGATGAGCATGATCGCCACCGAACTCAGCGTCAGCGTCGCCAATCCGGCGACGATCGTGATCGGGATCACTTTCGGGAAATGCGGTTCGGTCGGCACGACCGCGTTCGAAATTACCCGGGCATCGGCCGGGCTGGAATTCTGCTCCGACCGCGAGGCAGCCTCACGGTAGCGCGCGAGATAGGTCTCCAGCAACTGACGCTGTGCGGCGGCTTCCCGCTCCAGTGCCTTGAGGCCGACCTCGTCTTCCCCTGCCCGCGCGGTATCGGCCTTGATCTGGTTCAACTGCCTGACCAGTTGGGCCTCGCGCGCCTGGGCGACCTTGGCTTCGTTTTCGAGGCTTGCCAGGATCTTCCGGGTCTCGTCGTCGATCTGCCGCCGGATGCCGGCCAGCTGCGCCCTCAGTCCCTTGAGCCGGGGATGACCTTCGAGCATCGTCGTCGCAAGATCGGCGATCTGTGCCTGCAAGCTTGCTTCGGTTTCCTTCAGTCGCTGGATCATCTGCGAGCTGACGACATCGGTCAGCGTATCGACGGGACGTCCGGCCTCAAGCACCTCGCGCACGCTCGCCGCCCGCGCTTCGGCGGAGGCGCGCTCGCCGCGCACCCGGGCCAGTTCACCCGATATGTCGTTCAGTTGCTGGCCGGCAAAGTTGGCGGCATTGGTCGTCGGCAGGAGATCGGCGTTCGACCGGTATTCGGCCACATTCTTTTCCGCTTCGCGCACCTTCTCCCGCAAGTTGGCGATCTCCGGCTCCAGCCAGCGCGTCGCCTCGGAGTTGGTATCGAGCTTGGCGCCGCTCTGGAGCGCCTGGTAAACCTCGGCGATCTTGTTGGGGATGGCCGCTGCAAGCTTCGGATCGTCGGAGGTGAAAACGATGCCGATTACACGCGAGCGCTCGACCTGATAGACCTGCAGCTTCTCGACGAACTCCTTGAGCACCCGTTCCTCGGGCGGCATGTCGAGCGGGTTCTTCTTCAGGCCAAGCAGGACAAGGATATCGGAGAGCACCGACGGATCGGTCGTCGGGTCGAACTCCTTCAATTCATAGAGCTTCATCTCGCGCGCGACCGTCTTGATCAGATCGACCGACTGCAGCACCTGGACCTGGCTGACGATGTTCAGTTCGTCGAGCAAGGGCTGGTTGTCCGTGCCGGCGACGGCTTCGCGGTTCGTAAAGGCGGGGGTCCGCGGTTCGATCAGGATGCGGGTTTCGCTGCGATAGCTCGGCGAGATCATGCTCGAACCGACAAATGCCAATCCAGCGGCGGCAACGGTCGCGAGGAGCACCTTCTTGCGCTGTTGCCAGACCGCGCGAAAGAGCTGACCGAGATCGATGTCCACATCCTGATTGTTGGCGCCGCTGCCCGACATACTCCACTCCAAAGGCAATACTCCTCCGGAACCTAAAGGAACATGGTAACCCAAGCGTTAATGGGCCCCTGCCCCTCTCCCAGGTTGTGCACCGACAATCGCGTAAGCCATTTACCGCACATTAACCCTAACGGATCGATAACAGGTCCAAACAGTTCTCATCTCGGAGCGGGCTTGCGAATGCGACCCCAAATGTCTGCACACGTCGTTGCACTGATGCTTGCCGCAGCCTCTGCGGCATTGACCGGCTGCACGACCTACAAACCGGCACCCAAGGCTTTTCACGAAGTCACGATCCAGCCCTACACGCTCGACTCCGGCGATCGCCTGCGCGTGACCGTCTTCGAACAGGCAGGCCTTACCAATACCTACACGGTCGATCAGGCCGGCTATATCGCCGTTCCGCTGATTGGCCAGGTCGCGGCCCGCGGCCAGACACTGCAGCAGCTCGAAGGCGCCATTGCCCAGAAACTGCGCCAGGGTTTCCTGCGCGATCCGGACGTCTCGATCGAGGTGGACCGTTACCGTTCGATCTTCGTCATGGGCGAAGTCGGCCAGGCCGGACAGTACTCCTATGTCGCCGGAATGACGGTACAGAACGCGATTGCCGTTGCCGGCGGCTTTTCCAGCCGCGGCTACCAGGGCAACGTCGACATTACCCGCAAGATCAATGGCGAAATCGTCACCGGACGGGTTTCGATTTCCGATCCGGTGATGGCCGGGGACACCATCTACGTACGCGAGCGGCTTTTCTGACGCCGAATGCGCAACAATCGCCCCCTACGCATCATCCACTGCTTCAGGTCGCCGGTCGGCGGGATTTTCCGGCACGTCCGCGATCTGGTGGAAGAGCACAGCAGGGCCGGCCATGAGGTCGGAATCATCTGCGACAGTTCCACTGGCGGCGCGCACGAAGACCGGCTGTTCGAGCAGATCCGGCCCTATCTCGCGCTCGGCATGACACGGCTGCCAATCCGCCGTTCGGTCAGTCCCACCGACATTCCGGCGATCTGGCGCAGCTACAAGCATATCAGAAGTTTGCAACCGGATGTCCTGCATGGGCACGGCGCCAAGGGTGGCGCCTTCGCCCGCATCATCGGTTCAGCCTTGCGGGTCAACAAGTATCGCGTAGCCCGCCTCTATTCGCCGCATGGCGGCAGCATGCACTTCGACCGCAAAACGCTGCTCGGTCGCGCCGTCCTCCGCCTCGAGAGGATGCAGGAGCGCCTGACCGATGCGCTGGTCTTCGTCTGCGACTTCGAACGCAAGACCTACGAGGCGAAGGTCGGCACCCCGCGGACAGAGGCTCGCCTGATCTACAACGGCATACGCGACAGCGAGTTTGTGCCGGTGCCGACGCGTTCGGATTGCGTCGATTTCATCTTCATCGGCATGCTGCGCGACCTCAAGGGCCCTGATCTCTTCATCGACGCCTTCGCGCGCACGGAGCGCCTCGTCGGCCAACCGCTCTCGGCGCTGGTCGTCGGCGACGGGCCGGATCGCGACCGATATGAGACGATGATCGTCGAGCGCGGCCTCGGGCGGCGTATAGGCATGCTGCCGGCAATCGCCGTCACCGAAGCCTTCTCGATGTCGCAGAACGTCGTTGTCCCCTCGCGCGCCGAAGCCATGCCCTACATCGTCATCGAGGCCCTGGCCGCAGGAAAGACGGTCATCGCCTCCCGCGTCGGGGGCATTCCGGAGGTTCTCGGGCCCGACAGCGTTGCGCTCGCAACGCCGGACGATGCCGGCGACCTTGCCCGGATCATGGCAACCGCGATCACCTCGGCAAACTGGCACGAAACAGTGATGCCGCCGCGAAATACGCTGAAATCGGTCTTCTCCGCATCCGCAATGGCACGGGATGTACTGAAACTCTACAGTGAACTCATCGACCGGGCCGCCTTGGGAAAACCGGCGCAAGGGGCGTAAACGCGTTCTTAGGGGCTTTGCCTATATGTTCCGGCGTCATTCGTCCGGACGTTAGCCCATGTATAAACTGGATAAACCAGATCATCTAAAGCGCCTTCGCGAGAAGGTCTCCGAGATATCGACGCGTGGCGATGACACGGGCTCCTCCGAGGGCCACGACATCAACCCGCTGGCACGGCAGATCGCCGAGCAGTTCAAGGAGAGCAGTTTCACGCCCACGATGATCGTCGGCTTT
The DNA here is from genome assembly GCA_023399465.1 of Pseudomonadota bacterium. Classification (GTDB taxonomy): domain Bacteria; phylum Pseudomonadota; class Alphaproteobacteria; order Rhizobiales; family Rhizobiaceae; genus Ferirhizobium. The sequence goes on from JAEWPB010000122.1 coordinate 12,930, forward strand.
CTGCGCCTTGCGGAGTTCGCAGGCCTGAGTATCTGTGGACTTCTCATCCACTATTTCTACGGCAGCGGCGGTGCCTTTCCGTTTCTCGGCTACCTCCTCACGATCACAGCCGGATCGGCGCTCGCGGTACTGCTGCTGCAGAGTGCCGACGCCTATCATGTTCCGGCCTTGCGCGCCCCGTTCAAGGTCATGCCGCGCATTCTCGGCGCATGGTCGATCACCTTCTCGGTGCTGGCACTGGCGATCTTCTTCCTCAAGTCCGGCAGCGACTATTCGCGGCTCTGGTTCCTGTCGTGGTACCTTTTCGGCCTCGTCTTCCTGATCCTGGAACGCACCCTGCTCGCCTACGGCATCCGTCGCTGGGCCCGCAACGGCGTGATGGAACGGCGCGCGGTCATCGTCGGCGGCGGCGAGCCGGCGAAGTCCCTGATCCGCGCCTTTGAACAGCAGCCAGACAACGACATCCGCATCTGCGGCATCTTCGACGATCGCGGCGAAGCGCGTTCGCCGGCGATCGTCGCCGGATACCCCAAGCTCGGGACTGTCGCCGAACTGGTCGAATTCGCCCGGCTTGCCCGCATCGACATGCTGATCATCGCCCTGCCGCTGAGCGCCGAGGCGCGCATCCTGCAACTGCTGAAAAAACTCTGGGTCCTGCCCGTCGACATCCGGCTCGCCTCGCACTCCAACAGCCTCCGGTTCCGGCCGCGCTCCTACTCCCATGTCGGCGTGGTGCCGATGCTCGATATCTTCGACAAGCCCATTCGCGACTGGGATTCGGTTGCCAAGCGCATCTTCGACATCGTCTTCAGCCTCATCGCGCTGGCGCTGCTCTGGCCTGTGATGCTCGGCACGGCAATTGCGGTGCGCGCAACCTCCAAGGGGCCAGCCTTCTTCGTGCAGAAGCGCCATGGCTTCAACAACGAGATCATCAACGTCCTGAAGTTCAGGTCGATGTACACCGAGATGAGCGATCCGACAGCGCGCCAGGCAGTCACCAAGGGCGATCCGCGCGTGACCCCGGTCGGCCGCTTCATTCGCAAGACCTCGATCGACGAACTGCCGCAGCTGTTCAACGTGCTTCGCGGGGAACTGTCGCTGGTCGGGCCGCGCCCGCATGCGGTTCTCGCGCAAACCCGCGACCGGGCCTATGGCGATATCGTCGAGGGTTATTTCGCCCGCCACCGCGTCAAGCCGGGCGTCACCGGCTGGGCGCAGATCAACGGCTGGCGTGGCGAGATCGACAATGACGACAAGATCAAGTTCAGGACCGCCTACGACCTCTACTACATCGAGAACTGGTCGCTTCTGTTCGACCTGAAGATCCTGTTCCTGACGCCGATCCGCCTTCTCAATACGGAGAATGCCTATTGAGCGCGGCAGTCCTGCCCCCGTCGGCTGTGCTGCGCCCTCCGGTCGCCGTCGCGCGTCTGGCGGGCTTCGGCATGCTTGGCCTGGGGGTGCTGCTTTCCGGCTTCGTGATGTCCGAGCCCGCGCCGTACGAGATGATGATGGTCGGGCTGGTCGCGGTCTGGTTCCTCTCCGGCCTCAGGATCTCCCGCTCGACCGGGGCCCTTCTCGCCCTGCTGGTGACCTTCAATGTCGGCGGGCTTCTGTCTCTCACCGTCATGAGCGATCTGGCCGGCGGACCGCTCTACATCGCCGTCTCGCTGTTTCTCGCCCTGACCTCGGTATTCTATGCCGCGATCATCGAGGAGTATCCCGGCGTTCTCCGGCTGATCTTCCGCGCCTGGGTGGTCTCCGCCCTGCTGACGGGCTCGCTCGGTATCCTCGGCTATTTTCACGCTTTCCCTGGATCGGAGGTCTTCACCCTCTACGACCGTGCGAAAGGCGCCTTCCAGGACCCCAACGTCTTCGGCCCGTTTCTCGTCACCCCCTGCCTCTTCCTGATTCACGGATTGCTGACGGGAAAGCTGCGGCAGGCGCCGTTACGCATCGCCGGCCTCCTCGTCCTCACGCTTGCCGTGTTCCTTTCGTTCTCCCGCGCCGCCTGGGTGCTGTTCCTGTTCACGGTCTGCGGGCTGGTGTTCGTCATGCTGCTGAAGGAGCGCACCGGCGCCTTCCGTCTGAAGATCGTGACGCTGAGCCTTGCTGCAGTCGTGATGATGATCGGGGCGATGGTGGTCGCGCTGCAATCGGAAAAGGTCTCCGGGCTGTTTTCCTCGCGCACCCAGCTCGTACAGGAATATGACGGCGGCTATCTCGGGCGCTTCGACCGCCACAGGCTCGGCTTCGAGATGGCGATGGAAAAGCCCCTCGGCATCGGCCCGATGGTCTTCAGCACGATGTTCCCGGAGGACGAGCACAACATCTGGCTGAAGTCGCTCACCACCTACGGCTGGCTCGGCTTCCTCTCCTATGTGGCGCTCATGGCCTGGACGATTTCGTTCGGCTTTCGCTACCTGCTTCGCGATCGCCCCTGGCAGCCATACCTGATGATCGCCTGGATCGTCATTGTCGGCCACGCAGTGATCGGCAACGTCATCGACACCGATCACTGGCGGCATTTCTACCTGCTGCTCGGCCTTCTCTGGGGCTGCCGCGCGCTCGAGCAAAGGCACATCCGCCAGGCGGAGGCAGCCGCGCGATGACGGTTCCCTTCGACCAGCGCAAGCTTTCGGTGATGCAGGTTCTGGAGCCGAGCGGCGGCGGATCGGGCCGGCATTTCCTCGACCTCAGCGTGGGCCTGAAGGCCCGCGGCCACAAGGTCACCGCAGTCTACTCGCCGCTTCGCGCCGAACCGCGCTTCATCGAGGAACTGCAGTCGCTCGGGCTGGATGACGTTCATGCCGTGGCAATGCAGCGGGCGCCCGGTCCTTCCGACCTTGTCGCATGGAATGCCATAAACCGGATCATGCGTAGCGGCGGACCGTTCGACCTCATTCACGCCCACAGTTCGAAGGCCGGCGCACTGACGCGCATGCGCCTGCCGCCAGCAGCCGTTCCACGTATCTACACCCCGCACGCCTTTCGCACGATGGACGACAGTCTCGGCAAGGCGGGGCGACTGGTCTTCGGCTCGATCGAATCCGCGCTTGGCCGATTTGCCTCCGATCGGGTCATCTGCGTGTCGGCCGACGAACGCATTCATGCCCGGCAACTCGGCATTCCCGAGAACCGGCTGAGCACGGTCGTCAACGGCGCAGCGCCTCCGCCGAATGGACGGCGCAAGCAGATGCGCGCAACACTTGGCCTGCCAGCCGATGCGCTGGTTTTCGGCTTCATCGGTCGGTTGTCGCCGCAGAAGGCGCCGGAGCGCCTGATCGATGCCTTTGCACGGATCGCCGACGCCCTGCCGGCTTCGTACCTGCTGATGATCGGCTCGGGCGAACTTGAGACCGAGCTTCGCCAGCGGATATACGCCGCGGGACTGGAAAGCCGCGTGGTCCTGAGAGGCGACATTCCCGGACCGGAAGCCGTGCAATGCTTCGATGTGCTGGTGATGCCGAGCCGGTACGAGGCGATGCCCTACGTCATGCTGGAGGCTGCAGCCGCGGGCAAGCCGATGATCCTTGCCGACGTGGGCGGCGCTCGCACCGTCGTCGACGATGGCGACAATGGCCTGATCGTGCCGAATACCGATGATCCCTCCGCCCTCGCCGCGGCCATGAACAGACTTGCCTGCGACACAGCCCGGTCCGCATTCACGCAATCGGCGGATGCGCGGCGGGAGCGGTTCTCGCTCTCCGCGATGATCGACATGACCGAAGCCGTGTACCGCGACGTGCTCAAGGAACGCCGGCGTAGCGGCAATTGATAATCCGCATCCGTCTTCTATACTCTAGTCCATGATCACTTCGGCACAATTGCGCGCGGCCCGCGCCATGACGGGCCTGACCATCGGTGAACTGTCGGCTGCAGCCGGCTTGCCCCCTTCCCTCATCTTCGATCTCGAAGCCGACATTCACTCGGGCGACGAGACGGTGCTGCGGGCCTTGCAACAGGCGCTCGAGGACAACGGCATCGTCTTTATCGGAAACGGCGAGCAGGAGCGCGGCGGCCCCGGCATACGGTTGAGGGCGGACCCGCAGGTCGAGGATGACGGTATCCGTCCGGAAAACCTCAACGCCGCCAACGACGACTGACCGATCGTCTCTTGCCTGCTCCGGCGATCGTCAGACGCCATTTCCGGAGGCCCGGACAGCGCCAAAAAAGAAACCCGCCGAAGCGGGTTTAGGGACTGGAGATGCCCATGGGGGGCCAGAGGGGGCATATCAAGAACCGCACCGATATAGTAGCAATTCAAAATCTACTGGATATTGCAAATACTTACCCGTAAAAACTGATCAAACCTGCCTTTTGCACTCAAGACTAGAGGCGCAAATCCACTCCGCCACAATCGATTGGGGAATTGCGTCCCTCCGCAAATGGACAGGGTGCTGCTCCAGTTGGCCAATCAGGAGATAGTGGCGCTGTTCGTCAGGCGTCCCCGAGAGCGCGACCGGGTCCTGCTGGCCAGACGCTCCGAAGCTTCCTTGATCTCGGCCGCGGTAAACAGCGTCCGGAATTCCGGCCGCAGCATCATCGCCTCCATCGACAGTTCCGGCTTTCCGATATCGAGGAGACGCTCGAGCCCGGTCGTGCCCGGCTGGAACACAAGCGCCTTGGCGGCCTTCACGCCACCGTTCAACACCACCGCCCGTCGCAGCAGATTGGGACGGAAGCCGAATTTCGCACAGTGATCGTAGAGCGCCAGCAATTCCGCGTGAAACCGCTTGTCGGCGCTGTCGTTATGGCCAGGTCTCAATGCAGATAACTCGAAGGTGCGTCGGAGAAGGATTCGATACCGTCTCGCTGGATGGTCGCCAGGAACTCTTCGTAGGCGGCGCGGTCGGTCGGGAACGTTCCCTCCCAGATCGTCGATACCCCTTGGTCGTCCACGACCTCAAGCGCCCAGCCGTCATCGCTACCGGCGGCACGATAGATGTCGATATAGACAACGACACCGTCCTCAGTGAACTCGCCGGAGAAATCGGAGTGTTCGCGCATGTTTTCGATTTCAGTCATGGTGGGCACTATAACTGGTCCGTGCTTCAACCGGAAGGGCACACACCACGGTTCCGGGCCTGAATCCCGGGTGTAGTTCCGTAAGGGCGACAAAAACGCACAGCTGCTCCGAAGCGCTTCGATTCCGCGAACCTGCCACAACTCCGACCACGTCCTAGCCTAAAGTCGTACGCATCATATCTTCGGAGAATGGTGATGAAGCATACTCTCGAGCAGCAGCAGGTTCGGGTCCTGGACTCGAAAGAGGTTTATGACGTCCTGGAATACTGCGAACGCAACGATCTGGACATGCATGAGGCGCGTAAGCTCACTCATCTGTTCGGGCGCTTCGCTACCCGCCACGAACTGGCGATGAACGCACCACAGAAGCCAAAGCATCGATAAGCGACGGGCATGTCCGCCGAATGCTTAATCCGCGGGAACTCCGGCGCGACTTTTGCATTTCGTCCGTGGAGACCACAAAGGAGGTAGCTATGGCCGACATCGAGATCAATCTCCCCGCCCAGATCCGCGAGTTGCAGGGGCAGATTGCCGAAATGCGCGAATCTCTGAAAGGGCGCGGCACGGAAGCAGCCGACGCAGTCCGCGACAAGGCCCAATCCGCGGTCGACTACACCCGCAGCGAGGCAGGACGGGCCCTCGATCTCGCGCGGGAAAATCCGACGACCACCGCCGTGTCCTTGCTCACCATCGGTCTTCTCTGCGGGTTGATTGGTTACGCCATCGGCGTCGCGACAGCACAATCGTCACCCGCGTTCGGGCACCGCCGCCATTGGCATTGATGAGATCTGGATTTCCAGCATTACGGCGCCATACTCTGCGTATGGCGCCGTAATCTTTGTGCGCAAGACAACCTGTAGCGATCGTCATGGTGGCGGATTCGCTATAGCCGCTCCCAGGAGGCCTGGGCGACCGCAATAATCAGCGGCGATGCAATCAGCAACGCGACCGCGCCCAGCAATCCGATCTTTGCGAGAACATGCATTTCCGCCTCCTGTGCAACGGGCGCTTCAATGAAATGTCTCCGGCATCACGCCAATCTTGGCATGACCCTCTTCGTCGATTTCCTTGACTGCAATGCGAAAGCCCATTTCCTGAGCCCGGCACAGCATATGCGTGCTCAAAATGTCCTGAAGGTTGGCGTATCCGTACTCGGCTTCGAATGCCCTGCAAGCGTCTATGAGTTCTTCAACCGTCGTACGCATGGTGCCCTCCTGTGAAACACCTGCGACCCGCCACGTGATGCGGCGGGCACTGACCTGTCCAGAATAACTTCGGCAAGCGGCAAAAGTTTCAGCATGGCTGAGAAAATAGGCGGTGGCTCTCAGACGTCGCCATGCGCCGACAACACGAAACCGCACTGCCGGCGACAACCGGCAGGTTTCATGAAACTGAACTATTTGAAAACTGGGGTTAAGTTCAAGAAATAAATGGTCGGAGCGGCGGGATTCGAACCCACGACCCCTTGACCCCCAGTCAAGTGCGCTACCGGGCTGCGCTACGCTCCGACCTGCCTAAAAGGCTTGTTTCGTTTATTGTTTCGTCCCCGCAGATGCAAGCGCAAAATGCGGAAGCCGGAATAAAAATGACGCGCCGACGTGGAAAACTCGCGCAAATCCGACGAAAGCGTCCAGGCCTGCCGCTTTCGCTCAAAAGCACCGTGTTATCGTCTGGGACAGCGCGCGAAGTTCAACGGCAACCACTGCGCGACTGCTTGCCGGTGGTGGTTTTCCCGCGAAGCCTGGCTGTCGCCATCAGCCCGAAAATCATCCGAAAGGCGTAGTTGGGCGCTTCCCGTAACGAAAGCGTTATCTGCCGATATCGATATTTTACCACCGCACTAAACAAGAACATCCTCCATAAAACATTGAAAAATATCTCGACATTACAACTGCATAGCCAATCTATACAGCAACGTCTTCGGTTGAGACATTTGCAGCACGCATAATCACCACCACATTTTAATCAATTTATTAAGAGATCCTGTTTTTGAACTGGGTTCTCGCCGGCGATGGCCTTTTCATCGCGACGCGACGGAAGCTGACAGTTCTGACCAGAAACTCTTGGTTCCACCACTTTAGCGTCTGGGAGATGACCATGCGCTCGATAGTCCCTCACATTGCAGTCGCTTTCCTCACCCTCGCCGTAAGCACAACGGCGGGATATTCGGCCGACCGAGAACGCGGCGGTCGAGATCGCGGTAATGCGCAAAGCAGCGCCAGTGACTCCGCCACCCGATCATCAGCAGCCGCCTCCGAACGAGCGACCCCTCCTCGACATAATCGGAGCCACAGTGCCCAGAGCGGCTGCTGCCGTCACAGTCACTTCCATCACCGTCGGGACATCAATCCCGGCACCCATATTCCTACTGGTGCACGGGATAATAGCCGCCCCGATCCTGACTGCCGGATCCCGACCTACAATGGCGGCTGCCTGGCTCGCTGGACACCTTTTATCTACGCCCCGATGGACTACCCGCAATAGAGCACAAACAGGCACGCGTATCGCATCGGACACAAGCTCACGCGGACCCCGCGCATGAACAAGCGGGGGGCGTGAGCGTTCGTCTGCGGTCGTGACCGGCGGTCATCCGAATCCTCCCAGCACCTGTCCCCGGCGCACCCCTTTTGATGTCGGCCTGCGGATTTAATTTGCCCGCGCGCTATTTCCGAACATTGAAATATTCATGGCGCGGCCAATATGTCGTATCCGCAATCTCCCTGAAAAATGACTGTCATAGCACCTAGAAGGAGCCGATCATGAAACGATTCTTCGCAGCAGCAATCGTCGCCGGCATCTCGCTCACCTCGTTCGCGAGCATCAGCTATGCCGATCCGTTCATCATGTCACCGGGCATAGACAGGGCGATCCGCGAATTCCACGGCACAAATATACGCATCGAAAGATTGAAGCCTTCCGAACGGGGCGACATTCCCGAAGAGGCTGCGGCATTCAAGAAATCCGAAGAATACCGCAAGCTGCAGGAGGCAATCCGGTCCAACAAGACACTGATGGAGCAACTCACGGCCCAGAATGTGGAAGTGGAGAACATCGTCAGCGCCGAAGCCGCAATGAGCGGCGGCCTGATCCTGCGCGAATACTGAGCATCGCAGGGCTGAGCCATCGCAGTGTAGTGTCCGTAGAACCTGCGTTAACGGGCAGGATGCAAGGCTCCGCCAATTGGCAACAGGCTGTTGTCTCTCTCGGTTAGGTGCCGAGGCAGATCATTTCGCCGGTCGTTCCGGCCCCTGCCTCGGGCATTCGATTATGTAGCAATCCCCCAAATGTTCCCCTTGAGAAGACAAGAGGCAACTGCGCGGGCGAATTTATTTCATGCTATTCTAATATTCCAACAGGAAACCGCTTACGTCGGTAAAACGGGGAGTAGGAGATATGGCGACGTATCGTATTTCAGCCAATACGACTACGGGTACGAACATGCGGGCCGACAATGACGTGTGGATCGTCAATCCCAACGTCACCGTCAGCGTGTCGACTGACGATGCATTTTTCGGAGGCAAGGAATTCACCGGCAACGAGATCCGCGTCAACGGTACGGTCGAGGCCACCGGCTCGTTCTACGCGTTCAGCATGCTGGGCAGAGGAACCAAAGTCGACATCAACGCCACCGGCGAGGTCACGGCCGACGGCACCGCCCTGTGGATGCGGGCCCGCGGCGCCAACATCATCAACAGCGGCTCGATCGAAGGCGGCAATTTTGCCGTGCGCGTCGAAGAATTCAATTCCGAACTGAGCAATGAGGGGACCATTACGTCAGCCAACACAGCAGTCCGCTTCAGCGGTACCAACAACGAAGTGGAAAACAGCGGTACCATTACCGGCAAGGTCGGCGTGACCTCGCAGGGCCTTGCACGCGAGACCTTCGAACTTACCAATAGCGGCACCCTTACCGGCACCAAATACGCCTTTGTCGGTTCGGATGCCAAGGAAACCGTTTCCAACAGCGGGACGATCAATGGCGACGTCTATCTGCGCGCCGGCGACGACGTGTTCGCGTTCCGCGGCGGCACCGTCACCGGCACCGTCTATGGCGGCAATGGCGACGACACCTACCGGATCGGCAAGGCCGGCCTGACCATCAACGAAGTCACTGCCGGCGGCACCGACAAGGTCGTCGCCACCATTGCCTACACGCTTGGTGCATTCCTCGAAGATCTTCAGTTGAACGGCAACAAGGCCATCGACGGCACGGGCAACAATCTCCAGAACGCCATCGCCGGCAATGCCGGCGCCAACGTGCTGAGCGGCCTCGCCGGCAACGACGCCCTCACCGGCGCCGGCGGGGCCGATCAGTTGCTCGGCGGCAACGGCAACGACAAGCTCAATGGCGGGGCCGGAAACGACGCTCTCACCGGCGGCGCATCACGCGACACCTTCATATTCGCCGCCAATGCCGGTCAGGACAGGGTCACGGACTTTACCGCGACAGGCGCCTCGCGCGACGTCGTCGACGTCAGCACCGTTGCCGCGATCGTCAGCTTCCAGGACCTCCAGGCCAATCATATGGACCAGGTCGGCGCCGACGTGGTCATCACCTATGCCGGCTCGAAGATCACCCTGGAGGATGTCACCCTTGGCGACCTGACGGCCAGCAATTTCCTGATCTGAAGTTGCAGCGTCGCCTCGCCCGGTCCCATCCGGATACGGGGACAGCGCCCGCCCTGTTACCGGACCTGATCGAGCAATCGCTTGCATTCCAGGAGGTCATAAAGCGCCTCCTGGAGCAAGGCGCGGTCCTCCTTGCTGACGCTGGCCTTGCCGATGGACACCTCGGGCGTTTCGTCATCACCGCTGCCAAAGCCGAAGAAACGCCGGCTCACCGGCGCCTTGGCGCGACCGACGATCTGATCCTCATCGGGATTGGGAGCTTTGGGCTCGACCGGTGCATCGTCGCTTGCCGCAGCCAGCGCCTCGACGGTCGCCAGATCGCCGGTGGCGATCGCAGCGACGAACTTGTTGCCGTTGGTCTTGAGAAGCTTCTGGACGCCCTTGATCGTATAGCCATGATCGTAGAGCAGATGGCGAATGCCCTTCAGGAGATCGACGTCCTCGGGACGATAGTAGCGCCGGCCGCCGCCGCGCTTCATCGGCTTTATCTGCGGAAAACGCGTTTCCCAGAAGCGCAAGACATGCTGGGGCAGATCAAGATCATCCGCGACTTCGCTAATGGTGCGAAAGGCATCCGGGCTCTTGTCCAAATTCCGTACCCCTACATGTAAGTCCGCCAAAACGACGGGATGACGAATCATCCTTATTTCAACGGTTCAAACCGGAACTTTCAAGATTCCTGCAATCTTGACAACAGGTTTCGAAAACCCGTGCCGGCATCGATCAGGGTGTCGGGCTTGCCGCCTTCTGCTTGATCTTGCGGGTGGCGTGCGCCTTCAGGATCCGCTGCTTCAGCACGTTCGACGCCTTGAACGTCATCACCCGGCGGGGCGAAATCGGCACTTCCTCGCCGGTCTTCGGGTTACGCCCGATACGCTCGTTCTTGTCACGCACCTGAAAGGTGGCGAAGGAGGACAGTTTCACCGTTTCGCCGCGAACGATCGCATTGCAGATCTCGTCGATGACGGTTTCGACAAGCTCGGCGGACTCAGTCCGCGAAAGCCCGACTTTCCGGAATACCGATTCAGCCAAATCCGCGCGCGTAACTGTTTTTCCGGTCATCGTCCCCGCCCGAGCTCGAATTGATTTTTATAGAACGTGCAAAAAAGACTATTGCCCTTGCGGGCAACGGTCAAGCTCTTGTTTGAAGGCAGATATTCGCCTTTTTGGCATTTACCAGCGCAGCAAAACCGCGCCCCAGGTGAAGCCGCCGCCCATGGCTTCGAGCATCACCAGGTCGCCCTGCTTGATGCGGCCATCGCCGGCAGCGACGGCAAGCGCCAGGGGAATCGATGCCGCCGAGGTGTTGCCGTGCAGATCGACGGTCACCACCACCTTTTCCGGGGGGATGCCGAGCTTCTTGGCCGAGCCGTCGATGATCCGCTTGTTGGCCTGATGCGGCACCAGCCAGTCGAGATCGTCCGCGGTCGTTCCGGTCGCGTCGAACGCTGCCTCGATCACGTCGGTGATCATGCCCACGGCATGCTTGAACACCTCGCGGCCTTCCATGCGCAGATGCCCGACCGTGCCGGTCGTCGACGGTCCACCATCGACATAGAGCTTGTCGCGGTGAGCACCGTCGGAACGCAGGCTTGCCGTCAGAACACCGCGGTCGGCAATCGTTCCCTGGCCTTCCGCCGCCTCAAGCACCAGCGCGCCGGCGCCGTCTCCGAACAGCACGCAGGTGGTGCGGTCGGTCCAGTCGAGAATGCGGGAGAAGGTTTCCGCCCCGATCACCAGCACCCGGCGGGCCAGGCCGCCGCGGATGTAGGCGTCGGCGGTCGCCATCGCATAGACGAAGCCGGTGCAGACCGCCTGCACGTCGAAGGCAAAGCCATGATGCATGCCGAGGCGGTTCTGGATGTTGACCGCAGTCGCCGGGAAGGTGTTATCAGGCGTCGACGTCGCGACGATGATCATGTCGATGTCGGCGGACGTAAGCTTGGCATTGTCGAGCGCCGCCCGCGCCGCCGCCTCGCCGAGCGAGGCCGTCGTTTCACCCTCACCAGCGATATAGCGCTGACGAATGCCGGTCCGCTGCACGATCCACTCATCAGTCGTGTCTACCAGCTCTTCCATCTCGCGGTTGGTAAGCACCTTCTTCGGAAGAGCCGAGCCAAAACCGCGAACCACTGAACGGATCATATTTCTTCTACCCTTGCGCTGAGATCTTCCGGCCCCGCGGGGGGCAAGCGCTTTGCATGATAAATCTTCAGATCGTTTTCGATCTTCTGTGTCAGGTTGTTGCGGGCCATGTCGTAGCCGACGTCGACCGCAGCGGCAAAGCCTTCGGCATCCGTGCCGCCATGGCTCTTGATGACGATCCCGTTCAGACCGAGGAACACGCCGCCATTGACCTTGCGCGGATCAAGCTTTTCGCGCAGCAGGTCGAAGGCTCCCTTGGCGAGCACATAGCCGACCTTGGCCAGCAAGGTCCGCGACATCGCCGCGCGCAGATATTCGGCAATCTGCTTGGCAGTGCCTTCGGCGGTCTTCAGCGCGATATTGCCGGTAAACCCTTCGGTGACCACGACATCGACCGTTCCCTTGCCAAGGTCGTCGCCCTCGACGAAACCGCAATACTCGATGGTGTCGAGATTGGCCTCGCGGATCATCCGGCCGGCCTCGCGCACGTCTTCCTGCCCCTTGACCTCCTCGACGCCGACATTCAGCAGGCCGACGGTCGGCTTGTCGATCTCGAACAGGGCACGGGCCATGGCGCCGCCCATCAGCGCGAAGTCGAGCAACTGTTGCGAATCGGCGCCGATCGTCGCGCCGACGTCGAGCACGATGCTCTCGCCCTTCAGGGTTGGCCAGATCGCGGCAATCGCCGGACGCTCGATATTGGCCATGGTTCGCAGGCAGAACTTCGCCATCGCCATCAGCGCACCGGTATTGCCGGCGGAGACGACAACGTCTGCGTCCCCCGTCTTCACGGCCTCGATGGACCGCCACATGCTGGAGACGTAACGACCGCGGCGCAGAGCCTGGCTCGGCTTTTCTTCCATCGAGACGGCGAGTTCGCAGTCATGGAAGACCGACTTCGCCTGCAGCTTCGGATACTTGTCGAGAATGGGCTGACAGTCGGCCTTGACGCCGAACAGGACAAAAGTCACATCGGGATGCCGTTCCAAAGCCTTGGCGACACCGGGAATGACGACCTCGGGACCATAGTCGCCACCCATCAAGTCGATCGAAATTCTAATCACTCGTCCCTGGTCCTTCCTCTTCGCCTTCAGGCGAATTTTCGGCCAAAATAGCCGTTTCGCCGCTGCTTACAACTGAATTGTGTCAATTACCAAGCGCGATTTATTCCTTTTTCCAGTCCTTCAGAGCCGCAAAAGGCGAAGGCCGCGCGTCATTTTCCCCAGTGTCCTCGACATGGTCACTGAACGCCAGCCCCGCCTTTCGGGGATACGGATCGATCGCGAGAGCCGCGAACTCGGTGACGACGGCGCCGGCGTCGATGGTATCACCGGTAAAGGTTTCCGGCACATCGGGACCATCGGGATCAAGCACCATTTCCCCGCTTTCATCGGTCATGATTCGGGCGAGCTTGGAACCTTCCGGAACAAAGATCTGGTCGACCGGTTCGTCGATGTCGGACGCGACCGGCTCGAGCGACACCACGCAGGACTGCACGATCTTCGCCTGCACGCGGCCGCGCACGCGGATGCCGTCCTTCTTCCAGCGATTGATCTGCAGCTCGGCGCGCAGTTCGTCGACTGCTTCCACGTTCCAGACCTTCGCCAGCGCCCGGCGCTCGCGCTCGTCCGCTTCGAGCTGCACGGAAACCGGGTTGGCGGAGATATGTCCCACCTTGACCGGATAGGAAAAGGGCGGACGGCCGCCCGCTGTATCGTCTCTCATCATTCGTTCCTCATTCGCCGGGGAATGGCAGGCTTGCCGAGCCGGTCGCGATCACGTCTTCGGACAAGGTCGCGAGATGGTTCTCGGCGGTCATCATCCACTGGGCGAGGCCTGTCATCGCCGGGCGGTCGTCGCCGCCTTGCGGATGGATGTTGCGGGCAAGCGCTTCGGCCAGAGCCGTGGCATCGCGACTGTCGAGTGCGGCGGCATAGGTTTCCAGCCGGCCATAGAACATCCCGGCCAGTTTCTTCATCCGCTTCGGCACGCTGGTATCGCCGATACCGAGCTCGCGGATGGAATAGTCGATGTCCTGGAAGAAGAAATCGACGATCTCCTGGGCGATCTCCTGCCCGCTGGTCGCCGACGCGCGGGTGCGGCGGAAGTACAGGATCATCACCACGGACAGCATTTCGAAGCGGCCCATGACGGTATCCGGCACGTCGAGATCGGTGAAGAAATACGGAACCCGGGCGGTCGTCGTCAGTGTCGAATACTGCCGGTCAACGATCACCCGGTTGTTGTTTCTTTTGCGGAACAGTCCGAAAACCATCGATATTCCCAGAATTGGCCCACGGAACTCGAGTCTTCAGCGCGCGCCATGTTGCATGATTGCGAAAGCTGGTTTACCGAAGCATGCACGAAATGCAATGCCGTTGTGCCTCCTGTCCCCGTGTCAGCCAAGCTGCGGCTTTCTCGCAGCAAGATGGCAAGCCTGGTGTCGATGAGTAACGGTGAACATTGGCGTGGCAGGGCCCTATTCCCCTGAATGGCCACATTGATGTGGATAGCGGTATGTCGAGTGCCAGTCAGGCGCATATTGTTACAGTGAGGGAGATGTCGTTGAGCAAACGGTATTTCAAGTCTGAGATGAAATTTATCGGTAAGGCCACATTCGCTCTATTGATTGCCACCAGCACCCTGGCCGGCTGCAGTTCGACGGCGGAAGTTCTCAACAACGGCTATATCGTCGACGAGCAATCGCTGGCCCTCGTCCCGACGGGCTCGAGCCGCGAGCAGGTTATCCTGTCGCTCGGCTCGCCTTCGACGACCGCCACATTCGACGGCGAAGTCTTCTACTACATCTCCCAGAAGCGCCAGCGCCCCGTCGCCTTCATGAAACCGAAGCTGATCGACCAGAGCATCCTGGCGATCTACTTCGACAAGGAAGGCGTCGTTTCCGAACGGGCGAACTACACGCTCAAGGACGGCAAGGTCTTCGACATGATCTCGCGCACCACCCCGACGGGCGGTAAGGACCTCACCTTCCTGCAGCAGATCCTCTCGGGTGGCTCCGCCTCCAACCTGGCGAAATCGATCATCGGCGGCACCTGATCGCCGCGACCAAGACAAAGCCCCGCACGGCAGCAGCCATGCGGGGCTTTTTTGATGTCGTGAACAGAAGAAGGAGCCGGGCGCGAAAGACACGCCCGGCTGATCGTCAGGCCAGCGCCGCCAGCAGCAGCAATGCGACGATGTTTGTGATCTTGATCGCCGGGTTCACGGCAGGACCCGCCGTATCCTTGTAGGGATCGCCAACGGTATCGCCGGTGACGGATGCCTTGTGGGCGTCCGACCCCTTCAGGTGCCGTGTGCCGTCCTTGTCGACGAAACCGTCCTCGAACGACTTCTTGGCATTGTCCCAGGCGCCACCGCCCGAGGTCATCGAAATCGCCACGAACAGGCCGTTGACGATCACCCCGAGGAGCGATGCCCCGAGCGCGGCAAAGGCCGAGGCCTTCGATCCCGAGATCAGCAGAACGCCGAAATAGACGACGATCGGGGCCAGCACCGGTAGCAGCGATGGCACCACCATCTCGCGGATCGCGGCCTTGGTCAGCATGTCCACTGCCCGCCCGTAATCCGGCCGTTCCTTGCCCTGCATGATACCCGGCCGTTCACGGAACTGCCGCCGCACCTCCTCGACAATCGATCCCGCCGCCCGTCCGACGGCAGTCATGGCGATGCCGCCGAAGAGATACGGGATCAGGCCGCCGAACAGCAGGCCCGCCACGACATAGGGGTTCGACAGATCGAACGAGATCGTGCCGATATTGGCGAAGTACGGATACTGGTCGCCATGCGCGGCAAAGTACATCAGGTCGTTGGAATAGGCCGCAAACAGCACCAGCGCACCGAGACCGGCAGAACCGATCGCGTAACCCTTGGTCACCGCCTTGGTGGTATTGCCGACGGCGTCGAGCGCATCAGTCGACTTGCGCACTTCCGGCGGCAGTTCCGACATTTCGGCGATGCCGCCGGCATTATCGGTGACCGGGCCGAACGCGTCGAGCGCGACGATCATGCCGGCGAGCCCGAGCATGGTCGTGACCGCGATCGCCGTGCCGAAAAGGCCGGCCAGCTGGTAGGTGGCGATGATGCCGCCGACGATGACGATCGCCGGCAGCGCGGTCGATTCCAGCGAAACCGCCAGGCCCTGGATGACGTTGGTGCCGTGACCGGTGACCGACGCCTGGGCGATCGAATTGACCGGGCGCTTGTTCGTGCCGGTATAGTATTCGGTGATCACCACGATCAGTGCCGTGACGATCAGCCCGACGATGCCGCACAGGAACAGGTTCGCCCCGGTGACATCGGTGCCGCCGCCATTGCCGATGCTTCCCCAGCCGACCGTCAGCGCGGTGGCCGCGGCAAGGCCGAGGATCGACAGCAGGCCGGTCACGATCAGGCCCTTGTAGAGCGCCCCCATGATCGAGCCGTTCGACCCGAGCTTCACGAAGAAGGTGCCGATGATCGAGGTGATGATGCAGGTACCGCAGATGGCCAGCGGGAAGATCATCGCGGTCTCGAGAACAGGCGTCCCGGCGAAGAAGATCGCCGCCAGAACCATGGTGGCGACGACGGACACGGCGTAGGTTTCGAACAGGTCGGCCGCCATGCCGGCGCAGTCGCCGACATTGTCGCCGACATTGTCGGCGATCGTTGCCGGGTTGCGCGGGTCGTCCTCGGGAATACCCGCCTCGACCTTGCCCACCAGATCGCCGCCGACATCCGCCCCCTTGGTGAAGATGCCGCCGCCGAGACGCGCGAAGATCGAGATCAGCGATGCACCGAAGCCGAGGGCGACCAGGGCGTCGATCACCTCGCGCGAACCGGGCGGATGGCCCATGATGCCTGTCAGCACGTAGAAATAGATGGACACCCCGAGAAGCGCGAGGCCCGCCACTAGCATGCCGGTGATGGCGCCCGACTTGAAGGCGATGTCAAGCCCGGCGGCCAGGCTCTTGGACGAGGCCTGGGCCGTGCGCACATTGGCGCGGACGGAAACATGCATGCCGATGAAACCCGCCGCTCCTGATAGAACCGCGCCGATCAGGAAGCCGATCGCCTCGCTGGCGGACAACAGATACCAGGCGCCGATGAAAACGACGACGCCGACGATTGCGATGGTTTTGTACTGGCGTGTGAGATAGGCCTGCGCACCTTCGCGAATATAGCCGGCTATCTCCTGCATGCGGGCATTGCCCTGATCGGCGGCAAGCACCGATCGAGTTGCCCAGATGGCGTAGGCCACCGAAAGCAGCCCGCATGCGATAACGCCAAAAAGTATGGTCATTTCGCTTCACCCTCCAATAGGGCCGGAGCGCACTACCCTCCCCGGCCGTGCATCCGCAGTCAGACCATTTCTCCTCCCAGGATCGTTGAGTCCCCCGCGTGGCGTCGAGATTGCGTGCAGGATCACGCTGCGTCAAGCCCCGCACCTTGCGCAACCGAAGCGAGTAGAGCTGCAACTGTCGGAACGGTCTTAGGCGGTGGAGCGCGCCTTGCTGCGCATCAGCAGCAGCACCAGCAGCAGGCAGACACCCGCCACGGGCCAGATGGCGAGGTTCATCACCGCCCATCCGAAGGTCGAAAACACCTTGCCGGAGGCGAAGGATGCGAGCGCCACGGTGCCGAACAGGACGATGTCGTGGAAGCCCTGCACCTTGTCGGCTTCCTGCGGGCGATAGCTGGAGGCAACGATGGCGGTCGCGCCGATGAAGCCGAAGTTCCAGCCGACGCCGAGCAGCACCAGCGCGCCCCAGAAGTTCCAGAGCTCGACGCCCATATGGGCAACGACGGCGCAGACCATCAGGATCACCAGACCGGCGGCTACCACCTTCTCCGTCCCGAAGCGGGCGATCAGCATGCCGGTAAAGAAGCTCGGCGCGAACATCGCCAGCACGTGCCACTGGATGCCGAGCGTGGCGAGGTCGGAGGAGAACCCGCAGCCGATCACCATGGCGAGCGGCGCACCGGTCATCATGAAGGTCATCAGCGCATAGCTGCCGATGCCGCAGATCATGCCGGTCAGGAAGCGCTGGGTCAGCACGATCTCGCGGAGCGGGCGGACCTCGCCGGTCTCGACCGAACCAGCCTTGGTGTTTTCAGGAAGCTTGAGGAACGACAGCACCAGCACACCGGCCAGACCGAGCGGCAGGAGCGCGAGGAAGGAACCGGCGAAGGTCACGGGTTCCAAAAGATCCTTCGCCCAGATCGCCACCTGGGCGCCGACGATCGCCGAGACGATCCCGCCGGCGAGAATCCACGAAATGGCGCGTGGCTTGTAAAAGGATGGAGAGGCATCGGCTGCGGCAAAGCGGATCTTCTGGTTGAAGCCGTTGGACGAACCGATGATCATCAACGAGGCGGCAAACAGCCAGAAATCCGAGCGGAAGAGCGCGAGCGCCGCAAGCACACCGCCGGTGGCGCCGAGCAGCGCGCCGACCATGAAGCTCGCCTTGCGGCCGATGATCCGCGATACGGTGGCGACGAGTACCGCCCCGATCGTAACACCGATGTTGAAGCCGGTCAGCGGCGCCGTCGCCAGCGACTTGTCTTCGCCGAGCATCTGGTAGGCGGCCAGTCCGCCAACCGCGAAACTCAGCGGTGCGAGCGACCCGAGGATCGCCTGTGCTGCGGTGAGAATGAAAACATTCTGGCGGGCGGAACGGAGCCGATCATCAATCCCGACTGCTTCGCCAACACTCATAACGCCCCTGCCCGGTCAGATTTTCAAGGTTTTTTCGCCGGGCCCCTGATCTGCTTGGCGATGCGGTCAAGAACCGCATTCACCAGCTTGGGCTCGTCGTTTTCAAAGAAGGCCTGGGCGATCTCGACATATTCCGTGACGATCACCGCGACGGGAATATCCTTGCGCTCCAGCAGTTCGAAAGTGCCTGCACGAAGAATGGCGCGTACCGTGCTGTCGAGACGCGACAGCGCCCAGCTGTCCTGCAGCGCGGCATCGATCATCGGATCGAGCTTGCGCTGTTCGCGCACCACGCCGGCGACGATCGAGCGGAACCAGGACGCATCCGCCTTGAGATAGGTTTCGCCGTCAAGCTCCTGGCCGAGGCGATGGGCCTCGTATTCAGCGACGACTTCGAGAACCCCGGAGCCGCCGATATCCATCTGATACAGCGCCTGAACAGCCGCGAGACGGGCGGCGCCGCGCTGGTTGGCGGGCTTCACCCCGTGGTTCGGTACTTCCTGCTTCGTCATTTCCTTCAGCCGCCCAGTTTGTTCTTCAGCTCAATCATGGTGAGCGCCGCGCGAGCGGCAAAGCCCCCCTTGTCGCCTTCCGTCCGGCGCGCCCGAGCCCAGGCCTGCAAATCATTCTCGACTGTCAGGATGCCGTTGCCGATCGGCAACGATTCGCTGACCGCTAGATCCATCAGAGCCCGCGACGACTCGTTGGAAACGATATCGAAATGATAGGTCTCGCCACGAATGACCATGCCGAGCGCGACAAAACCATCATACTCCACGCCGCCGTTGTCGGCACCATCAAGAGCCATCGAAATCGCCGCCGGAATCTCCAGTGCGCCGGGAACGGTGACGATATCATAAGTGGCATTGGCGGCATCAAGCGCGGTCTTCGCGCCATCGAGCAAAGCGTCAGCCATATCGTCATAGAAGCGAGCTTCGACGATCAAGAGGTGCGGTGCAGACTTCTTCGACATGGGAACACTCCGGATGGAAAGAGGGAGGGGCTGATCGCAGCCGGACAGGCGGCGGTCAAACCATGACCGGCGACGCTTGGCAAGTGGTTTTCCGTCAATCGCGACGAAATGGCGTTTTTTGACGACCGGGCGATTGAAAATCCTGAAGCGATGCTACTCATTAGGTGCAGGAGCCGTTGAAGAGGATCATCGACATGTCTCAATCGACGAAGACGACCATCAATATCGGCGAACTCGAACTCGATCACTGGACCCAAGGGACCTTCTATGAAGGCCGCGACACCTCGTTCGGCGCCCTCCTCGGACTGAAGGACCTCGGGATCGGCTACAGCGAGGTACCGCCCGGAAAAGCGCGCTGCCCGTTCCACAACCACCATGCCGAGGAAGAACTCTTCATCATCCTTGAAGGCAGCGGCGAGTATCGCATCGGCGAGCGACGCCTGCCAGTCAGGAAGGGGGACGTGCTCGGTGCCCCGGCCGGAGGCCCGGATACCGCGCACCAGATCATCAACACCGGCGAAGAAGCGCTGAAATACCTGAGCATTTCCACCAATGCGCCGACCGAAATTTGCGAGTATCCCGATTCCGGCAAGTTCCTTGCGAAGACCCGGCCGGAAATCGGTGGCAAGGCGAACTTTCGTTTCCTCGGGCGGGAAAGTGCCTCGGCGGACTACTGGGATGGCGAGCCGGGAGCATGATGGCCGGGATTGCAACGCAACGAAATGGCTGGAGCATGCATGCTTGAAATACCGACGATCGAAACCGAACGGCTGATCCTGCGTCCCCACCGCCTGTCCGACCTCGACGCTTGCGTCGCATTGAGCGCGGACGAAGCGGTCGTGCGCTACATATCGGGCGTTCCCTCGACCCGCGAACAGACGTGGGTGCGCGTTCTGCGCTGGGTCGGGATGTGGCATTTCCTCGGCTACGGTTTCCTCGTCGTCGAGGAAAAGGAAAGCGGCCGCTATGTCGGAGAAGCCGGCTTCCAGGAGATGCACCGGGACATGGAGCCCTCCATTGAGGGAACGCTGGAGGCAGGCTGGGTCCTCAGCGCCGACGTGCAGGGGCGTGGCTATGGTACCGAGGCGATGAACGCCCTGATCGCCTGGGCCGAGGCCAGATTTCCCGGGAAGACGATGTCCTGCATCATCGACCCGAGAAACGAACCTTCATTGCGTCTCGCGGCCAAGCTCGGCTTTCGGGAAGCGGCCCGAACCGAGTACAACAACAGCGAGATCACTGTCCTTTTGCGATAGGGAATTCCGCAAGCCGCGCGGCATAGCGCGCCATCGTGTCGACCTCGAAGTTGACGAGGTCGCCGGCCTTGCGCTCGCCCCAGGTGGTTACCTCAAGGGAATGACGGATCAGCAGCACGTCGAATTCGGCGCCATCAACGCTGTTGACTGTCAGCGAGGTGCCGTCGAGGGCGACAGAACCCTTCGGCGCGACGAAGCGGGCAAGATTTTCCGGCGCGCGCAGTCGAAAGCGCACCGCGTCGCCCTCCGGCGTCACCGACAAGATTTCCGCCTTGCCGTCGACATGGCCGGAGACGATGTGCCCGCCAAGCTCGTCGCCGATCTTCAGCGAGCGCTCGAGATTGATGCGGCGCCCCGCCGTCCAGCTGCCGATCGTCGTCAGGCGCAGCGCTTCTTCCCAGGCCTCGACCTCGAACCAGCGCTCATTGCTGCCCTCTTCCGGCAGTCCCGTCACCGTCAGGCAGACCCCGGAATGAGCGATCGAGGCGCCCATGTCGATCGTCCTCGGATCGTAAGCCGTTGCGACGCGCAGCTTCACGCCTTCCTTGAGTGGGGACACTTTCTCGACCCGACCGATGTCGGTGACAATTCCGGTAAACATTTCAAATGCCTCTTTCGTATTCGTCGCAAATATCCTCGCCGAAGCGCTCGGTCCGCACGAGGTGATACTGCTCCGGCATATCGGATTTCGTCAGCGGCGATTCAATGCCATCGGGGCCAATCTCCACCGCTCCCTGGAACAGCAGGATGCGATCCACCAGTCCGGCCGCCATGAAGGAGCGCGCGGTCGCTGCTCCGCCTTCGACGAGCAGCGAGGAGATGCCGCGTGAGGCAAGCCCCGTCAGCAACCCGCCGAGATTCTTCGGATCGTCGCCTACGATCTCGACGCCGGCAGCATCGAGCGCTGCACGCCGCGCCGCGAAGGCAGCATCATCGTCGTCGTACAGTTCGGCAACTTCGGCAACCGCAACCACCGGAACCTTGCCGGCGGTAGAGCCCAGCTTGCCCGTTGGCGGCAGTTCCAGCCGCGGATCGAGAATGACGCGCACGGGCGACCGATCCTCCAGGCCGGGCAGCCGGCACGTCAGTTCGGGATCGTCGGCGCGCGCGGTATTGATGCCGACCAGGATGGCGTCCATCTCGGCACGCAGCACATGCACCTGGGCGCGCGACACCGGGCCGGTGATCGCCACCTGCCCCTCGCCGAGCCGGCCGATCATGCCATCGGCGGAAAGCGCAAGCTTGAGAGTCACATGCGGGCGTTTCCTGATGTGACGAGTAAGGTAACCCGCGAGCGCTGCCCTGCCCTCAGCCTCCAGCACGCCGGTCGTGACTTCGATCCCGGCGTCACGAAGCATCTCGAGTCCGCGGCCCGACACGCGCGGATCGGGATCGGTGACGCTGACGACCACGCGGGCCACACCCGCGGCGACCAGCGCCCCGGAGCACGGCGGCGTCTTGCCGTGATGCGAACATGGCTCAAGGGTAACATAAACGGTGGCACCGCGCGCGGCCTCGCCGGCATCGGCGAGCGCCTGCGTCTCGGCATGCGGACGGCCGCCGGGAGCGGTCACCGCCCGGCCGACGATCACGCCGTCACGGACGATGATGCAGCCGACCGAAGGATTGGTGGACGTGCGGCCGGTATTCCAGCGCGAAAGTCGGATAGCCGCCGCCATGAACCGCTGATCTTCGTCCACGGCACCCATGCGTCACCTGTCCAGAGCCGGATCGCGGGCGATCTTCGCACTGATCTCGGTAATGACCTTCTCGAAATCCTCGGCATGCGAGAAATCACGGTAGACCGAGGCATAGCGGACGAACGCAACGTCATCGAGGTTCTTCAGCGCCTCGAGCACCTGCAGCCCGATTTCCTCGGACGAGATGTCGGTTTCGCCGGAGCTTTCCAGTCGACGGACGATGCCCGACACCGCGCGCTCGATGCGATCGCGCTCGACCGGGCGCTTGCGCAGCGCGATATCGAAGGATTTGACCAGCTTGTCCCGATTGAACGGAACCTTGCGGCCGGTCTTCTTGATGACCATGAGCTCGCGCAACTGCACGCGCTCGAAGGTCGTAAAGCGCCCGGCGCAATCCGGGCAGATGCGCCGGCGGCGGATGGCCGAGCCATCCTCCGCCGGACGGGAGTCCTTCACCTGGGTATCTTCAGAACCGCAGTAAGGGCAGCGCATCGTTTCTCCTTAGCCGAGGTACGGATACATCGGGAAGCGGCCGGTCAGTGCGACGACCTTCTCGCGCACGGCGGCCTCGACGGCAGCGTTGCCTTCGTCGGAATTGGCGACCTTGAGACCATCGAGGACTTCGATGATCAGGTTACCGATTTCCTTGAACTCGGCTTCCTTGAAGCCACGGGTGGTGCCGGCCGGAGTGCCGAGGCGAACGCCCGAGGTGACGAAGGGCTTTTCCGGGTCAAACGGGATGCCGTTCTTGTTGCAGGTGATGTAGGCGCGGCCGAGCGCGGCTTCGGCACGCTTGCCGGTCGCGTTCTTCTTGCGCAGGTCAACCAGCATCAGGTGGTTGTCGGTACCGCCGGAAACGACGTCGACGCCGCCGGCAATCAGGGTGTCGGAGAGCGCCTTGGCGTTCTTGACGATCTGAGCGGCATAGTCCTTGAAGGACGGCTGCAGGGCTTCGCCGAATGCCACGGCCTTGGCGGCGATGACGTGCATCAGCGGGCCGCCCTGGAGGCCGGGGAATACGGCCGAATTGATCTTCTTCGCCAGATCCTCCTCATTGGTGAGGATCATGCCGCCGCGCGGGCCGCGAAGCGACTTGTGGGTCGTCGTGGTCGCGACGTGGCAATGCGGGAACGGCGACGGATGCTGGCCACCGGCAACGAGACCGGCGATGTGGGCCATGTCGACCATCAGGTAAGCGCCGACGCTGTCGGCAATCTCGCGGAAGCGCTTCCAGTCCCAGATGCGGGAATAGGCGGTGCCGCCGGCGATGATCAGCTTCGGCTTGTGCTCTTCGGCCTTGCGGGCAACCTCGTCCATGTCGAGCAGGTTGTCGCCTTCGCGAACGCCGTAGGAAACGACGTTGAACCACTTGCCGGACATGTTGACAGGCGAACCGTGCGTCAGGTGACCACCGGAGTTGAGGTCGAGACCCATGAAGGTGTCGCCCGGCTGCAGCAGCGCAAGGAAGACGGCCTGGTTCATCTGCGAACCGGAGTTCGGCTGGACGTTGGCGAAATTGACGCCGAACAGCTTCTTGGCACGCTCGATCGCCAGTTCTTCAGCGATGTCGACGAACTGGCAGCCGCCATAAAAGCGCTTGCCCGGATAGCCTTCGGCATACTTGTTCGTCATGATCGAGCCCTGGGCTTCGAGCACGGCGCGCGAAACGATGTTTTCAGAGGCGATCAGCTCGATTTCGTGGCGTTGACGCCCCAACTCCTTCTCGATCGCGCCGAAGATCTCCGGATCGGACTCGGCAAGCGGACGGCTGAAGAATGCATCGGTGATACCGGAAGCGTTGGTCATCATGAAGGCTCCTGAACTTGATGGCGAAGGGGTCTTAGCCCTCCCGCGAAGCAATCGCAATACATCGTGCGACATTTGCTGGGCTATCTACGATTGGATAGGCAACCGGGGCACAAAAAGCAAATGCCGCGCTTGCGAGCGCGGCATCTGCGAGTGGACACGGGCGCTGTCGCCCCAAGCCGTTGCTCTTTACTGCGGCAGGATATCGTCCTCGACCGAACCGGCCGGACGCTCGATGCCGGTGGTCGTCTGCAGCGCAAGCTCGGTCGCGCCGTCACGCTGGTAGATGTCGTCGCGGAACTGGACGACGCGGTCCTTCGCCGACCAGGCGGTGATGTAGACGAAGTAGACCGGCACCTCCTCGACAAGGCGGATCGGCGTATTGACGCGGCTCTGGATGACCCGCTCCATCTGCTGACGATCCCAGCCGGGCGTTTCCTGAAGCAGCCAGCGCGACAGGTCGCGCACGTTCTGCACGCGCACGCAGCCCGAGGATTCGAAGCGCATCAGCTTGTTGAACAGGCCCTGCTGCGGCGTGTCGTGCATGTAGACGGCATGCTCGTTGTGGAAGTTGATCTTCGTCGAGGACATGGCGTTGATCTTGCCCGGATCCTGGCGGAACATCAGGTTCGGCGCCTTTTCCGCGTGCCAGTCGATGGTCTGCGGCGAAACCTCGTTGCCCTGGCCGTCGATCAGGCGGATGTTGTTGCGCTCGAGGTAGGTCGGATCCTTGCGCATCAGCGGCATGATGTCCTTCTGGACGATCGAGCGCGGCGCGGTCCAGTACGGATTGAGGATGACCTCATAGATCTTGGAATTGAGAACCGGCGACTGGCGCGAAATGCTACCAACGATGGCGGTGTTGCGCAGCGCGACGCGGTTGTTTTCGACGGCCTCGATATAGGCGGCCGGGATGTTGACCATCACGTAGCGGCGACCGAGGTCGCCGGACATCGCCTGGATGCGGACGAGATTGGTATTGAGCTGGGCGAGCCGGACATCGGCCGAGACGTTCAGCGCCTTCAGCGTATATTCGCCGATGACGCCGTCCTCAGGCAGACCGTGACGGGCCTGAAAGCGCTTCACCGCGCCATCGACATAGGAATCGAAGGAGTTGGACAGACCGGCGGCGCGCGGCAGATCGCCTGACACCATGAGGCGCTGGCGGAGCGCCTGGACCGCGGGATCGACGACGCCGAGTTGCAGTTTGGTCTGCGGATTGACCTGCGGCCAACCGCCATTGGCGACGATCGTCTGATAGTCGTAGATCGCCTGCTGGACGTTGGCGACGGCACCCGGGCCGAGGATGGGGTTGACGGAAGCGATAGCGGCGGATGAACGGGAGGCCTTGGCGTCGAACTGGTCGTCCCAGTTGCCGCGCCGCGGTGCGTTGATCAGATCGTCAATAGCCGATTGAGCCATGGCGGGCGCTGCCAGCGCAGCGGCGCCTACCGTTGCGGCCGAGCGCAGGAAAGCGCGGCGCGAGTAAGCATCAATTCCGGATTTTTTCGACATTATTCCTACCATCGTTTCATAGAGGCGATGGCCGCAAGACCTAGCATTGCCATGGTTAACATTCGCCAACCAACGGCACTTGCTGCCCCCCTCAATCAAGCATTCGTGATGACGCCCGGCGACTCGGAGCGGTCGCAGACAGTCTTCACGGTCGGTCCCATATCAATATGGCCAATTCGTGTCACCTAAGGCGCCATGCACCTAAAGGCTTAGCCGGAAACGACAAAGCCGGGCGCATCGATGGCACCCGGCTTTTTCGAGAAAATTTCATGGCGATTACAGACGATACATGATGCTGTCGTTCCAGAAACGATCAAGGCGCTGCAGCAGCTTGTTCATCTGGGTGAACTCGTCGTTGCCGATGCCGCCGACCTTCTGGATCGAGCCGATGTGGCGTTCGTAGAGCTTCGCGACGGTTTCGGCTATGCGCTGGCCTTCTTCGGTGAGGCTGATGCGTACCGAACGACGGTCGACGCGGGAACGCTGGTGGTTGATCAGGCCGAGGTCTACGAGCTTCTTGACGTTGTAGGAAACGTTGGAGCCGAGGTAGTAGCCACGGGAGCGCAGTTCGCCGGCGGTCAGTTCAGAATTGCCGATGTTGAAGAGCAACAGGGCCTGGACGGCATTGACGTCGCTGCGACCCTGGCGGTCGAATTCGTCCTTGATGACATCGAGCAGGCGGCGGTGCAGACGCTCGACAAGGTGAAGGGATTCCATGTACAGGTCGCGGATTGCTTCTTCCTGCGGGTCTTGGGGAGCGGCTGCGGCCTGCGGCTTCATTTTGGTGTTCATTTTCGTGCCTCACTGTTTTGTTTGGCGGTGTCTCGTTGTTCATTCCCGCCTTGAGTGAGACCCTATCGAATACCTATAAAATTCTACTTAAACTGCAGCCTTAACAGCACCTTACCAGAAAGCCACCTTGTCTCAGGGTGAATCAACCCTTACCCGTTCCTCCTGTCGCCGCCTCTCCCGCCATAGCGCCAGGCGCAGGGCAACATAGAGAACGACCACCGCCGCATGCATCGGAACGATGTAGGGATTCCTGCCGAAGATCTCCGGCCACACCGTATACATCAGCACCTGGCTGCCGGCCGCGACAAGCCAGATCACCGGCCCCCAGGAGACCGTCAGCCACAGGCCGAGAGCGGCGACCGGGAAGATGACCGCCAGCGCCGCGCCGGCAACCTTCCACGGAAGCGGCAGAAGGTCGAAGCGGCCGCTGCCGCCACCGGTGTAGCCGACGAGCATCGCCCAGTATTGGAGCCCGTACCAGAAGCACGACAACGCGACCAACCGGAGGAAGATCACGAACAGGATCTCGGTGAGTGTACGCCGGGGGACGGTGGGGGAATCGTTTTCCATGGCCCGAGCATATAAGCAGCGGCCCGATGCCGCCAGACGGCTATGCGGCCTTTCGTCGTTTTGAATCATTCAAAGCGCGTGATATTGCACACATCTGAATCGTACTACGCATCGATAGAGGCAAACCCAATGCAGGACAAAACACACCTGGTCGACGAGATCACCGGACATCGGCGCATGCGGCGCAACCGCAAGGCTGACTGGACGCGCCGCCTGGTGCAGGAGAACCGCCTCAGCGTCGACGACCTGATCTGGCCGATCTTCGTGGTGTCCGGCAGCGGCATCGTCGAGCCCGTCGCCTCGATGCCTGGCGTCAACCGCATGTCCGTCGACAAGGCGGTCGAAGCGGCAAGGGAGGCAGCCGATCTCGGCATCCCGGCGATCGCGACATTCCCGAATATCGACATGGCCCTTCGCAACGACACCGGCTCCAACTGTCTCGACGCCAACAACCTCATCAACCAGGCCACGCGCGCGATCAAGAAGGCCGTTCCCAATATCGGCATCATCACCGACGTCGCGATGGATCCCTTCACCAGCCATGGCCATGACGGCATCCTGCGCGAGGGCGAGATCATCAACGACGAAACCGTCGACATCGTCGTCAAGGCGGCCATCGCACAGGCGGAAGCCGGATCCGACATTATCGCTCCTTCCGAAATGATGGACGGGCGCATCGGCGCCATCCGCCGCGGGCTGGACGCAGCCGGGCACCAGGGCGTCGGCATCATGGCCTATGCGACCAAATTCGCCTCCGCCTATTACGGCCCCTACCGCGAAGCGATTTCGACCGGCGGCCTGCTGAAGGGCGACAAGAAGACCTACTACATCGATCCGGCAAACGGCGCCGAAGCGATGCGCGAGACCGCGCTCGATGTCGAGGAAGGCGCCGACATGCTGATGATCAAGCCGGGCCTGCCCTATCTCGACATCTGCTGGCGGGTGAAGGAAGCCTTTGCCATGCCGACCTACGCCTATCAGGTCTCCGGCGAGTATGCCCAGATCAAGGCCGCAGCCATGAACGGCTGGATCGACGGCGACAAGGTGATGATGGAAACGCTGCTCTGTTTCAAGCGCGCCGGCTGCGACGGCATCCTGACCTATTTCGCAATGGACGTGGCCCGGGCCCTTTCGCGCGGGAAATAGTTTCACCGGTCTTTGCATTTGCCAGTGGCGTCACCATATCGGAAGAACAGATCCACTGGAGACCGGAATGAGCCTGAACCCCACCCCTGCCGAAACGGTACCGAACGACTGGCGCGCCTATAGCGGCACGCTGTCACGGCGCGTATTTGCATTTATGATCGATTACATTCTGATTCTGGTGCTGTGCGTTCCGGCCGCGTTTGTGGTGTTCTTTCTCGGCCTGCTGACGCTCGGACTGGGCTTCTATCTCTACCCGGTCCTGTTCTTCATCGTCGCGGCGCTCTATTTCGGCCTGACGGTCGGCGGCGATGCGCAAGCCTCTCCCGGTATGCGGGCGATGGGGATCGCCATGATCCGCGTCGACGGCCAGCGCATCGACTTCCTGCTGGCGATCGTCCATCTGGCGCTGTTCTGGATCCTCAATTCGATCCTGACGCCGCTCGTCCTTCTGGTCGGGCTGTTTACGGATCGCAGCCGCCTCCTCCACGATCTGCTGATCGGGACGGCGGTGATCCGGACCTGAACATCACCCCCGGCCCCCTACGGAGCGCTCTGGCGCTCCGTTTTCGTTTGTGAGTAGACAACCCGCAACGCCCGCAAAGGCGAGGTTGACGTTTTGCAATCTTGCGCCATGGTATTAAAGCGAACGACATCAAGAACGGACCGGCCTGCGGACCATGAATACCCAGACCTCGCCTTCACCGCAGTTCTATCTCACAGCGCCTGCTGCCTGCCCCTATTTGCCGAATGAGATGGAGCGCAAGGTCTTCACTCATCTGGTCGGCCCGCGCGCTGCCGAAATGAACGACCTGCTGACGCAGGGCGGTTTCCGTCGCTCGCAGAACATCGCCTATCGTCCCGCCTGCGAGACCTGCCGGGCCTGCGTCTCGGTCCGCATCCTCGCGAACGAATTCCAGCCGACCCGCTCGATGCGCCGCGTCGATGCGGCAAACCGCGACCTGATCGCCACCGATTTCGCGGCCCAGCCCTCGAGCGAGCAGTTTTCTCTTTTCCGGCACTACCTCGACAGCCGCCACCAGCAAGGCGGCATGTCCGACATGTCGGTGCTCGACTATGCGATCATGGTCGAGGACACCCACGTCAACACCCGGATCGTCGAGTATCGCATCCGCGAGGAAGGCGCCGGGCTCGCCCCAAATCCGCGCGGCACGCTGGTCGCGGCGGCCCTGACCGACGTGATGGCGGACGGTCTATCGATGGTCTACTCCTATTTCGATCCGGGAATGGAACGCCGCTCGCTCGGTTCCTTCATGATTCTCGACCACATCCGTCGCACCCAGGCGCTCGGCCTGCCCCATGTTTACCTAGGATACTGGGTCAGGGGGTCGCGCAAGATGGATTACAAGACACGCTTCCTGCCGCAAGAACACCTCACTGCCCGCGGCTGGGAACGATACGATCCCTCCCGCCCGAACACGAGCGAAAACGAGCAATCATGACATTCCCGACATTGTCTGAACATCAAAAAGGTCTGGTCATCACCACGATCGGCGGGCTAGCCCTGTCCTGGGATATTCCGCTCATCCATCTCGCCGATGGCGATGTCTGGTCGATTCTAGCCGTTCGCAGCATCACCACCTTCACGATGGCAATCCTCATCTGGCTCGTTGTCCGCAGGTTCACCCGGGCCCGCCCGCCACTCGTCCCGGGCTGGATCGGCATCGCCGTCGGCGGCTTCTACGCACTTGGCACGATGACCTTCCTCGGCGCGGTCTACCACACGTCGACCGCCAATGTCGTGTTCATCCTCGCCTTCACCTCGATGTTTGCCGCCCTGCTCTCCTGGGTATTCCTCGGCGAACGTCCGTCCACGGCCACGCTGGTGACCATGGTCGTGATGATCGGCGGCGTCGGCACGATCGTTGCCGGCGGCCTGTCGGCCGGCCACCTCCTTGGCGACGGGCTCGCCGCCCTCTCCGCCCTGTCGCTTGCCGGCGCGATCACCACCGCCCGCGCGTCGAAGCGGGAAATGGGATTCGTGTCGCTGGTCGGAACGATCTTTCCGGCCAGTATCGGCTTCGCCTTCGTGATGGCAGGTTCAGGCGGGCTGCAGATCAGCTCTCCGTTCTGGATCGTCTTCAACGGCGCGGTGATGATGCCGCTCGCCTTTTGGTGCCTGGCGACCGGCCCGCGTTACCTCTCGGCCCCCGAAGTCGGCATGTTCTACCTGCTGGAAACGATCCTCGCGCCGATCTGGGTATGGATCATCTTTGCCGAAACCCCGAACAGCCAGACCGTGATCGGCGGCTCGATCCTCATCCTTGCCTTGATCGGCCACTCGATCTGGCAGATGCGGGCGAAGTCTTTGCAGGCTGCAATGGCGGAAGCACCCGCCGCGTAACGAAGCCAGACGGGCCTTCAGTGTCCAGCATGCTCGCCTAATAATAAAGCGACGGCGCCCGCAGGGGCGCCGTTCATGGATTCATCAGAATCGTTTTCCCGGTACTCAGCCGCTGAACTTGCCGCTGCGCGGGAAGCCCTTCGGAACGGCCCGTCCGGCAGATGCCCGGTCGCCCTGCCACTCGATCAGTTCGTCCTTGTTCTTGCTGAACGTGCGCCCTGCGCTGTCTTCCCAGGTCAGGCCTTCCTCGATCGCGAAGCAGCGGATGTCGGAAATGCCGCCATCCTTGTAGCGCTGCAGACGCACGCCCTTGCCGCGGGTCATCTCCGGCACCTGATCCAGCGGGAACACCAGGAGCTTGCGGTTCTCGCCGACGACGGCGACATGGTCGCCACGCACGGTGGCATAGAGCTTCGCCTCGTCAGGCATGGAGACGTTCATGGTCTGCTTGCCCTTGCGGGTATTGGCGACCATCTCGGTTTCGGAGATTATGAAGCCGTTGCCCGCCGTCGATGCCAGCAGGAGCTTGCGCGAGGGATCGTGGACGAAGGCCGTCAGCACGTCCTGATCGTTTTCCATGTCGACCATGATGCGCAACGGTTCACCGTGTCCGCGCCCGCCCGGAAGCTTGTCGGCACCAAGCGTGTAGACCTTGCCGCCGGTCGTCAGCAGCAGGATCTTGTCGGTCGTCTGTGCCGGGAACGCCACCTTCAAGCCGTCACCTTCCTTGAAGGACAGCGACGAGGTGTCGGAAATGTGCCCCTTGAGGGCGCGGATCCAGCCCTTTTCCGAAACGACGACGGTGATCGGTTCCTTCTCGATCATCGCCTGATGGATCGCTTCGACGTCGGCGTCGGGCGCATCGGCAAAGGTCGTCAGGCGGGCATAGGGCTTGCCCCGCCCCTTGGCGAAGTTCTTGCGGACGTCCTGGACCTCGTGCTCGATGACCCGCCACTGCTTGTCTTCGGAAGCAAGGAGCGCCTCGATGTCGGCCTTTTCCTTGGTCAGGTTGTCGTGTTCGGTGCGGATCTCGATTTCCTCGAGCTTGCGCAACGCACGCAGACGCATGTTGAGGATCGCCTCGACCTGGATGTCGGACAGCGACCAGCGCGCCATCATCACCGGCTTGGGCTCATCCTCTTCACGGATGATGCGGATGACCTCGTCGAGGTTGAGGTAGGCGATCAGCAGGCCGCCGAGGATCTCAAGGCGCCTGTCGATCGCCGCCAGACGGAAGCGGGAGCGGCGAACCAGAACCTCGCGGCGGTGCGCCAGCCACTCGACCAGCACCTCGTTGAGCGCCATCACCTTGGGTACGCGGCCCATGGAGAGCACGTTCATGTTGAGCGGCAGGCGGCTCTCGAGTTCGGAAAGCTTGAACAGCGATTCCATCAGCAGCGTTGCATCGACCGACCGGTTCTTCGGCACGAGCACGATGCGGACATCTTCCGCCGACTCGTCGCGGATGTCGTCGAGCAACGGCAGCTTGCGGGCAATCAGCAGTTCGGCGATCTTTTCGATCAGCCGCGACTTCTGCACCTGGAACGGAATTTCGGTAACGACGATCTGGTAACCGCCGCGTCCGAGGTCCTCGACCTCCCACCGCGCGCGAACGCGAAAGCCGCCACGCCCGGTCTTGTAGGCCTCGATGATCGATGCGCGGCTATCGATGATGATGCCGCCGGTCGGAAGGTCGGGCCCCTCGATCCCGCCCCGGGTGGGATCGGCGGGATCCGCCATCAGGTCCTCGACCGTCGCGTCGGGATGCTTGATCAGGTGCAGCGCGGCATCGCAGAGTTCATGCACGTTGTGCGGCGGGATCGACGTCGCCATGCCCACCGCAATGCCTGATGTGCCGTTGGCGAGCAGGTTCGGGAAGGCGCCGGGCAGCACGATCGGCTCATCGTCTTCCTCGTTGTAGGTCGGCCGGTAGTCGACCGCATCCTGATCGATGCCTTCCAGAAGCAGCGAGGCGACTTCCGTCATGCGCGCTTCGGTGTAGCGCATGGCGGCGGCGCCATCGCCATCGATATTGCCGAAATTCCCCTGGCCGTCGACCAGCGGATAACGGATGGAGAACTCCTGGGAGAGGCGCACCAGCGCATCGTAGATCGAGGCGTCGCCATGCGGGTGGAACTTACCCATGACGTCGCCGACGATGCGGGCGCACTTCTTGAAGGCGGAGTTCGGGCGCACGCCCATCT